>JACCRC010000496.1 GCA_013813765.1 Deltaproteobacteria bacterium | reverse complement strand
GATCGTCGTGCCATCGACGACGAAGCGGCTCCGCGGCGCCCGCTGTCATTCCTCGAGCGCACGGCGGAGCGGCTCGCCGAGGCGCTGCTGCACGCGCGAATGGCCCGCCGCGCGGGAGAGCGCGCCGCCCTCGCCCGCGAGGTCCAGCTCGCGGCGACCGTGCAGGGCGAGCTCCTGCCCGGCAAGGGACCGCATGTGATCGGCGACATCACCGTGATCGGCTCGTGGCAGCCCGCGACCCGCTGCGCCGGTGACTTCTGGTGCGTGTATCCGCTTGGCGATGGGCGCGTGCTCGTCGCGATCGGCGACGTCACGGGTCACGGCGTCGCGTCGGCGATGGTCACCGCTGCAGCGATCGGCGCGTGCGACGTGTTCGTGCGCCGGAGCGGCTCGAAGCTGCAGCTCACCGAGCTCACCGAGGCGCTCGATACGGCCGTGCGGCGCGTCGGTGGCGGGCAGCTCGCGATGACGTGCTTCGCCGCCGTGATCGATCCGCGCGCCCGCGAGATCCGGTTCGTGTCCTGCGGTCACACCGCGCCGTACTTGTGCCGTGCGACCGACAAGGCGGTGGAGCTGCACGCGCTGGTAGGCCGCGGGAATCCCCTGGGCAGCGGCGTGCCCACGGCGCCGCGCGTCCTCCAGCGCTCGATACAGGCCGGCGATCTCGTCGTCTGGTATACCGATGGTGTGATCGAAGCGAAGGATCCCGCGGGGACACCGTTCGGAGATCGCCGGCTGCAGCACCTGTTGAAGCGCCTCGACAAGAACCGCCTGACTCCGCCGCAAGTCCATGACCTCGTGCAGTCGGGCGTTGCGGCCCATCGCGCCGGTCATCCGCTCGCCGACGACGAAACCGTTGTTGTCGCGCAGCTGTCGGTTCCAGCACCCGCTTCACTCGAACCCTCGCGCGAGGTCGCGTCGTGAAGCTCCGCGTCCTGTCCTACAACATCCACAAGTGCATCGGCGGCATCGACCGCCGGTACGAGCCGTCGCGAATTGTCGAGGTGATCCGGAAGCTCGACTGCGATGTCGTGATGCTGCAGGAGGTCGATGCGGGCGTGAAGCGGTCGAACGGCGATCGCCAGGCGGAGCTGCTCGGGGAGCAGCTCGGGCTCAAATATCACACGTGGTTTCCTAACGTGGACATCCGCGGGGGTGGCCAGTACGGCAACGCGATCCTGTCGCGATATCCGCTGATCGAGAGCTCGAACATCGATCTCACGCTGCGGTTCAAGAAGAAGCGCAGCGTGCTGCACGGCGTGCTGCGCGTCCGGCACGACGACGTCGACCGCACGGTTCACGTGTTCAACATGCACCTCGGTCTGGCCCGCTACGAGCGCATGCGTCAGCTCGACATGTTCCTCAAGAGCCATCCCTTCGCGCACCTCCACCACGACACGCCGGTCGTCGTCGGTGGTGACCTCAACGACGTCTACGGCGGGCTCGGTGAGCTGCTTGCTCCGTCGGGGTTCCGCGGTATCGAACGCCGCCCCCTGACGTTTCCCGCATGGGGTCCCGTACGCGCGCTCGATGCGATCTTCGTGCGTGGCGCCGTCGAGTTCTGCAAGCTCTCGCGCTGCGATTCCGACCTCGCGCGCCGCGCTAGCGATCATCGCCCGATCCTCGCGGAGGTCAAGCTCGAGCCTCACCACGCCAACAAGCACGGCGACCACGATCACAAGCCACCCACACCGCGGCCGTGACTACGAGCTGAGCCACTCGCGAACGCCGCCGTGCTTCGCGCACGAACCGCCACGATGCGAGCTGTACGCGATCGAGCCGTCGCGGCAGCGCGCCATCGGTTCGCCCAGGCGCGATTGTTCGGTGCGCTGGATCCGCTTCTGTTTCGCTACGCCGCCATGGTGCGAGCAGGCACCGCGCCCCCTCGCCGTGGACACCGTCCCGTCGGCGCAGCGCGCTCCGAGGGAGGATGGCTCCGGGCCTGTCGGAATCGCACCGCCCGAGAGCACGCCGCCGTGACCCGAGCAGGCACCCCGGCCGGTCGACTTCGAGAGCGATCCGTCGACGCAGCGCGTTCCTCGCACGAGCTTCTTGGATCTTGCCTCGTCGAGCAGACCGCCGTGTCCCGAGCAGGCACCGCGCCCCGCCGCCGTCGTCAGCGTTCCGTCGGCACAGCGCACGACGCCACTGGCACCCTCGTCAGGAGTCGTCGGAGCCGGTTTGCGCTCGGTGGGCGTCTTCGTGACGCCAGGATCGCCATGCGCGACCACAGCGCCTCCGAGACAGACCATCGCTGCTAGCAAGAACGGCCGCATGTCTTGAGCTGAAGCAAGACCGATACCGCGCTGTCACCGAGATTCTGTTAGGTGAGCAGGAACGTCGGGACCACGAGGTCGGGCTCGCTCGGCAAATACACGACCTCATCGCGCATGCCGACCTGGATGCACGCGAGTCCCTGCTCGGCCATGGCGACCTGCACATCGCGACTCGTGCCTTCGACGCGATAGCTCACCGTGGTGGTCACTAGTCGCCGGTGCTGCATCTGGTGAACGTGGCGCACGACCGCGCCCGTGATCGCCCCCTCGGTGAGCACGCGCGTCAGCCGTCGCCGCATGTCCGCGCGGCGCTTGCCGCTGACGATCGCGAGGACGACGAACAGCAGTGTGAACACGGGAGGCCAGCGCCAGTTGCCCGTCGCCGCAACCATGATGACGTGCATGATCGTGGACAGCACGGCGCCACCGATCCACATCCCCGTCAGGTTCGCCGCTCCGTCCTCGATGTAGCGCCGCATCGAATCCGTGAGCGCGCGCGGAGGATCGCCGAGGTCACTCACGGCCGGGGCACCGGGTCGTCGCAGGTCTCGACGACCAGCTCGTACGGATACGTGGCCTCGACGAACTTGATCGCCGCGACCTCTTTCACGCCGAGCCGCGCGGCCGTTCGCAGCGCCGGCGGTGCGGGCTGCCCGCAGCCGAAGCCGCACCTGTCGATATGGATCTCGCGCAGCGACACGACTGGGGTCAGTCGCGCAACGACCACCGTGCCCTCGGGCTTCTTGAGATACACGTACTCGCGGCTGACCTCGCAGCCACACGAGCTGCCGCGGATGCACGACTTCGTCATCAGCATCAGCTCGCCGTCGGGCAGCGCGTACAACCCTTCGCCAGGGCGCAGGCCGACGATGCCGCCGGCCGGTAACGCCTGCTGGTTGAGCTCGACCACCGCGACGAGGGGATCGAACGGTGCACCGTTCGCCTGCAGCATCAGCTCGTCACGCGCCTTGTCGTGCGCGACGACGTTCTTGTTCGTCGCACCCTTCAGCGCAACCGGGAACGACGTCGCGCCGCCGCACGCGAGCAGCAGCACGATCGCAAGGGTCGGCGTGCCGACCCGCGCAGCGGCGCCGCAGGCGGTGCGGAGGTCGATCGCCGCAAGGGCACACACGCCTAGGTCCGGATCGGCTTGTACTTGATCCGGTGCGGCTGATCCGCGTCGTCGCCGAGGCGGCGCTTGCGGTCGGCCTCGTAGTCCTGGAAGTTGCCCTCGAACCACTCCACGTGGCTGTCGCCCTCGAACGCGAGGATGTGCGTCGCGATACGATCGAGGAACCACCGATCGTGGCTGATGACGACGGCGCAGCCCGGGAACTTCTCGAGGCCGTCCTCGAGCGCGCGCAGCGTGTCGACATCGAGATCGTTCGACGGCTCGTCGAGGAGCAGGAGGTTGCCGCCGCGCTTGATCATTTTCGCGAGGTGGACGCGGTTGCGCTCACCACCGGAGAGGATGCCGACGCGCTTCTGCTGATCCTGGCCCTTGAAGTTGAAGCTCGAGACGTACGAGCGCGAGTTCACGCTGCGCTCGCCGAGCTGCATGGTCTCAGAGCCCTCGCTGATCTCGTCGTACAGCGTCTTCGCGTCGTCGAGCGCGTCGCGGCTCTGGTCGACGTAGCCGAGCTTGACGGTATCCCCGACCTTGATCGTGCCCTTGTCGGGCTTCTCGACGCCCATGATCATGCGGAACAGCGTGGTCTTGCCGGCGCCGTTCGGGCCGATCACGCCGACGATGCCGCCGCGAGGCAGCTTGAACGTCAGGTTGTCGATCAGCTGTCGATCGCCGAACGACTTCGACACGCCCTCGAACGAAACGACCTCGCCACCGAGACGCGGCCCCGGCGGGATCACGATCTCGAGCGAGCTATCGCGCTGCTCCTTCTGAGCCTCCGCGACCATCTCGTCGTAGCGGTTGAGGCGCGCCTTGCTCTTGGCCTGGCGAGCCTTCGGCGACAGCCGCACCCACTCGAGCTCGCGCGCGAGCATCTTCGAGCGAGCGTCCGCCTGGCGCTCCTCGTCCTTGTGGCGCTTCGCCTTGAGCTCGAGCCAGCCGGAGTAGTTACCCTCGAACGGGTGGCCCTCGCCGCGATCCAGCTCGAGGATCCACTTCGCGACGTTGTCGAGGAAGTAGCGATCGTGCGTGATCGCGACGACGGTGCCGCGGAACTCCTCGAGCATGCGCTCGAGCCACGCGACGCTCTCGGCATCGAGGTGGTTCGTGGGCTCGTCGAGCAGCAGCATGTCGGGCCTGGACAGGAGGAGACGGCACAGCGCGACGCGGCGCCGCTCCCCACCGGAGATCTTCGTGACGTCGGCGTCGCCCGGCGGGCAGCGCAGTGCATCCATCGCCATCTCGACGGTGTGGTCGAGCTCCCACGCGTTCGCGGCCTCGATCTGATCCTGGAGCCGGCCCTGCTCCTCGAGCAGCTTCTCCATCTTCGCCGGCGGCATGTCTTCGCCGAGCTTCATGGAGATGTCCTCGAACTTCTGCAGCAGCGCGCGCGTCTCGGCGACGCCTTCGTCGACGTTGCCCTTCACGTCCTTCGTGGGATCGAGCTGCGGCTCCTGCGGGAGGTAACCGATGCGCAGACCGGGCGCTGGCCACGCCTCGCCGAGGAAATCCTTGTCGACGCCTGCCATGATCCTCAGCAGCGTGCTCTTGCCGGCACCGTTGTTGCCGAGTACGCCGATCTTCGCGCCGGGGTAGAACGACAACCAGATCCCCTTCAGGATCTCGCGCTTGGGAGGAACCAGCTTGCGCAGGTCCTTCATCACGTACGTGTACTGGGCGGTCATGCGGGGGCGGTTATACCTACCTGCCGCGGCGTCGGCTACCCTCGACGCGTGGCCTATCGCGACGATGCGGGCGACGGCCTCGAGGCCCCCACCGCCGACGGCACGCTGTCCGCAGAGCTGGCCCCCCACGCGATCAAGCTAAGCGTCGGGAGTCGAACGCTTCATATCGCCGACAAGTTCGCGACCGTGATCGAGCACCACAAGAGGCGCGCCTCGAGGGACCACCGGGTCTCGCTCAAGATCGAGGGCTGCCTGGTGGTCGCGCGCGACGTCCCCCACGAGGATCTCGGGGTCTGGATCGAGGTCGATCCGAAGGTCCCCGCCCGGGTAGGGATGCGTCGCATCTTCGGCGTCGAGCCGGTGAACCTCATGGAGCCCGGCGGGCTCAGCGCCCTGGCATCACTCGACCGCCTCGCCGCCCGGCTACGCACGGAGCTCGCCCAGCACGCCGGAAAGATCCGACGCGCGATCGAGATCGGGCGCGGCCTCGACAAGGTGCTGGTGGCCGACCACGGTGATCGGTTCGTTGTCTATGCGCGCCGGCTGTTCCGTGATCGTGCCCGGTTCGCGATGTCGATCCACGACGATGGCAGGATCGTGATTCCCGCGAAGAAGGGGACGGCGGAGATCACGGTGAAGTCACAACACGGCGTCACCGTGTGGGGCGACTACATCCGGTTCGCCGATCCGCACGGCACCGACCTCGCGAAGGTCTCGATCCCGTGGATCGAGCCCGAGGATCGCAACGAGCTCGCGCGCCGGATCGGCCAGCTCGTCAACCGCTAGCGAGACGCAACAACCGGCCGTGGATTCATCTCGAGCGCGCTGATGAGGCCCGTCGAGACGATCGACGGCCCGATCGCACGAGTGCGAGCGACGATCGCCTTCATGCCCGCGCGGGTGCCCCACGCGATGACGCGGCGATCACGTGTGCTCGCCGGACCGCCCTCGCCGAACGCCGCGATCACGATGTGATCCGGGTCGACGCCGACCGTCACCAGCGCCTCGCGCACCGCCTTCGCGCGCGCGAACGACAGCTTGAGATTGCCACGGGTCGGGCCCGACGGATCTGCGTGACCATCGAGGACGACCAGCCCGTCGGGGTTCTCCTCGAGCCACGCTGCGATCATTCCAAAGCCCGCGTCCTTTCCGCGATCGAGCCTCGCCGAGCCGCGCTCGAACTCGATGGCGGCGAGCTGGCTGCCCTCCGGCTGTTGAGAGCTTCTCGGATCGGCCTGTGCGCTCGCCGCCGTCGCGACGAACGCCACCGCGAGCGCGGAGACGATGGTCTTCATGCGGAGCTAGCCGAGCAAGGGGCATGCCCGCCCGGTCGTTCGGGCAGGATCCTCGACGGTGGGAGGGATTGACGCCGGGTCCTGGGTGAGCACGATGTCACCATGTTCAAGTCCTGGCGGTTGGGACGCCTCCTCGGCTTCCCCATCGAGATCAACGCGAGCTTCCTCGTCCTGCTCGGTGTGGTGTTCCTCGCGTTCGGTGGTCTGTCGGGCGTGATCATCGTGTCGCTTGCCTTCGGTTCCGTGCTGTTGCACGAGCTCGGGCACGCGCTCGTCGCACGCAAGCTGCGCGTGCACGTCACTGGGATCGAGCTCGGCTTCCTGGGCGGTGCCGCGAAGATGGAGGGCATGCCGCGCAACCCGAACCAGGAGATCGCGATCGCGGCGGCCGGGCCCGCCGTGTCCCTCGCGCTCGCCGCTCTTGGTCTTGGTCTCGGTGCGCTGACGCAGGTCCACATCATCTCGGTGATCGGTTGGATCAACCTCGCGCTCGCGGTCTTCAACCTCATCCCTGCGCTCCCCATGGACGGTGGGCGAATCCTGCGTGCGGCACTCGCGAAGAAGCTCCGCTTCGTCCGGGCGACGGAGATCTCGGTCCACGTGTCGCGCGCCGTCGCGATCGCGTTCGGTGTCTGGGCGCTCGCCGGCGGTCCGTTCCAGCTCCTGATCCTCGCGCCGTACCTCTGGCTGATGGCCGGGAAGGAGCTCGAGATGGCGAAGATGGTCGAGCAGTACCAGGGTTACGAGAGCCCGTTCGGTGGCCACATGCCGCGGCGCTACACGATCACGCAGGTCGGCGGTCGCCTGGTAATCACCGCGACTGACTGACAAGGTAGGGACATGGAGTCCCTCAGCGACCTCAGCACTCCGAAGCTCGCTGGCGATCGTCACAGGATCGATGTCCCGGCGGGCTGGGCGCAGGGACGCGGCGCGTACGGCGGGCTGGTCGTCGCGTCGCTGATCCGCGCGATCGAGGAGAAGCTCGGCGATCCGAAGCGCGTCGTTCGGTCGGTGACCGCGGAGCTGCCGGCCCCCGTCGCGCCGGGTCCGTCGGAGATCCACGTCGAGGTGCTGCGCTCGGGCAGCTCGGTCTCCACGGTGCGCGCACACCTCTCACAGGGCGGCGAGATCAAGACGCACGCGGTCGCGGTGCTCGCGGCAACGCGCCGCGGTGAAGGGCCAGTCGCCTGGATCGACATCAAGCCGCCCGAGGCGCCGTCGTGGCGCACGCTCGAACCCTCGAAGATCGGGCCGACCGAGGCATCGTTCACCGCGCCCGAGTTCACGCAGCACTTCGAGTACCGCGTGGTCTCCGGCCTCCCGCTGTCGGGCGGACCGGCGAGCACGGTCGGCTGGATCCGGCCGCGTCTGCCCGGTGGCGCGCGCGATGCCGCACATGTCGCCGCGGTGATCGACGCGTGGTGGCCGGCCGCGCTCGTGAAGTTCTCGCAGGCGCGCCCGCTCGCCACGATCGTCTACACGCTCGACATCGTCGCCGGCCTCGACGGGCTCGATCCCGAGGCGCCGCTCCTCTATCGCGGCACGGTGCCGGTGTGCGCAGATGGCTACTTCCTCGAGACCCGCGAGCTGTGGGGCGAGGACGGCCGGCTCGTCGCGCTGAACCAGCAGACGTTCGCCGTCATCGCCTGAGGTACGGACGGGGTAGTTACCTCACGGGCATCTGATGGGCCGCAGGTGACCTGCGTATTGTCCTATCGTGCTCATTCCGTTCACTCGATCTGCCGCTGTGACGCTGTCGATGGCGTTGCTCGCGGCCTCTTCCGGGGTCGCGTTCGCCGACGACGATTCGCCGCGGAAGACAAAGCTGTTCGACGGCCGCCTGCGCCAGGACGGCCTCGGCATCGAGCTCGGCGCGATCGTGCAGAGCGGCCGCACCGAGTTCGCGTCGAACAACCTCGGCCTGTCGCCGATGTCGCAAGGGATCATCCTGCGCGACCGCAACGGCATGTCTTCGCGCATGGTGGTCGGCCTCTTGATCGCGGTCGCCGGCGCGATGGCTGCGTCGGGACCGAAGAGCGTGTCGTCGAAGTCGTACGTGTCGGGCGACTACATCGTCACGGAGACGACGACCACGTACTACTCCGAGGAAGAGAAGCGCCAGATGCGCGAGAACACCTCGAAGGCGGTCGGCAGCGTGTTCGCTTCGAAGTACTCCGACATGGAGCTGCAGCTGTACTCGCGCGATCGGTTCGGCATGGGCGACACCAGCGGCTACAAGCTGAACTTCTACATCGGCTCCGGCGACAAGATCGCGTTCGAGACCGGCTTCGGGTTCGGCAAGGTCGACTCGATCGTCGACAACGCGGGCGCGCCCGCGAAGCTCACGTACAAGTACCTCGGCATGCCGTTCCGGATCTCCAGTGTCTACAAGGGCGCCGTCCGCATCGGCCTGACGTACGAGTGGAACTGGCTCAAGTACGGCGTCGAGGACGTCGACCGCCAGCTCCACATGCCCATCGACAGCCAGGGCAACCCGGGCACGATGATGGAAGCGCAGGTCGCGAGCCACCCGTGGCACCTCGATCTGTCGACGGTGGTGTTCAAGCGGGTGACGCTGATGGGCGGCGTCACGGCGCAGGAGATCCAGAAGCCGCGCGTCGGTTACTACGTCCAGGCCGGGGTGATGTTTTGAGGTCCGCCATGAAGCTCCTGCCCCTCTCTCTCGTGGGTGTGCTCGCGTCGACGGCGTGGGCCGAGGAACCGTTGCCGCCGCCGCCCGCGGGTGACGGTTCGGGATCGGCGACGCCTGCCCCGCCAGCGCCGGATGCACCTCCAGCGCCCGAGCCCACGCCGGTCAATCACCTCCCGCCTCCGGTCGTCGTGACACCGCCCCCTCCGCCACCCGCGCCCGCGGCAATACCCGCACCGCCACCGGTCTCGGTGACCGTCACGACGACGACCCCGCCACCGCCGCAGGCCGACAAGCCGTTCGTCGACGACTACTACGACCGCAAGCGCGGCATCGGCATGTTCCATAAGTCGCGTCTCACGGTTGGCGTGCTCACCGGAAAGGCGCCGAACTTCATGGAGGACGCGCCGCCGACCGTGATGGGCGAGGAGAAGGACGTCACCCAGGGCCAGCTCGCGTTCGAGGGCGTCTACCTCGGGCTTCCTTCCGCGTACGGGCACTTCCACGGCATCGAGTTCTCGACCGGCATCCGCACCACGCCGATCGACTTCTGGGCGCAGTTCGGCACCGCGGTGTCGCTGTTCAACATCGGCCGCGGCGGTCCGGGCAGCCTCCGCATCGGCGGCAGCTTCGGCGCCGGTTTCAACCTCGCGCACGGGTACGGCTACGTGCGCGGCCGCGCCGCGATGGTCCTGATCCCGGCGCAGCTCGACATCGAAGCGAGTGCGCTGTGGATGCCGTCCTCGGCGTCGACGGGCAACTACGACGAGCTGCTGTACCGCGCGTCCGTCTGGTACCGGCCGGGCGGTCCCGGTGGATCGAAGCGCGCGTACGAGGTCTATGGCGAGATGTATCAACGCACCGACGATGCGGCGGACCAGAAGCGTGAGTTCGTCGGGATTGGCGCCGGCGTCGGCATGACCTTGTTCTGAGATAGACTTGCCGCAGTGGCGGCCTGGAACCACGCGTTCGAGCAGGAGGCAGTGACGCTCGTGCAGCGCATCGTGGAGTCGCGCGACACGAACGCGTGGCGCGCGCTGATGGTCAAGATCGCGCCCCGGATCGAGGGCTGGGCTCGCGGTAACCGCTTGCTCAAGCGCTGTCGACTCTCGGGTGACGACGATGCACGCGCGGTCATGGTCACGGTGCTCGAGCGCCTCGCGGCGAACGACTACGAAAATCTCAAGCAGTTCATCGCCCACACCGAGCCGGCGCAGCCCGAGGACGACCTCGTGGCCGCGGTGATCCGACTCGGCAAGCTCGACGATGATGGCTCCGAGCCCGGCGAGCCCGATGCGGACACCGGCACCGCGTTGCGCGCGTGGTTGCTTCGGCTCGTCGACTTCACATCGCGCGACCACGTGCGCAAACGGCTCGGATGGGGCTCGCGCGATGGCGAGCCGAACAAGCGCGACCTCCACAGCGACGCGGGCACGCTCGACGATCATCCCGAGCCGGCCGCGCGCCCGCCGATGACGGATCGCCTGACGGTGTCCAAGCTCGTCGCCGAGGTGTCCGAGCACATCAATACGTTTCCCGCCGAGATGCGCAGCGCGGTCGTGATGTGGCTCGATGACGTCGAGCCGGCCGAGATCGCGAAGAAGCTCGCGCTCGCGGATCCGAGCAAGGCGAAGGCGCTGATCCGCGCCGGTCAGGCGCGGCTGCGCGAGCGGTTCCGCGGCCGATCGCCGGTGCTGTTCACGTGATCCGTGCGGTTGCGATCGTGTGCGCGCTCTGCGCTGCAGCGAGCGCCTCGCCGTGGAAGACCTCGCGCGGCACGCTGGCGACGGGTCGCCTCCCAGGCAGCTGGATCCTGTCGAGCGATGCGGCCCCTGGCCGTTACTCCGAGGCCGGGATGTTCACGACCGAGCCGGTCGCCCTGCCCTTCAAGCTCGAGGCCACGTGGCGGCGGCTCGGCCCCGAGGCCGGCCGCTCGATGCACGTGCTCGTCGCGGGCGGCATTGTGCTGATCAAGAGCGGTGCGATCGCGTTCTACGCGTACGACGACGCTGCGTTCGCGCAGGGCGACTGGAAGCCGATTCCTGGTCACGCCGCGCAGGCGCCGCATGATCTCGTGATCGAGCAGGACAAGCTGCGCGTGATCGTGAAGCTCGATGGCGCGGAGGTCGGTCGCTACGACCTGGCCATCCCGCGCGATACCGGGAACATCGGGTTCGGAATGAAGTCGGCGCCCGGACTGCGCTCGTCGATCTACGTGCACTCGGTGAAGATCAACGGTCAGTCGCAGTAGGGCGCGACATCGGCGGTGCGCCCGAAGCGGCGCGCGATCCCGCACGCGCGCACGATGGCACCGGCCGCTGTGGTGGGCACCATGCGAACGCCGCCGCCGGAGAAGCCGATGATCAACGAGCTGCCGGCGAACGCCACCGCCGTCGGGATGCCGAGCCCCACGGGCGCGATCACGACGACGGCGGCTTGCTCGCGTGCGGGATCCCACAGCCGCACCGAACCGTCGACGCTCGCGGAGGCGAGCAGCGAGCCATCGGCCGAGAGCGCCGCTGCGGTGATCGCCGCTCGATGATCGGTGAGCCGGCGCTCGCCCGCGCGATCCTTGACGATCAGCGTGCCCTCGCCGCGCGCGCGAACGTGGCGTCCTTCGCCGAGCGCGACGACGCGGCCGTCGAGCGTGGCGCGCACCGCGAGATCGGTGTCCGCTAGCACGCGCGTCGTTCCCGCGGGCCGCACGGCGAGGATCGAGTCGCCGTCGCGGTAGAGCGCGATGTCGCCCTCGTGATCGCTCGGCATGTCCACGGGCTCCGGCTCGGGGCGCGTCGCGATCAGGGCGCCGCTCGCCGTGTCCCACGCGCGGATCGCGCCGTCGGTGTGGCTCGAGATCAGGCGCTTGCCGTCGGCGGTGTAGACGAGCGCGGTGACCGCCGGAAGTCCTGGGCCGTACTCGCGCGAGAAGTCGCGCAGACCGCCGGCGAGATTTCCGAATGCTGCGCGCGCACCGTCGGGCGAGACCGCGATCGCAGAGATCGGCTGGCCGCTGACCGGGCTGTGCTCGAGGGCCTCGCCGGTCCGTGCCTTCCAGCTCGTCACCCGCCCGGTGATGTCACCGAGCATGACCGTGTCGTTCGCGAGCCATCCAGTCGCCAGGATCTCCTGCTCCGGCTTCAGCACGCTGATCGCGCGGCCGTCGGCGGCGTTCCACAGGCGAGCGCTACCGTCGTGGCTGGTGGTGAGGATCGCGTCGCCGCGAACCACGATCGAGCTGACCTCGCCCGAATGACCGAGCAACATACCGGTGGCGTCGCCCGAGGTGATGTCCCAGAGAAACGCGGGACCATCGCGGCTCGCCGTCGCGAGGCGATCCGGCATCGCGAGCGTCGTCGCCTCCGCTCCATGCGCAGCGAGTGGCAACACGGTGCCGCCGGTCTCGACACTCGCGAGCGCGAGCGGTCCGAACCGTTCGAGCACGGTCCAGTCGCCGCCACTCCAGGCCTGCACGCTGCCGTCGAGCTGGACGTCGATGGTCTTCGGATCACGATCGATCACGACCGAGCGCCGCGCGCCGTCGATGTTCCACATCCCGACCGCGATCCGATCGCCGGCCGGGCTCGGCAACACGCTCGCGAGGTTCGATCTCCTGTCCTGGTACAGCTCCGTCCACGGCGCGCCGGGCTTCGTGATCTCGAACGCGCGAACGACCTGATCGTTGCCGCTCTGATAGAGCAGCGTGCCCGATTGATCGAACGCGCTGCGCCCGCCGAGCGGCGCACGCGTCGCGACCGACGTCGGCTCGCCCTTGCCGTCCCACAGCCACAGGGTGCCGTCGATCGTGGTGACCGCGACCGTGCCGCTCGGTGACAGCGCGAGCGAGTTTGCGCGCGACGAGAGCGGGAACTGCTTCACGACCGCGAGCGTCGCCGGATCGCGCAGCGAGACGTCGTCCGCCGCGGTCACGACGCGCCCGTCCGGGAGGAAGGCGCAGCCGGCGAAGTCCGCCCCGTTCGCCTTGAACGTCTGATGTGCACCCGTGGAAAGCTCGAACACCTCGCCGATCGGATCGAAGCCGCAGACAACGACGCGCTTGCCGTCGGGAGACACGCGCGGCCGCTCGGGCTGCGGCAGCTCCGACGGATAGCTCGCGATCCGCGCACCGGACTTCGCGTCCCAGACGACGAGGGCGCGCGCATCGTCGACGCCGATCAGCTTGTCGCCCGCGGGTGCGAACCACTTGATCACACCCTCGTGGCGCAGCGGCACGAGTGGCGGGCCCGCGGTCAGCGCGTCAGTCAGGCCCTGCACGGCTTCGGGCACCGGTACAGCACCCGCTGCGAGATCGGGCGCGACCGCGCGAATACCGAGGAGGATCGCATCGAGGCGCTGCACCGGATCCGCAGCGCTGCGGCTCGCGACGATGCCCTGCGCACGGCGCAGCTCCCGCTCGGCACGCGCCTGGCTCGCGGTCGCACGATCGCGTTCACGCGCGATCCGAACGAAGGCGAACACGGCGAGCGCGAGCACGACGGCCCCTGCGATGGCGGAGATCCGCAGCGCGGTGCGGTGCTTCCGCATCCAGTGACGCACCAGCTCGCCGAGCGAGTACCTGCGCGACGCGAGCAGTTGCCCGGTCTGGTAACGCCGCAGCTCGCGCGCCAGCTCGCGCGCACTCTCGAGCCGCTGTGCGCGCTCGGGCGCCATCGCCTTCGTGACGATGTCGACGAGCTCCGGCGGTACGTCCGGGGCGACCTCGACGAGCGGCCGGTGCGGTGTTCCGAACATCAACCGCCTCCGGATCTCGCTCGAGTCGTTCGCGTCCGAATGCGGTGGCTTGCCCGCGAGCAGGTGATACAGCGTCGCGCCGAGCGCGTAGACATCGAAGCCCGGCTCCGGCTCGTCGCCTTTCGCCTGCTCGGGCGGCATGTAGTTCGCGGTGCCCACGCCGAACTGCGTGAGCCCATCGACGGGGGCCGCGCGATACACGTCACCCTCGAGATCGCCGCCCTGCTCGGAGATGTCCTTCGCGAGGCCCCAGTCGATCACGACGGTCTCGCCGAACGCGCCGATCAGGATGTTGTCTGGCTTGATGTCGCGGTGAACGATGCCCTGCTCGTGCGCGTACGCGATCGCCTCGGCCACGGTCGTCAGGTTCGCGAGCAGGCCGAGCCGCTCCGCGAGTGTCTTGCGCTTCTCGATCTCCGCGCCGAGCGGCGCGCCGCGCAAGAGCGGCATCGCGTAGAACGGCTCACCGTTCGCAAACCGACCGGCCTCGTGCACACCG
>JACCRC010000548.1 GCA_013813765.1 Deltaproteobacteria bacterium | reverse complement strand
GCCGGAGCTGCAGCGCCGGCACCCGCCGCCCCGGTCGAAGCCGACAAGCCGAAGGAAGCCGCCAGCAACATCGCGCCGTTCGCGCGTACGGCCGGCAAGGAGGAGCGCCAGGGCCTGCCCGATGCCGCCGGCGATCCGCGCAAGGTTCTCTACGAAGGCGTCCCGTCGTGGAAGGCGTTCCTCGGTATGTACATCGCATCGGGCTTCGGCACGGTGCTGCTGATCGTCATCCTTCGCATGTGGCACGGCGGCGATCCGCCGCTGATGACGAAGGTCCTCGACGTCGTGATCCCCGTCGCGCTGTGCGTCGTGTTCGGCTTCGTCCTCACCTGGTACCGCCGCTCGATCAAGTTCCGCGTCACGAACACCGTGATCGAGACCGAGCGCGGCCTGATCTCGAAGCGCATCGACGTGCTCCAGCTCTGGCGCTGCCGCGATGTCGCGTACCGGCAGAACCTCGTCGACCGGATCCTCGGCATCGCGCACATCGACGTGTTCGCGCAGGACGCGACGACACCCCACATCGAGATCACTGGCCTGCCGGCATCGCGGGCATTGTTCGAGAACCTCCGCGATTCGATCGAGATCCAGCGCCAGCACAAGAACGTCTACGGCGTCGTCAGCTGACTAGCGCTTGAGCTTCAGCGGATCGACGCCGGTCAGCACGAGCTCCCCGGTCGGGCCGATCCGGATCTCGGCGACGGGCGTCGCCTCGACGTCGGTCAACGAGTAGCGCCGCGTCAGCAGGTGGATCCGCTGGTTCTCCGAGCCGCGCAGGCCGGTCGCGAGGCGCTCCGACGAGCGATAGCGGCCATCGACGAGCACGTCGAGCCGCGCCAGCACCTCGGAGCCGCCGGGGAGGGCGCGGATCTCGTCGATCGTGTAGCCGGAGAACGCGAGCGTGGAGAGGCCGAGCGCGCGTGCGGCATCGAGCAGCGCGGCAGCGGCGGCGGGCTGCTGCAGGGGCTCACCGCCGGAGAGCGAGAGACCGTCGACGTTCGCGGCAGCGAGCTGCGCGGCGATGTCCGCGACGGCGACCTCGCGGCCCGCGCCAGCGTCGTGCGTCGTCGGGTTGAAGCAGCCGGCGCAACCGAGCGAACAGCCCTGCATCCAGACGACGAAGCGAGAGCCGGGCCCGTTGGCGCGGCTCCTCGGCTCGATCGCGTGGATGCGCGCGTTCACTTCCCGGGCTTGGGAAGGATCGGCGAGGGCAGGGCGCCGGTCGAGGCAGGCTGCACGTCGATCTCCTTCAGCAGCAGATCGGGCGTGACGATGCCGCTCTCGATGCCGCCGGAGGGAACGAAGCCGTCGTCGGTGCCGCCGGTCAGACGCAGGTTGAGCTGACCTTCCGTGGCCGCGAGGAAGTTGTACGTGGTGGTCTCCTTCGAGACACCGAGCACGTCCTTCCACGCACGGATCGGAACCTCGGCGAGCTGGACGCCGCGCACGAGCTCTTCCTTGCCGTTGGGGAGCACCCGGTAGGCGAGCACGGCGGGCGGTGGGATCTGCTGATCGGTGGACTTGATCAGCTGCACGAGCTCGCGCCGCGAGAACTCGGGTGCCGCGGTGATCGCCGCATCGTCGAAGCGCCGGATGATCAGGCCGTACTTGAGACCCTCGGCGCGTGCCGTGGCGATCAGCTTGGCCTTGAGCGCGGCGCGCGAGACCGTGGTCTTGCCGCTGACGAACATGTTCGTCGCGCTGCCGTGGAACGCTCCGCCCTCGGCGGTGCGGCGCGCGTGACCGTTGGAGGTCATACCCTTCGCCGACGGCGTGCGCGACGTCAGCAGGGTCTTGAGGGTGCCATCCTTGACCACCTCGACTCGCTGGGCGCGGACGCCCTCGTCGTCGATCTTGTAGCCGCCGATCAGCGCCTTGCCGCCGCCGTCGCGAGCGGTGGGGTCGTCGACGATCGTGAGGTTCGGTGCGAGCACGCGCAGCCCGATCTTGTCGGTGAGCGCGCCGCCGAACTGCTTCGCTTCCTGCGGGTTCAGGCCCTCGGGCACCGGCGTGCCGCCGAGGTGCGGTGCGAGCGCGAAGCGGAGGAGGCCCACGGCGCCCTCGCCCTCGAACAGCACTGGACCGGAGTAGCGCTCGATCATCGGCGCCTTCTGCAGCGCCGTGATCGTGTCGACCAGCTTCTTCGACTCGGCCTTCAGCTCGTCGTCAGCCGGCAGGTCCTTGGCGGTGTGGCCGTAGCGCAGGAAGTACTGCGCGAGCGGCTGACCGTCGTCGGACTGGCCGGAGGCCGCGATCACGACGCCGCTCGCACGACGCGTATCGGTGACGCTCGTGCCCTCGGTGGTGATGTACCAGCGGCGCTCGAGGTAGCTCGTGAGGGCGACGCGCGAGTCACGGATCTGCGGATGGTCACGGAAGCCGGCGGAGATCGCCTTCGCGCGCGCCTCGAGCTCGTCGAGCGGCTCGAGCACGGGCACGAGCACGGGCTCCTCGCTGACCATCGCCTTCTCGGTAGTCCATGCGGGGACATCGGAGACGCGAGCACCGCTCGCACGCCGGTGCTCGAGCTTCGCGCGGAGCTGGATCAGCGCTTCCTTGTACGCACCGTCGGTGACGAGCCACGCCGCGCGCCGCGCGATTCGCGCGTTCGACTCGACCGGCAGGTTGATCGCGACGACCGCATCGATCTCCTCGGCCTGCGGGACCGAGAAGTTTCCGTTGTCGAGCGTCGGCGCGATCTGCACGCGCACGCGCGCCTCGAGGTTCACGAAGTGACGGTTGCGCTTGCTCGTGGTCTGGCCGAGCGAGGCGGCGGCGTCGTTGACGTCGACCTCGGTGACCTTGTACGAGATGTGATACGGCTTCGGGTTGTTCGGGATCTCGAGCGCTGTCATCGCCCGGTTCATCTCCTCGGCGATCGCGTCGAGGATCTCGTCGGTGACGGCCTTGGAACCGGGGCCCTTCGGCAGCTCTTCCTTCTTCGCGGGCACCGCATTCGCGATGCCGACATGCGACGAGACGAGCGCGAGCAGCGCGAGCCAGGCGGTGGCGGACTTCACGGGGCCTCCTTGCGAATGCTCGGCGGCTGCAGCACGGGCGGGCGATCGGGTGGGACGAAGCCCTTCTCGATCTCCAGCTTCTCGAGCAGCAGGCTCGGCGACGACGCCGACACCGGCACCCAGCCGCTCTCTGCACCGCACACGCCATTGAACGTCTCGACCTCGCGGCTCGCGGCGCGGATCGACTGCAGCGCGACGAGCGGCGTGCCGCTGATGTCGATGCCGCGGACGAGCTCGCGCTTGCCGTCGGGGAACAGCTTGTACGCCATCACGGGGTTGACCTTGAACGCCTGGGGCGCGAAGGCGGACGTGTTCGTGAACCCGCCGCTGATATCGGTGAAGATCATCCCGTAGGGGCGCCTCTGCTTCTTGATCTCCTCGACGAGCAGTTTTTCGAGATCCGCACGCGGCACGCTCTTGTCTACCTCGACCACGAGGTTTCCCTGACGAGCGACCGGCGGCAGGCCCGGCGAGCGGCGGCCGTGGCCGTTGCTCGTCATGAAGCCCTTGATCGGGTTGCGCCCCATCACGAAGCCGACGAGCTTTCCGCGATCGATCAGCGGGACCTTCTGCGCGCGCACGCCCTCGTCGTCGAAGCGGTAGAAGCCGTTGAGCTGCATCCCGTTGAGCGTGACGATCATCGGATCGTCGTAGACGGAGAGCCACTCGGGCGCGATGTCCTTGCCGACATAGGACGCGAACGTCTGGCCGCCCGTCTTGTCCTTCTGCCGGTGACCCTCGATCCGGTGGCCGAAGACCTCGTGGAAGAACACGCCGGCCGCGCGTCCCTCGAGGATCGCCGGTCCGACGTACGGCTCGGCGAGCGGTGCATCGTGGAGCGCGTCGAGCTCGCTGGTGACGGTGGCGATCATCTTGTCGACATCGGCATCGGCGGGCAGGTCGCCGGGCTGGCGTCCGAACCGCTGCTCGAGGCGCGACAGGCTCATGCCGTCCTCGGCCTTGACGCCGACGGAGACCGACATCTGCGCGTTCGTCCACGACAGCTGGATCTGCGAGCCCTCGCTGTTCACGAACCACGCCGTGTTCTGCTGGAACACCACGCCGCACGTGCCGCGCGTCGCCGTGCCCTTGAGCGCCTTCGCCGAGCAGCGCTTCAGCCGGTCGACCCACTGCTGCTTGTCGAACGCGAGCGTGACCGGCGCCTCGACATAGACCTCGGGCGTGGGCTGCGGCGCGAAGTCGGGCGCGGTCGCGCGCTTGGACAGCGTCGACTGGTCCTGGCGCACGTAGCCGAGGGCCGTGACCGCCTCGCGGTAACGCCGGTCGGTCTCGAGCCACATCGCGTTCGAGATCGCGAGCTTGTCCTCGCCAAACGGCACGACGCCGCGGCGGGTGAGGGGAGAGTTGAGTCCGTTGTCGTCGCTCGCGAGATCGCGCGTGCTGTCGAGCATCGGATCGCCGACGCGGACCTCGACGTCGAGGTTGCGCGCGGTGTCGTCGCTGTCGGTGATCAGCGCGCCGCCTTCGGCCTCGAGGCTGACGACGCGCTGCTCGACGAGCTGGTACGCGAGGTAGTGCGCCGGGTCCTTCTGCTTCCTGAGCGCGGCCATCTGCCGCTCCGTCTCGGCCTTCATGATGTCGAGGATCGGGGAGCGCTTGCCCGGAGCGTTGTTCTCGGTGGGCTGGCTCTTCGTCGTTTCGATCTTCGATGGGATCGAGGGCAGCTCCAGCTTGATCTCGGCCGTGAGGAGCGGCGGCTTCGGATCGGGCTTCGCGGTCGGGGTCCCGCCGTTTCCAGGGCAGCCCAGGAGCCCGGCGGCAGCGCCGAGCAGAAAGATCCATCGCATATGCCCGAAACACTAGCACGGCTATAAACTTGTCCACCGTGGCAGTGGATCGACCGACCGTGCTGGTGATCCACGACGATGGTGAAGCACTGGACCTGATGACGCGGCTGTTCGAAGCCAGCGGCTTCGACGTCGTCACCGCGATCACCGGCTACCGCGCGCAGGCCCACCTCGAGGGCGACAGGCGCGTCGACGTCGTGATCGCACCCTGGGACACCACGCACCGGGTTGGCGGCGAGGTCTACCGCTGGTCGCTGCAGCGCCGGTACGACCTGCGCGATCAGTTCGTCTTCGTCGGCTCCGAGATGGTTCCCGAGTTCGATCAAATCGTCGCTGGACGCTGCCTCGCGGTGTCGATGGCGCGCCCGGCCGATGTCGTGCGCGTCGCGGCAGCCGCCATTCGACTCCGGCTCTCGCTCGAGGCGCAGCGCGATGCGATCGCCGAGACGGATCAGTCGAAGCCGCGCCTGCTCCTGTGCGACGACGAGCCCGTCCTCCTGATGGTGATGGGCGAGCTGCTCGGCGCGACCTACGCGGTCACGCGGGTCGAGAGCGGGCACGCCGCGATGACCCTGCTCCAGCACGAGGACTTCGACACGATGGTCCTCGACTGGCACATGGACGACGGGAGTGGCGCGGACGTCTACCGCTGGATCGCCGCCAACAAGCCGTGGCTCGCAGAGCGCGTGGTCTTCCTCTCCGGCTGGGAGGGCGAGGACGCCGGTTCTGTCGCGCCGGGCCGGCCGATCCTGCGCAAAGGCCAGGACTCGGGACAGCTGACGAGGGTGCTGAAGGAGATCGTCCGCCAGGTCCGTGGCAGCGGTACGCACATCCTCCCGACCTGATGTATCAAGAAGCGTGCTTGCGCGGATCCTGGATGGGGACAAGATCGTCGCCACGACGAACCTGGCCGAGATCCGTGAGGCGTTCGTGCAGAAGAAGCGGATCTGGGTCGAGCTCGAGCGTCACTCGAAGGAGGCCGACGAGCTGCTGAAGGACGTCTTCAGGCTGCATCCGTTGACGATCGAGGACGTGTGGAGCTCACGCTCGCAACCGAAGATCGACGACTTCGACGACTACCTCTACGTCATCATTCACGGGATCAGCGCACGCACGAAGGACAAGCTCGAGCTCCTCGAGATCGACATCGTGATCGGCGCGACGTACTTGATCACGCACGACCGTGACGGCCTCGTCGCCGACGACGTCGGCACCGAGCTCGATCACTCGCCGCGCCTGCTCCAGAAGGGCATCCCCTGGCTCGCCCACGCGGTGCTCGATCGCGCGGTCGATCGCTACATGCCGGTGCTCGATCAGCTCGACGACGAGGTCGAGCAGCTCGAGACCGACGTGCTTGCGAAGGCCGGTACGAGGAAGGGCAGGAAGGTCCTCGCCCGGATCCTCGGGTTCAAGCGCACGCTCCAGGACCTGCGCCGCATGTCGGTCCACCAGCGCGAGATCTTGCTGCGTCTGTCGCGCGGCGATTTCGGCGAGATCCCACCGGAGGCGATCCCGTTCTACCGCGACGTCTACGATCACTTCCTCCGCATCAACTACATCGCCGAGGGGTATCGCGACCTCGTGGCGTCCGCACTCGACGCATACCTCAGCGTCCAGTCGAACCGGATGAACGAAGTGGTGAAGACGCTGACGCTCATCTCGACGGTGATGCTGCCGCTGACGTTCATCGCCGGTGTCTACGGCATGAACTTCAAGTTCATGCCCGAGCTGCAGTGGCTCTGGGGCTACCCGTTCGCCCTGGCGCTGATGGCAGTGGTCGCCGGCGGCATTCTGCTGTTCTTCCGCCACAAGGGCTACCTGGGCGACGCCGAGGCCCGACAGAAGAAGCGCGACGAGGCTTAGTTTGTACCGAGGATGTCGCTGGCGATTCGCTCGAGTCGCTCGAGCGCGGAGACCAGATCCTCGAGTGGCAGCTCGTCGGCGTTGAGCATCAGCACGTAGCCGGGCTCCCCGCGGCGGACCGTGCCGCGCGGGTCGTAGAGCAGCCAGTCGTTGGGCTGGCCCCAGTTCGCGAGCGGGATGCAATCGTCGATGCCGGTCGCGCCGTAGCCCGCGGACTCCTCGAGGTAGACCCGCGCTCTGCGCGCGAGCTCGGTCTCGCTGCGGTAGTCGCGCGTGCCAAAGAACTCGTTGTCCCAGATCTTCATGCCGTCGGTGAGCGTGAGCAGAGCGCGGTAGTCGTTCGGTAGCTGGATCCGCCGCGCGCGCTCCGTCGTGAGGATGTTGTCGAGCGTCGTGGGCGGGTTCAGCTGGCTCTGCTCGCCGTAGTTCTTGAGCGTGGCGATCAGCGAATCGAGCGCGCCGCGCACCGGGTACACGTGGGGCCGGATGTCGACCGGGATGATGGGCGACGAGACACCTTCGAGCAGGAGCTCGAGATCCGGGTCTCCGGCGAACGGCTCGAAGTCTGCATCGCGGCGAACTTGCGATGGGGTTGCCCCGGCGGCGAGCGCGGCCTCGAGCGACTGGAGCATCGCCGCCTTCGTGCCGATCACCGCGTACGCGCACGCGATGTTGAACCGGAGCTCCGCGCTCGCATCGAAGGGCACGATCTGCACGAGCTGCGCGATCCGCTCGGGGTCATCACCGACGGCGGCGAACGCGTTGCGGAGGAACTCCTGCGCGTGGAAGCCGGAGGGATCCGGGAAATCGGGCCACCGCGACAGCACGAGGTCGAGCAGCTCCTTCACCTCGGCACCGCCGCGGTGCTCGCGCGCGATCGGCAACAGCATCAGCTGTGCGGAGCCGAGTGCGACCTGTCCCTGCTGCAGCGACGCCTCTCCGCCGATCGTCGACAGGAAGCGTCGTAATGCATCGATCGGCTGTTCGTCCTCGAGGATCTCGACGACGCGCGCTCCACCGCCAGCGGGCGCCGTGCTCGCGCCAGCCGGGAGCACGGCAGGCGGTACGGTGCCGCGCGGCATCCGCGACTTCTTCGTGGCAGCCTTCACGGCGGGCGCCTTCGCGGCGCCAGCCTTCGCCGACAGCTTCGCGGCCCGCTTCGGCGCCGCCTTCTTCGGCGCGGCTTTCTTCGCTGCGGCCTTCTTCGCTGCGGGCTTGGCCTTCGCTTTGGGCTTCGCCTTGGGCGTGGCCTTCGCCTTCGCCTTCGCGGGGGCCTTCTTCTTCGGCTTTGCCATGCCCCTCGACGCTACCAACTTCGCTACTTCTTCGCGAACATCCCGTCCTTGTACTCGACGATCTCTCCGCTTACCGCAGACGCGGCGACGGTGAGCGGCGAGGCCAGGTACAGGCGGCCCGGGCCCGAGCGACCCTTGTAGTTGCGGTTGATCGCCGAGACGGTGACCTGATCGCCGCGCTCCGAGACGCCCGGCCCGCAGCCGATACACGCGCCGCAGCCCGGCTTGATCACCTCGACGCCGGTGCGCTCGAAGAGCTCGGTATAGCCCTGCGCCTTGGCGTACGCCTCGACGTCCTGCGATCCGAACTGCAGGTAGAACTTCACGCCGTTCGCGACGCGCTTGCCGGCCCTCTCGGCATCGGCCATCACGCGCGCGTACATGTCGATGTCATCGCGCTTGCCCGCGGTGCACGAGCCGCCGTACGCGATCGTGATCGGCACCTGCCCGATCTCGGGGATGAGCGCGCCGTTCTTCGGATCGCTCGCGATGCCGCGGTCCGGATCGCCGGGCGTCGCGACCATCGGCCGGATCGAAGCGAGATCGATCTGGTGCACGCCACCGTCGTGATGCGCATCCGGATCCGGCGTGACGACCTTCTCCCGCAACGCATCGATCGATACACCGGGGCGGCGTGCTGCGATCCAGCGCAGCATCGTGTCGTCGACCTCCATCACCGCACCGCGTGCGGAGCACTCGGTCGCCATGTTCGCGAGCGTCGCGCGCTCGTCGGGCGACAGGTGGAACAGACCCTCTCCGCCGAACTCCATCACCCGGTTCAGCGTGTCCTCGCGCTTCGCGTACGTCGCGAGGATGTGGAGCATCACGTCCTTTGCGGTGACGCCCGGCTTCAGCGCACCGGTGAGCTCGAAGCGGATCGACTCGGGAACTGCGATCGGCGTGAAGCCCCAGTAGAGGAGCGCCGCATACTCGGTGGCGCCGACGCCCCACGACAGCGCGCCGGATGCGCCTCCCATGCAGGTGTGGCTGTCGGTCGCCTGCACGAAGTCGCCCGGATCGATGAACTGCTCGCGCGCGACCTGGTGGCAGATGCCAGGTGACACGCCGTCGATCGCGCTGTAGTTGCGGACACCGGTGCGCGCCGCGAACTCGCGCTGGACGTCGCGCAGCTTCTGGATCTTGTCGGCGAACCTCGCCATCGAGGCGACGCCGGTCGCGTAGATCAGGTGGTCCTCGAACACGGCAAACTTCGCCGGATTCTGCAGCTTGTAGCTGTCGCCGTACTCGGCGCGCAGGAAGAGGTCGACCTGCGCGGTGGTGAACTCGTGCGAGTAGCCGGCGTCGACCTTGACGAGCACGGCATCGCCGGGCTTCACGTTCTCCCCCTGACCGGGGAGGAGCTTCGCGGCGAGGATCTTCTCGGTCAGGTTCATCGGCCGCACGCCGGTTCCCGTGGCGGGCACGCGGATCTCGGCCTTTCCGAGGCGCGCGCAGAACGGAAGCAAGCCGCCGCTCTCGATGATCAGTGCGGTGATCGCGTCGTGGCCGTGCGTGAACTCGGAGAGCGGGATCGACTCGCCTGCCTCGAGCCTGCGCAACATCGCGTGGTCGCCCATCAGCTGACCGATGTTGATGTTGTTGCGCGCGTGGATCGGCGCGAACGAGGACGCGATCGCGAGCTTCGACCCCGAGAACACCTCGCATTGCGCGGCGGTCTCGCGGCTCGAGCCCACGCCCTTCTGCGCGCCCGCGACGATCACCTCGAAGCCGGCGTCGACGAGCGCGTTCGCGGGGATGAGCCGCGTGCCCGCGATCACGAGCCCCGCATACGCGTTGCGCGCGATGTCCGAGGGGTCGTAGTCGAAGCACACCCACGCCGGTGTCATCGCATCGGTGTTGATATCGTCGAGCAGATCCTCCGGCGCGACATCGCTCATCGTCAGCGTGAGCGTGCCCGCGAGCTGCTGGCGGATCTTCTCGGGATCCTTCGTCAGGTACAGGACACGCTTGCCCGGCGTCAGCGCGAAGCGGCGATCCGACATCGCGTGGACCGTACCATCGATTCGGCGGCACGAGCCTCACAGAACAGCGACCGCAATCGCGAGGAATCTCACCGCTCAAGCCGCCAACAGGCGTCTGTCCCGATCGCCGCCACGGCGTTGTCCCTTAACGGCGATCGGGGATGGGGCTATTACCTATCCATGAGCCGGGCGCCGTATGTAGGTCTGCACGTGGCGACAGGTGCGCGCAGGGCGACCGCCGCTGACATCGTCGCGAGCGTCCAGCGCGAGATCTCGGCGGGCGCACTTCCCGCCGGTAGCCGACTGCCGCCGGTGCGAGCGCTCGAGAAGCAGCTCGGGCTGTCGAAGAACACCGCGCAAGCTGCGTACGACGAGCTGGTCGCGCGGGGGCTCGTCGAGGCGCGCGAGCGCGAGGGCGTGTTCGTGATGGCGGCGAGCCGCATGGAGCCACCGCAGCCGATCGTCCACGTGCCGCTGCCTCGCCTCGTTCCGCCGCCGCTCAGCCGGAGCGATCTCCCGGGCCGCGGCACCATCGCACTGTCGACCGTGTTCATCGATCCCGAGCTGCTCCCCACCGAGCGGATCGCGGACTGCGCGCGCTCGGTCCTGCGCGAGAAGATGCCGGCGCAGTACGAAGCGCAGGGCTACCGTCCGCTGCGCGAGGCGATCGCGAAGCGGCTGCAGGCGCGCGGGCTCGATGTGGAGGCGGACGAGGTCGTCATCACCACCGGCTCGCAGCAATCGCTCGACATCGTCGCGCGCTCGCTCGCGGTGAAGCGCGTCGCGTGCGAGTCACCCGTGTACGCATACGCGAAGCTCCTGTTCGAGAGCCTCGGGAACGAGCTCGTCGGGCTGCACCTCGATCCGTTCGGCGGCATCGATCTGGACCTGTGGGACAGGACGCTCGCGACGAAGCCGTCCCTCGCGTACCTGATCCCGAGCTTTCACAACCCCACGGGCTACTCGTACTCGAGCGGCGAGCTCCGCGGCGTGCTCGAGCTGTGTCAGAAGCACGGCGTCGCGATCCTCGAGGACGACTGGGGCAGTGACATGATGAGCGACGGCGAGTACCGCCCAATGCTGCGCATGCTCGGCGGCAAGAACGTGCTCTACGTGAACTCGTTCACGAAGAAGCTCTTGCCATCACTGCGCATCGGCTTCGTCGCCGCGTCACCCGAGCTCGTGCCCACGCTCGTCGCGATGAAGCGGCTATCAACACTCGGCAATGCGTGGCTGACCGAGGCTGTGGTCGCCGAGTTTCTCGAACGCGGCTACTACGACACTCATCTACAGGCGCTGCAGCGCGCGCTCGACACGCGCTACGCGGCGTGCCTCGCCGCACTCGACGAGCTGATGCCCGAAGGCGTGAAGTGGACGCGGCCCGGCGGCGGTCCGACGCTGTGGCTCGAGCTGCCTCGGTCGATCGATCTGCCGGCGCTCGAGGCGCACCTCGCGCGGCGCGGCGTCAACGTCAGCAACGCGTCCGCGGCGTTCCTCGGCCCCGCGCATCTGCACGGCTTCCGCATCGCGTACGCGTTCCTCTCCGAGACCGAGATGCGGACTGCGTTGACGATCGTCGCCGATGCGCTCCGCGCACTCTCGCGGTAGAAGTGTGGGGTGAAGCCCCGGATCGCACTGCTGGCAATGGCGCTCGGCGCCTGCAGCTCTGCGCCGGCGGCGACCACGGACTTCTTCGGCTCCGCGATCGAGCCGCCGCGCGGGCTCGGCAAGATCCAGCCGGGCATCAGCGTCGCCGAGGCAAAGAAACGCGTGCCCGGTCTGAAGGAAGATCACACCGGCGTGCGCGAGCACCTGGTGCTCGACTCCGGCGTCAGCGACGTCAAGCTCGAGGTCCGCATCGACAACGGCACCGTCACGACGGTGGTCGCGATCGTTCAGGGCCACACCGCGCGCGAGCTCTTGACGAAGGCGTGGGGCCAGCCGCAGATCACGAAGGACTCGCTCGGTCAGCCCGAGACCACGTGGGCGAGCGAGTCGACCGGCTGGAAGGTCAAGGTCGACTGCCTCGAGCGCAACTGCCACGTCGAGTACATCCCGTACCACGTGCTCACGAGCGAGTTCTTCGGCTCGCACGTGGTGCCGCCCGGAGACCTCGCAAATCTGAAGATCGGGATGAAGCTCGCCGACGCACGCAAGCTCGCGCCGGGCCCGGTCGACGTGCGCGCGGGCATCCCGACCGGCGTCGACGGCGTGCGCGAGTTCGTCGCGGTCGATGACAAGCTCGGCGTCGTCCGCGCGATCTATGTGAACCTGCCGCGGCACGCGGAGAAGCTGATCGAGGAAGCGTGGGGCGAGGGCTGGAAGGCGATCGAGCCGGTCGGCAAGCACGTGCTCGTGTGGCCCGACCCCACGACGCGCTGGCGCGCCACGCTGCGCGACGCGCTGGGCTACAGCCACGATCTCGCGTACGACAACTACCTGCCGGCCGCGGATCTGTTCGGCGAGCAGCCCGACGTGCTCGATGCGGTGCCGGTGCTCGGCTTGTCGGTGGACGAGGTGAAGAAGCTGTTCCCGATCGAGGTCACGATGGTGAAGAACGACCTCGTGATCTCGCTGCTGCCGACGGAGTGGGAGCGCGGCGCGACGAAGATCCACTGCGATGTCGCGAACGGCCACGTCCGCATGCTGAGCTTCACGATCCCGTGGAAGGCGCGCCCCGAGGCGAAGGAGGGGCTGCTCGCGATGTTCACGCACAAGTGGGGGCAGCCGCGCCCCGCCGAGGAAGATGACAAGAAGGTGCTGATCTTCCGCGAGGGCGATCCGCGCGTCGAGATCCGCGAGGATGCCGAACACGGCAACTTCCAGATCGAGATCCGGAAGTAAGTCAGAAGCCGAGCGTTGCGGCGATCGCAAGTCCCGGCTGGGCCGGGGCGCGCAACACTCACGAAGTGAGTGTGGAGGTGATCAACGCGTGGAAGTAGCGCGCCGCGAGGATCGTGGTCTTGTGGGCACCGCGCGGGATCTGGCGCAGCGGAGGAGCGACCTCCATGATGTCGCCGCCGCACAACCCGACCTCGCTGCCGAGCCGGCGGATCAACTTCATCAGCCACTCGGGCTCGAGGCCCCACGGCTCCGGCGTGCCCGTCGCATCCGCGAACGCCTCGTCGGTCCCGTCGATGTCGTTCGAGAAGTAGACGGACGTCGCGCCGACGGACTTGAGGTGCGCGATCAAGGCATCCATCGTCTCTTCCGGCTTCGCGAGGCAGTCCGCGGCCCAGAACTGCCGCACGCCCAGTGTGGATTCCCAGTGCGTGCGATCGCGGCCCGAGGCGCGCGTCCCGACCTGCACGAGGCGGCCGTCGCGTCCGAGTAGCTCGTTCGCGTGAAACGACCACGTCGCGAAGCAGTACTTCACGCCGAGCCGGTGCTCGAGCAGATCGGTATGCGCGTCGGGCTGCACGATCGCCCAGCGATCCTTGCGCGCACGCGACAGTGCCGAGACAACGGGCCATGCCGTGGAGTGATCGCCGCCGATCACGAACGGCGCGAGGTTCGGGTTCTGCGCGAACGCGAGGTCGAGCGCGCGCTCGGCGATCGACAGCGGGGAGATCGGAAGCGCCTCGCTGATGCCGGGGTAGAGCGCCTGGCGCGTCGCGGTCTTCTGCGACTCCGACAGCATGTCGTCGTGGAGTAGCTGCGGCACGACGAACACGTCGCCGATGTCGACGATCTTCGCGGCGTCGAGGCGCGCCTGCCAGTCCGGAAACATCTTGAGCAGCTCGGCGCGGATCACCTGCGGCCCGAGGTTGGCTCCGCGCACGAAGCCCGCGCCGACGTCGGACGGAATCCCGAGGATCACGCCTCGTGCACCGGCCAGCTTGTCGATCCGCGCGAGGAACTCGGTCTTCACCTTCGCGTCGTCGTCTACGCCGTAGAGCTGCTTCTGCAGGCGCTGCTGCGCGGCGCGGCCCGTCGAGACCAGGTGAACACCGCCAGCGGCGGGACGGAGGATCGTCGACAGCTCGGTGCGCCAGTCCATGCGCGGCACTCTACCGACGGCGGCGGCGCAGCGCGAGCAGCCCGAGCGCGATGCCGACACCGGGGGTGCCGCCGGCCGAGCAGCCGAACGGCATCGGCTCGTCGCCGCTGGCCGGGTCTCCGGGCTCGACAGTGCCGTCGTCGTCGTCGACGCCCGCGGCGCCGATCCGCTCCACGAGGATGTGCACGGAGCTCTGCGCCGCGCGACACGAGGTGGCTCCATGGCCGCACGGCCGCGCGGTCTTCTCGCCGCACGCCGCGGCCGTCTCCTGGAACGTCTTCTTGCCCGTGAACGGCAGGTAGCTCATCGGATCGCCGGCGAGCATCACGTGGTCGAGGCCATACGCGTGACCGAGCTCCTGCGACATGACCTCGCACGCGAGCTGCGCGTCGTTCGGCAGCGTGTCCATGAACGCGAACACGATCGCGTTCTCGACGATGCTGCAATCAACCGCCATCGGTGCGATGCCCGCGATGTTGAGTGGCCGGCCGATGTCGGTGGGTGACCCACCGAACAGCGCTTCCATGTGTGGGGTGCTACCAGGATCGACCTCGGTGAACGCGAGGTCGAACCGCGACCACGTCTCGCGCATGCACGCCACCGTCGCTGCCCACGTCTGGTCGGTCGTCTCCCAGCCCGCCATCGTCGTCGGCTGCGTGACGATCGTGGACCCGTTGGTGCGTGCGTCGTTCACACCCGGGCGGAGCGTCGCCCCGTGCCGGTTCAGGTAGATCGTGCGGCTCTTCGCACGCGCGACGCCGGTCGCAGGTACGAGCTCGCGCACGACCTCCGGCCCACCGTCGAAGATCGGCGAGGAGAGGGCAGACGAGGCCCAAAGTACGAACAGCGCGACACCCATGACGCCTGAACCGGCCAAGGTTGTACGCGATCAAGGGCCGATTCTCCGACGACAATCGTGTCGGTGAATCACTCGGCGCCGATGTACGCAGCCGCCGACAGCTCAGATGCTATTGCGCTCGATCGAGCTGCGAGCTTGCTCCGCGAGCAGCCGCACCCCGAAGATCATCTGCGCGAACCGGGCGTCGGTCGTGAGTCCCTTGGCGAAGCGGTAGTAGATCTGCTGCGCGATCACCGCGGTCTTGAGCAGACCGAACGCGTAGAAGAACACCAGGTCGTCGGTCTTGCGGCCCGAGCGCTCGAGGTAACGGCGAGCGACCTCCTCGCGGGTCATCATCCCCGGGCGCGCGGTCGGACCGAACGGGAGCTGGTGATAGGCCGGCGGGTCGCTGGCCTGCGCCCAGTAGGACAGCGACGTACCGAGGTCCATCAGCGGATCGCCGATCGTCGTCATCTCCCAGTCGAGCACGCCGGTGATCGACTCGAGGGAGCGATCGAAGATCACGTTGTCGAACTTGAAGTCGTTGTGGATCAGCGACGACGGCCCCTCGGCGGGCTGATGCGTGGCGAGCCACGCGGCGACCTCGGTGACTGCGGGCAGATCATCGGTCTGCGAGGCGTTGTAGCGCTCGGTCCAGCCGGTGACCTGACGCGTGATGTAGCCCGCCGGCTTGCCGAAGTCGCCGAGGCCGGCGGCGGCGTAGTCGACCGCGTGCAGATCGACGAGTGCATCGACCAGGATCTCGCAGACGCGACGCACCGCCGCGTGATCGGAGGCAAGCTCGGGCGGGAGGTCCTTGCGGAGGATCACGCCGCGCCGCCGCTCCATCAGATAGAACGGCGCGCCGAGCACCTCGCCGGTGGCCTCGTACGCGACGACCCGTGGTGCGCGCGCGTACACCGGTGCGAGGGCGGAGAGCACCTTCACCTCGCGCCCCATGTCGTGCGCGGACTTCACCTTGCTGCCGTGCGGTGGCCGCCGAAGGACATATTCGCGATCGCCGTGGTGCACGAGGTACGTGAGGTTCGAGTGGCCACCGGGGAACTGCTCGACGGCCACCGCGCCGCCGACGCCGAGCTCCTTGTCGAGGTAGGAGCTGAGCCGCACCACGTCGAGCTCCTCGCCCGCGCGCACTGCCTTCGGCGCATCCTCGACGAGACTCACCGGCCGTACCTCGACAGGATGCGCTTCGCGACGACCATCTTGTGGACCTCGTCCGGACCGTCGTAGATCCGCGCGCCACGCTCGTGCACGTAGTAGTACGAGAGGATCGTGTCGCTCGTGATACCGAGCGCGCCGTGCAGCTGGATCGCTCGATCGACGAGCCGCAGCATCACGTCGGCGACATAGAACTTGATCGTCGAGACCTCGTCGCGCGCGCGATCGAAGCCCTTGTTCTCGATCGTCCATGCCGCGTGCAGCACCATCAGGCGCGACGCATTGATCTCCGCGCGCGCCTCGGCGACCCACGCCTGCGCGATCTGACGCGTCGCGAGCGTCTTCTCGTCGTCGATCTTGCGGCGGGTGATGTGATTACACATCGTGTCGAACACGCGCTCGCAGATACCGATCCACCGCATGCAGTGATGGATGCGGCCGGGGCCGAGGCGCTCCTGCGCGATCAGGAAGCCCGCGCCCTCGGGGCCGAGCCGGTTCGCCTGCGGCACGCGTACGCCGCGGTACCAGATCTCCGAGTGCGAGCCGTAGCCCTCGCCGGGGTCGCCCATGATCTTGATGTTGCGCGTGAGCTCGAAGCCCTGCGTGTCGGTCGGCACGATGATCATCGACGCGCGTGCGTGCGCGGATGCTTCGGGGTTCGTCACCGCCATCACGATCGCGAACGCGGCGCCGTCCGCCGCGGTGGTGAACCACTTGTGCCCGTCGATCACGTAGTCGGTGCCGTCCTTGCGCGCGGTCGTCGACATGATCGTCGGGTTCGAGCCGGGATTCTCGGGTTCCGTCATCGAGAAGCACGAGCGGATGTCACCCCGAGCGAGCGGCTCGAGCCACGTCGCCTTCTGCTCGGCGGAACCGTACTTGTGCAGGATCTCGAGGTTGCCGGCGTCGGGCGCCTGGCACCCGAACACGTAGTGGCCGAGTGGTGACCGGCCGAGCCGCTCGGAGACGAGGCCGTGCTCGACGAGCGAGAGCCCGAGGCCGCCGACATCCTTTGGCAGCGACGGTCCCCACATGCCGGCGGCCTTCACCTGCGCGCGCAGCTCGGCGAGCCGCGGTGCCGATGCGACGAAGCCCTTCTCCATCACCTCTGCCTCCGCGGGCATCACGACATCGGCGACAAACTTCTCGATCTTCTCGAGCAAGGGACGGACAGAAGCGGGGAGATCGAAGTCCATGGTGAACCTACCGTTCGGTGTGCTGCTCGTCGGTGAGATGGCCGGTGCCGTTGAACGTGACCAGCGAGATTTGCTCCGGCTTCCACGCGGCATCGCGGGCGAAGTCCTGCGTGCGGAACCGCAGCTCCGTGACCGAGGCGTTTCGGATCACGATGCTCGTGCGGACCATCCGCGCATCGGGAATTCCGAACGTCAGACCCACCGCGACGCCGATCGGACCGGCCGAGGTCACGCACGCGATGCGGCCTCCCGATCGCGAGGAAGCGAGCACGCGGGTGAGTCCATCGCGCACGCGTGCGACGAAGGCGCTCACACGCTCGACGCCGTCGACGTACCACTCGTCGCTCGCCCACTTCGAGAGGATCGTGTGAAACGCCTCGTCGAGCAGGCGCGGAGTGGGCGCGGTCTTCAGCGCCTCGAACTTCGGATCCTCGGCGACGAGGCGGGGAACGAGGTGCTGCAGCATCTCGAACGCGGGGTACTCGGCGAGCTCGGCGAGACGCGTCGCGGCGGGGAGCGTGACACCTGCCTCGGCCGCCGCTTCGCTCGCGAGATCGCCGGTCTGGACCTGCCGCCGCAGTGGGCCGGTATACAGCGCGTCGAGCTTTCGGTTCGCGAGCCAGCGCCCGAGCGCACGAGCCTGGTCCTGACCGCGGACGGAGAGGCGGTCGTAGTCGGCCTCGCCGTACGACGCCTGGCCGTGTCGGATCAGGTAGAGCGTCCCCACGCGGCCGGCATCCTACTCCGCTGGGGACAACCGAGGACGGGTCAGCCGTCCCCATCGCCGCCTACATCGGCCTACGGGTTGGCTTCCCCCGCCTCGGGGGCTTGGCACGCCGCTTGGTAGGTACGCGCGACATGAAGTTCGCCCCAGTCCTTGCGCTGTTGCTCCTCGTCGCCTGCGGACCCGCGGTGAACGGCGGTGGTGACGATTCCGACACGGGTGGGGACGCGGACGGGGACACGATCTCCGACACCGACGAGGGTCGCGAATCGGGGGTCGACACCGACAAGGACGGCACGCCGGACTTCGAGGATGCCGACAGCGACGGCGATGGCATCCCCGACTACCGCGAGGCCGGAGACGTCGATGCAGGCTCGAACCCGGTCGACACAGACGAGGACGGTACGCCCGACTTCCGCGACCTCGATAGCGACGAGAACGGGCGCCCCGATGACCTCGATGGCGTCAACGATGTCGACGGCGACGCGCTCGCGGACTTTCAAGATCTCGACGACGACGGCGACAACATCTACGACATCGACGAGCTCGGTCCCAACGCGCTCGACGCACTCGACACCGACAACGACGGCACGCCCGACTACCGCGACACCGACAGCGACGACGACACCATCCTCGACCTCGAGGAGACGAAGGCCGACTACGACAGCGACACGATCGGGAACTACCAGGACCTCGACAGCGACGGCGACTGTGTGCCCGATCGCCTCGAGAAGCGCGGCACGCCCACGGCCGACACCGACATGGACGGCCGTCCCGACTTCATCGACCGCGACTCGGACGACGACGGCGTGCTCGATGTCAGCGAGGACGTGAACTGCAACGGCATGCGCGACGGCAACGAGTCGGACCCGATGAAGGGTGACACCGATATGGACGGTGTCAGCGATCTGATCGAGGTCGCCGCCGGCACGAACCCGAACAACCCGACGAGCAATCCGCAGGCAAACGGTGACTTCGTGTTCGTCGAGCCGTACCAGGAGCCGCAGATGCCGCTGGAGTCGAACCTCGACTTCTCGACGAAGCTGCAGGCCGTCGATCTGTACGTGCTGCTCGATCGCTCGGGATCGATGTCGCAGGAGATCTCGACGGTGAAGAGCAACCTGTCGACCGTCGTCTCGAACCTCGCGTGCCCGCCGCTCGGCAACGGCAGCCCGGGCAACTGCATCCCCGATCTCTGGGCCGGCGCCGCGACGATCGGCTACGCCGGGGCCGGCGCGGCTGCGTTCCAGAACTGGGTCGACATCCAGCCGAACGCGAGCTTCGCGAGTGTTCCGGTCACCGAGCCGACGGGCAGCTCGAATACACAGGAGCCGCTGACGTTCGGCGCGTACGCGGCGGTGACCGGCCAGGGCGGTGCGAGCTTCGGAATGAGCTCGGTTCCCGCGCGCAGCGGCTGCGGCGCCGGCAGGTTCGGGTATCCATGCTTCCGCTCGAACGCGCTGCCGGTCGTGCTGCTCGCGACCGACGAGCCACCGCTGTCCGCGGGCGATACCCAGAAGACGCCCGACTGGGCAACGATCGTGCGGCCGGCGTTCATCAGCAAGAAGGCTCGCCTCGTCGGCATCCTGGGCTCCGGGTTCACGGCGGGAACCGATACGGATCTACGCACGATGGCGACGCAGACCGGCGCGGTCGATGCGGCGAACGGCAACTCGCCGCTCGTGTTCGACGGCGCCGGCGCGAACGCGGCGTCCGCGATCCAGACCGGCATCTTCCGCCTCGCGAACGGCCTGCCGCTCGACATCAACGCGGTCGCCGCCGACGACCCGAGCGACTCGGTCAACGCGGTGACGTCGTTCATCGGTCGCCTGCAGACGCTGCAGCTTGGAAGCGCGCAGTGCGCGAACGGCCTGACCGATGTCGACACGAACGGCGACACGTTCAAGGACAAGTTCCTCCAGGTCCGCACCGGCACGCCGGTGTGCTGGAAGGTCGTGTCGAAGCCGAACACCACCGTCCCCGCGACCTCCGCTCCGCAGCTGTTCAAGGCGACCGTCACGGTCTACGGCGACGGCATCACGCAGCTCGATCAGCGCGACGTGTACTTCCTCGTGCCGCCGAAGAACGCGGACGGTCCGATCCAGTAGCCATCAGAAGTACATGCGGCAGCTCTTGCAGTAGAACCGCAGGTGCTCCTCGACCCACGCCATCGGTGCCTCGCACTGCGGGCACGCCGGTGATGGACCGCTGGTCGCGACCTGCTTCTCGCTCGGAGGCGGCAGCGAGCTCGACGCCGTCGTGATGGGGATCTTCGGAGCCTCGACGGCCGCTGGCTCGATTCGCTCGACCGCGACGGTCGCGATCTCGCTCAGGCTCTGGCGCGCGTCCTCGGCCTCGACCTTCTCGACCGCCGCCGTCTCGGCCTGACTCGCCGCGCGTGGGGGATCCTCCTTCGGAATCGCCACGGTCGCGGCCGAATCGGTATCCGCCGGCGGCCGTACCGCCGGACCTTCCTCGGTATCGAGCGGCTCGCTCGGCGAGGTGTGCTCGCTCTCCGGCGGAAGCTGCACGTTCGCATCGGTCGCGTCGCCGACGCTCTGACTGTCGCGATCGACGGTCTCCGCGAGGTCCGACGGATCGGTCTCCGCTTGCACCGGCAGCTTCTTCGCAGCAACCGGCGGGGGCGCGACGGCACCGGCGAGCGTCTTCGGTGTGGTCGGAGTTGCCACCGGCAGCGTCGTCGGATCGGGCGGCTTCGGCAGCGCGCCGGGCCTCAGGGGCGGCGGCACGCTCGAGGCCTTGAGTCGCGCGGCGATCGCGCCGGGCGGTGGCGGTGACGTTCCCGCGCGCATGCGTGGTCCAGGAGGCGGCGGAACGCTGATCGGATTCGTGCGCGGCGGATCCGGAATCCCGAACGTGGGCACGCTTGGAGGCGGCGGAACGCTGACG
>JACCRC010000534.1 GCA_013813765.1 Deltaproteobacteria bacterium | reverse complement strand
GCGGCAGCTTGATCGGGAACACCGCGAGCCGGTGATAGAGATCCTCGCGGAACCGGCCGTCGTCGATCATCGCGCGCAGATCGCGGTTCGTCGCCGCGATCCAGCGGACGTCGACCTCGAGCGTGCGGCTGCCGCCGACGCGCTCGAACCTGCGCTCCTGCAGCACGCGCAAGAGCTTCGCCTGCAGCTCGAGCTTCAGCTCCCCAACCTCGTCGAGGAAGAACGTGCCGCCGTCCGCGAGCTCGAGGCGTCCGCGCTTGCGCTCCGTGGCCCCGGTGAACGCGCCCTTCTCGTGACCGAACAGCTCGCTCTCGAGGAGCGTGTCGGTCAGCGCGGCGCAGTTGATCGCCATGAATGGCTTCGTCGCGCGCGGGCTCTGTGCATGGATCGATCGTGCCGCGACCTCCTTGCCGGTGCCGCTCTCGCCGAGCAGGAGCACCGTGGCGGCCGTGCGCGCGACCTTCTCGATCGCCTCGACCGCCGGGTGCATCGCGGGGTCGCCGTACGTGAGCGGTGGGCCGCCGGCCTCGATGTGACGCTCGGTGCCCTCGGTGCGGTCCTTGAGGCCGCGGCGCTCGACGGCGCGCGCGACCAGGAGGCGCAGCTCGTCCGGACCGCTGATCGGCTTCTGGAGGTACTCGAACGCGCCGAGCTTCATCGCCTCGACCGCGTTGTCGACCGTGCCGTGCGCGGTCATCACGATGACCTCGACCTCGGGCTGCTCCGCGCGCACCTTGCGGAGCAACGACATGCCATCGAGGCCGGGCATCTTCAGGTCCGTGAGCAGCAGCTCGAAGCCGCGCTCCTCGAGGATCTTCGCGGCCTCCTTGCCGTCCTTCGCAGCAACCACGGTGTGGTCGTCGAGCTCGAGCGTGTCGGTGATGAACTCGCGCAAGCCGGCTTCATCGTCGGCGACCAGGATGCGTGCCATGTCAGGACTCCGGAATCTCGGCGCGGAACAGCGCGCCACCACTGGGTGCAGAGAGCACCATCAGGGTACCGCCATGCGACTCCACGACGCGACGGGCGACGGCAAGTCCCAGACCCGTACCCTGCGTCTTTCCGGTGTGGAAGGGCTCGAAGATCCGCTCGCGGTCCTCCTCGGGGACTCCCGGTCCGTGATCCGCGACCTCGACGACGAGGTTCTTGCCGTCCGAACGCAGCGCCACGTTGACCGGTGCGCCGGCGGCGACGGCATTGTCGACGAGGTTGATGACGACCTCGCGGATGCGCCCGGCATCCAGCGACCACGACGCGGGCGCCGCGCTGGTCTCGACCGTGACGTCACCCGGCACGCTGGCCGCGGCCTCGCGGACGATCGCGCCCGGGTCCACGGGGACGCGGTGGATCGCGCCGGTGCGCACGAAGTTCAGGAGGCCATTCGTCAGCTGCTCGAGCCGCACGGCCTCCTCGACGACGCGCTCGGCCTTCGTGCGGGGCTTCTCGCCCTCCGGCATCGTCTTCGCGAGCATCTGCGCGAGGAGCTGCGCGTTGCCCTTCAACGACGCGAGCGGGTTCTTGATCTCGTGCGCGAGCACCGCGGACATCTCGCCGAGGTGGGCGAGCCGGCGCTCTCGCTCGCGTGCACGTTCGTCGGCATTGCGCCGCGCCTCGCGGCGGACGAGCACGATCGCGACACCGAGCAGGCTCGCGGCGGCGATCGCGCCGACGGTGAGCGACCACTGCGCGCTGCTGCGAAGCGCGTCCGCCTGGACCGGCTCGATCTCCACGATGTAGCGCGCCGCCCGGCCGCCGGCCTTCATGCGGCGCAGCGCGCGCAGCGTGACGCGGACGCGTCCGCCCACTTCCTGCATCTGGCGCGACGGCATCACCGGTTCCTCGACAGAGTCACCGATGGCGTCGCCGGCAGACGCGACGATCCGCCCGCGTCCCTCGACCATGCCGAGGTAGCGCAGGCCTTCATCGAAGTGGTCACGCAGGATCCTCTGGAGGTCCTCCGTGGAAGGGACAGCCTCGAGGTCGGCGAGGTCCGCGCGGACCGCCTGCTCCATCGCGAGTGCCTGGCCACGGCGCACCGCGTCCGAGGCGTTGATCACCGACGACCGTGTCGACCACACCGTCGCGAGGAGCGCGATGCCGATCAAGACGAACGTCGCCACGACTGACCACCCGGCGAGTGGGGTCGTGGCGCGGGAGGGCGGCATCGCCGGCAGCATAGCCTACCGCTTGTTGCGGAACTTGCCGCCACGGCCGCCGCGGCGGCCCTCGCGGTTCTTCATCTCCTTGAACTCGGTCTTGGACAGGACGCCATCGTTGTTCGTGTCGAGCTTCGCGAACTTCTTCTCGAGGCGCTCGGCACGCTTGGCCTGGAACGCGGCCTTCATCTGCGCGCGCTCCGCGTCATTCAGCTGGCCGTCCTTGTTGGTGTCGAACTTCTCCTTCATGGCCTTGCGGTCACCAGTATCGGCGGTGGCGACGCCTGCAGTCGCGATACAGAGCGCGAGACCGGTAGCGAGTGCGAGCTTGAGCTTCTTGATCATTTGACGTGACCTCCTTGGTCGCGAGCCACTGTCGCAAGGCACGTGCCGTCCTCAAGTGTGCGTACGCACTCGGGTGCGTCGAGCGCTTCGCTGCGGAACCCGCAGCGACGCTGCAGAACCCGCTTGCTGCGAGGGATACGCGCAGCACCTGAGCGACGCGATCGCCGCGAGCTAGTATTCTCCTGCCGTGAGCAGCGACGCGAACGACGAGCTGGCGCGCACCGCCACGGCTCACGGTTCGCAGCCGGAGCAGGGCGGCATCGGTCAGCCTCGCGACGGCGACACCATCGGACGCTACCGGCTCGAGCGCACGCTCGGCGTCGGTGGCATGGGCGTCGTCCACGTCGCGTTCGATCCGGACCTCGAGCGCCGGGTAGCCCTCAAGGTCCTGCGTGCTGCCACGGGCGAGGAAGCTGCGAAGCGGCTGCAGCGCGAGGCGCGTGCGATGGCGCGGCTGAACCACCCGAACGTGGTCACCGTGCACGAGGTCGGCTCGGTCGCCGGGCGCGACTACGTGGCGATGGAGCTGATCGACGGCGAGTCACTCGCCGAGTGGTTGCGCGCCGAGCGCCGTGACCCGCGCGCGGTCGTCGATTCGTTCATCGCTGCAGGGCGTGGGCTCGCCGCCGCGCACGTCGCCGGCATCGTCCACCGCGACTTCAAGCCGCACAACGTGCTGCGCAGCCGCAGCGGCCGGATCGCGGTCACCGACTTCGGGCTCGCGCGCGAGGCGCAGGATCCGCTCGCCGTCACGATGCCGCTGTCTGGAACGAAGGACCAGACGTCGACCTCGTCAAACACGCCGAGCTCGCTCTCGGGACTGACGATGAGCGGCAGCGTGCTCGGCACGCCCGCGTACATGGCGCCGGAGCAGTGGGAGGGCGGGGAGGTCACCCCGGCGACGGATCAGTTCGGGTTCTGCGTGGCGCTGTGGGAGGCACTCTCCGGTGAGCGCCCATACCGCGGACCGACCGTCGACGATCTGCGCGCGCAGGTCGCCGCCGGCCCGCAGGCGCTCGACGCGTCGAAGATCCCGCGCCGGCTCCGCTCGGTGCTGCGGCGCGGGCTCGATCCGGATCGTGCGAAGCGGTGGCCGAGCATGGATGCACTGCTCGCCGAGCTGTCACGCGCGCAGCGTCAGCGGTGGATGCTGTTCGCGGCGCTTGGCGCTGGTGTGATCGCCGCGGCGATCCTGGTCATCGTGCTGCAAGGTGCCAGCGCCGGTAGCGACTGCCCTGCACCCGCGCTCGATCCGGCCGCGGTGTGGAACGACGACGTGAAAGCGACCGTCGTCGCCGCAGGTCAGGCACCGGCCGCGAAGCTGTTCGACGCGGATCACCGGCGGTGGCTCGAGCAGCGCGCGACAGCGTGCGGGTTCGAGCCAGGGCGGCGGGTCGCCGTGCTCGGCTGTCTCGACGGCGTGCTCGCGCGCTTCGATGCTGCCGCGCGCGGTGCAACCAAGCCGGGGCACCCGGTGCTCGATGTCGGCGCGGAGCTGGTGAATCCGGCCGTCTGTGGTCTGACGACCGTCCCGCGGCTCGTCACCACGACCTCGCCGCAGTTCCACGAGGTGGTCGCAGCGCGCATGCGCGATCGGATCCGATTGGAGCTTCCCGACGAAGCCGCGCTCGTCGTACTCGCCGAGCGCTCCGCCTCCGATCCATGCGCGGAGGCGATCGCGCAGGCCATGTTGACCCAGGTCGTCACCGCGCCCGCCGCGCGTGATCGCGCCATCGATCTCGCCGACCAGGCTGCGGATCGCTGCGGCGATGATCGGATCCGCGCGGAGCTCGCGATCACCTCGGTGTCGCGGTCCCTGCAGACCGAGTGGCTCGGCACGTCGTACGCCGGAAAGCTGGCGCGCGCGGAGTCGGCGGTCCAGCGCGTGGCACAAACGGATCTCAATGCGCGCCTCGCCGAGGTCCGGATGCTCGCGGAGTCACGCGCGCAGCGCATCGACAGCGCGATCGAGCAGGGACAGGCGGCGGTCGCCGGCTACGCGTCGCGCGGCCGCATCGAGCCCGAGATCCGCGCCGGGGTCCGCATGCTGATGATCCGCCAGGGGCGCGCCAATCCCGAGGACCTTGCCGCGATCGCGAGCT
>JACCRC010000520.1 GCA_013813765.1 Deltaproteobacteria bacterium | reverse complement strand
GCTCGCGGGCTGCAGCGACAAGCAGGTCACCGACGTCGTCGAGGCAATCAGCGACGCGATCGACATCGGCGCCCCGCTCTACAACCGCGGTGACATCGAGGCGTGCTTCCGGATCTACGAAGGAACGTCGAGCAAGCTCGAGCGCGATCCGCCGTGCAAGGGCATCGGCAAGGCATTCGGCGACGGCCTCCTGCGCGCGAGCACCCTCGCGACGTACAAGGAGAAGGCGTGGGCGCTGCGCGACACGTTCGACGGCCTCATCGATGTCGCGAAGCGACGCGGCGCGCGCCCGAACGCCGGCAAGACGACGCCCTGATCAGCGAGCGAGCTTGGCGATCAGGAAGCCGCGGCCGCTGGCAGCGTCGCCGATGACGAGCGTCGGCGCTTGCCGATCGTCCTCGGTCGTCCACGAGCGGACGGACGCGAAGACATTGTCTGCGGTCAGGGCGTGGACCATCACGCCCTGATTGCCGTGGCCGCGCGCGGGGCGGAACCAGCGCTGCACCCGGGATCGAGGCCATCGGAGGTGCAGGCAGCGAGACCGAGGAGAAGATAGGCAACGCGCATCGGCGCGGAGGACTGCAATGGCGATGCCGCGATGCACCGCAGTTAACCCGCGAATCGCCGCGGTTTTTCGAAGCGGCCTGACACGAGTGCCCTGGCAGATGCTGGACGTATACTGACGGCGCTTTGCACGTCGTCTATCTGTTCGACATCGACGGAACGCTGCTTCACGCGCATGGCTCGGGCCGAACGGCGTTCGATTCCGTGTTCCAGGAGCAGCACGGCCTGGTGAACGCGAGCGACGGTATTCGCTACGGAGGCAAGACCGATCCGCAGATCGTGGACGAGATCTTCGTCGCGCGGATGGGCCGCAAGGCGACCGCCGCGGAACAGGCGGCGTTCATCGCCGCGTACCTCCCGAAGCTGCGCGCGCTGCTCGCATCGCATCCGGTCGAGGTGCTCGGCGGCGTGCACGACACGCTGCAGTTCCTCGCCAAGCGTCCCGAGGTCGTCCTCGGCATCGCGACGGGCAACGTGAAAGAAGGCGCCGCGGCGAAGCTGACGGCGGCGCAGCTGCACGACTGGTTCGCGTTCGGCGGCTACGGCTGCGACTCGCACGTGCGCGCGGAGCTTGTCGCGAAGGCAGCGGAGCGTGCCAAGCAGGATCGAGAGGTGCGGGAGGTGATCGTCGTCGGCGATACGATCCACGACATCTCGGCGGCACGCGCCTGCGGGGCAACCGTCTGCGCGGTTGCGACAGGAAGCGACACCGCCGAGGCGCTCGCGCATGCGGACGTCGTGTTCGCTTCGCTCGTAGAGCTGCCCGCGTGGCACGCGTCGCGGTTCGGGTAGCGTTCGGCTTTACGACGGTGCAGCGTTTTGCGGCAGTAGGAAACCGCTCACACGCGTTCGATCGTTGGTCGTGGATTATCGACGACGATCTTCGCTACGCTCGCCAAGATGCACAAAACAATCTGGGTGGTGAGCGTTCTCTTGATGAGCTGTTCGATCGAGGCGACGCCGGAACCCTCGACAGCGACGACGCAGCAGGCGATCGGTGGACACACGACGGTGATCAGAGTCAACGGAAGCAGCGCGACCGTGCTGCTCGTCGACGATGACGGCACGAACGGCTTCTTGACCGTCACGGAGGATCAAATTTCGGGCACGAGCGCGCTCGACTTCTCGTACGCGACGCCAGATCCGACGAACCCCGATATCGCGATCCTGTATCAGGGAGCGGGTCAGATTCCGAACAGCGCGTACACGCAAGGCGGGACATCGGCGAGCTTGGACTTCACGACCGGCGGATCGTTCGAGGCCACACGCTGTGTGGTGAACCTCGTCACCGCCGAGTTCGAGTGCGCGCCTGCGGAGCCGCTGACGTTCGACCTGACGTGGACGCAGAATGGCTTCGGTAGCGTCCACGAGAAGTGCAAGCGGACGGAGACGATGGGTCCGGTCACGACGCGGATCAACTCGGAGTTCACCACGGTCACCGCGACGGTCGACGGCGCCTGGGGCGCGCATAGCTCGACGGACCTGAATGGCGAGCTCACGGACTCGCAGTCCAGGACCTACCTCCGGGAGATCACGACGCTGTTCTGATTACCCCATCGGTACCTCTCGGGATTTCCATTTCGTCCGGACTGGTGATGACGATGAGAACAACTCTCCTGGTGTGCACGGCGGCTCTGCTTGGCGGATGCGCGATGGACGAAGAGCTGACCCTCTCCGAGACCAGGGACGAGGTCGTCTCGACCAACCGCCTGGCCGTCAATCGCCTCGCGGTCAACCGGCTCGCCGTGAACCGCCTCGCGGTCAACCGGCTCGCGGTCAACAGCCTCGAGGCGCAGGACCTGATGTCGACCGAGGAGGGTCGCGACGTGATGGCGTACATCGTCGGCTGCGCGCTGAGGACCGGCGAGACCGTCACGCTGCAGGACACCGCGGGCACGCAATACACGATGGCGGGCTGGATCGGGCTCGCCCCGGCGTGGGCGACGCGCGCTCCGACCGTGAGCGAGCGCCGCTGGGTGACCGCGTGCATCCTCGCGCGCACGAACGTCAACGGCGTGCCGGTGCACATCTCGATGCGGCACGACTCGAACCTCGCGCTCCTGACGACGGCCGCCGAGCGCACGCAGTATTCGCAGGTCGAGGGCGCGTTCTACGGCGACCTCTTCGCCTCGACGTCGGTATGGTACGCGTGCTCGAACCGCGGCTGGACGACGCTCTCCCCCGGGACGTTTCGTGCGTGCGCGCTGTCGCCGAACGGCATCACGACCGACTGCGGCTTCACGTACACCGGCGCGTGCACGAACACGACGACGTGCGCGGACAAGACCGCACCGTTCGGCGGCTGCAAGGCTGGAGGGCTGACCTACAACGAGGTCATCACGATCAACCTGACGCCGACCCAGCAGGCCGGCGGCACGCAGTAAGCGTCAGCCGCCGAGGAGCTTGAGCGCGCCGACCTTGTCGGGGCCAGCCGCAAGCACATCAGCGGGCGTGCAGGCGACGCAGCCGTCAACGCACGGGCAGCGGTAGAGCACGCCCCAGGTCCAGCGCAGGAGGTCGTGCACCGTGCCCGGATCGAGCGCGGACGCGAGACCGATGCCGTCGGGGTGACGATCGACGAACACGAGCGCAGGACGCGAGACGCCGGCGAGGCCGTCGTGCGCGACGACGAGCTCGAGGTCATCGCGCTCCACACGCACGTGCGCGGGGACCAGATCGGCGGCGAGGCGACCTGCGTGACGGAGTGCCTTGCGGGACGGGACCTTCTCGAACAGCACCACGAGCGCGACGGTCGAGTAGTCGGCGGCGACGGGTGCGTAGCGCACGCCGGCTGCAGCGGCACCGCGCGCGATCGCGCCGGTGACGGATTCCTTGACGACGACCTTCGCGACCGCGCGTGCGAACACGAGCTTGCCGGCGGTGTGCTGCTCCGGTCGCGCGATCCACTCGGACGCGCCGAGCGTCACCTCGAGCTCGGGTGAGGACGGCGTCTCGCCGGCGGGCGCAGGCGAGACGTTGATCGACTGACCGAGCGGACCGGCGGGGACCTGCCACAGCGCCCCGCGCGAGCGGAACACGCGGTGCGGGTACATGCGGGTCGGTGCGGTGCGGCGATCGACGCGCGCGACGACCGAGCCGTCGACCGACGACTTCACCTCGATCGCGTTCGCGGTGACGGTGTCGCGGCGCGGGTCGGACCACGCGTTCGCGCCGAGGGAGAGCACTGGCGTTGCCACGACCGCGTGCGCGTCGGCATCCCAGCGCGCACGTCGAGCGCCGGTCTTGATCTCGGGGCGCGCGGCGAGCAGGCCGTCGACCGCAGCATCACCGAACGCCCAGCGCAGTGCATCGGAGTCGGGTGTGCCCTCGGCAAGCGCGGCCTCGAGGTGCGCGGCGGCGAGGAACTGGTTGCCGAGGCCGACGACCGGGCGCGCGGCCGGCAGCTCGTCCTGCTGCGCGAGGCTCGCGAGCACGCCGTCGCGGAGGAGGAAGCGCGACAGCGGCGAGTCGTCGAGCCACCACAGCCCGGAGTACGCGTTGCCGGGCAGGCGGTGCGCGAGCTGCGTGCGCGCGCGGTAGAGGCCGGGGAGCTGACGATCCTCGAGGCGTGCGAGCGCGACCGCACCTCGCCAGCCCGGCGCCTGCGTGACGCGCGCACCGCCGGTGCGCAGCTCGGCGAGCGCATCTTCGATCGCGATCGCCGGCAGGTTTCCGATCGCCTGCGCGGCGGTGGTGAGCTCCGCGGTGGAATCGCCGCCGGCGCGCACGTGCACGGAGGTGCGCGCCGTCCACGCGGCGCCGAGCGGCACGAGCTCGAACCGCGCGAGCG
>JACCRC010000498.1 GCA_013813765.1 Deltaproteobacteria bacterium | reverse complement strand
GTGTTCCCCGATCGCTATCGCCCCTCGATCCTCCGCACTCGGCGCGCCGTGCGCGCAGCGATCGCCGCGCTTCCCGCGCGCCACCCCGAGTCCGCCCTGCCCTCCGCGCCGGCGCCCGCGCTCACGTGGCTCCTCCGCATCGAGCTCGGCCGCGTCCGCCCGCGTCCGCGCTGGTGAACAACGTGTGCGACCAGCGTTGTGCAGAAATGGGGTCCCGTTGTGCAGAAATGGGGTCCGACCCCATTTCTTGTCCGCCGGACAGGTCCGAAGCGCGGACGAGTTGTCCGTGCGTCGGCCGGCGCTCGCACGAGAACGCGTGGTTGCGCGCGGCGCGGCGCGTGCAGAGCGCGCGGGCATGCACATCACCACGTTCATGATCATGCGCGAGCTCGTCTCGATGCTCGAGCGCAACCACAAGCTGATGCGGGCCGCGTGGAGCGATGCGGCGGAGCGCGAGCGGTTCGATCGGCTCGCACGACTCACGATTCATCGCTCGCTCGCGACGATCGAGCTCTACGAGGAAGATGATCTACGCGAGCGCATGGCGATCGGCGCGATGTACGCGGCGTGCGATGTGGGGCTGCGCTTGCTCGAGCTGATGGTGCAGATGCCGGGTGACGAGCCGGAGCTCCGGCGCGTGCAGCAGCTGGCGATCCGCGACCTGCGGCGGCTGGTGACCGAGCTGTTCGACTGGATCGTCGTGCCGCACGGGGAGCCGGTGCTCGAGATCGAGAACTGAGCTTGCGGCCACCGATCGGTCGTCCCCGTGCCGCGACCGTGAGGTGCACGCCACGAACCGCAGCGTCGCGGGATCCACGTCTCCACGTACTCGCCAGCCGCGCAGCTTCGCGGCAAGGTATCGGCGTGCGCAGTCGCGTCCTCCTCGTCCACAGCGGCGGCTTCACGTCACGCCAGTGGCGTCGGCTGGGTGAGGATCTCGCGTCGGACCACGAGGTGCTGATGCCGGACCTGATCGGGTACGGCGCTCAACCTCGGTGGCGAGTGGGCGAGCCGTTTCACTTCAAGCAGGACGTCGACCGCCTCGCGACGATGATCGACGGCGAGCCGGTGCACCTGGTCGGGCACTCGTACGGTGGACTGCTCGTCATGCAGCTCGCGCTCGGCCGTCAGGTCCGCTCGATCGCGGTGTACGAGCCGGTGACGTTCGGCGTGCTCGGCGAGGCGGATGCGGACGCGCGTGCCGAGATCGGTCAGCTCGGCCGGTACGTGCCGGACGCGAGCGGGGTCGACGAGGCGTGGCTGCGCGGGTTCATTGACTGGTGGCAGGGCGAAGGCGCGTGGGCGCGGCTACCGCCGGAAACGCAGCACGCGTTTCGCGAGGTGGGTTGGAAGCTGTCCGAGGAGGTCCGCACGCTCGGCGCGAACCGGACGAGCGCCGCGCAGTACGCGACGATCACAGCGCCGGTCCTCGTGCTCGGCGGAACGCAGAGTCCGCCGGCCGAGCGGCGGGTGATCGAGCGGCTTGCCGCAGCCCTTCCGTACGCGACGCTGACGTTGTTCCCCGAGATGGGCCACATGGGCCCGATCACGCATGGTGCGAAGGTCAACGCGACGATCGCCGCGCACGTACGCCTTCACAACTAGCGTTCGTCAGTTCCACATGTGATTGGAGAAGTTCGCGTTCGCGATCGCGATCAGCTCGGGATCCTGGTGGTATTCGGCGAGCGCCACCAGCAGCTCGCTGCACTCGCCCGCTGCGAGCGCGTCGGCCCACGGGGTCTGCGACTTGGTCGCCCACATCAGCTCGAGGTTCACGCGGATCTCGGCGCGAAATGATTCGGAGAGCAGCTCGGGCGGCGCGCCGAACCCGACGACCCGCCGCAGCATGTTGCGCCGGTACGCCTCGGCGTCGTCGAGTCGGCCGGTCAGGAACGTGACGAGCAGCGAGCACGCCAGCAAGACGATCGCGATCGGACCCATCCATGCGAACCGTTCCCACGCGAACAGGGCCGGCGCCGCGAAGAACAGCGTCGCGAACCAGCTGTAGACGCGCAGATAGCCGAGCAGCACGGACTTCCTCTGCAGCGGGATCGGGATGCGCTGCTCCGTTCCATCCGCTGCGCGAATCACGTACGCCGAGTGCTCCGGCCAGATCGGGAACACCATCCGGTAAAAGCTGGTCACGATCGACTCGTGCTCGAGCTGCTCGATGACTCCGTAGTCATCGGTGGCAAGCCAGCCTTCCGCGGCTTCGTTCGTCTGCACGCCGAAAGGCTAGCACGGAGATCGGCACTGTCCGGGCTGTCCGGTCGAGCGTCAGAGGGGGTTGCTAGGTTCCCGGACATGACGATGGACGTCGACCCGAGCGCCTGGCACCGAGTCTCGCAGGTTGCGCTCGAGGCTGCACACGGCGACGAGCGGACCGCACTCGCCTTGCTGCAGGGCTGCTACGTCGAGATGGCGAGCCGACTCGTGGTCACCGAGCACGCGAGCGCGAGCTGGCTCGACGCGATCTCGATGTTCTGCCAGGTCGCGTCCGACCGGCTCAGCGACGAGGCCAGCTACTTCGTGGGCGCCACGCGCAGCACGGAGTCCGACCGCCTCGGCAAGCTCGCCGGTTCGCACGAAGAGGCCACGCGGGTCGCCATGCAGCTGCGCGCGCGCTTCGAGACGTTCGAGCACACGCGATCGCCGCTATCTGAGTCGGCGACCGACGAGCACGTCGCGCTAGGCGATCACGCCTAGGCGAACCCGCCGAACACGGCGATCGGCCCGCGCCGCCAGAAGCACTCGGGCCGCTTGAAGCCGGCCTCCGCGAGCAGCGCCAGCTCCACGTGCAGTGGCTGGTACGTGTCCTCGTTCGACCACTGCGCGAACAGCGCCTCGGCCTCGCCGGGCCCGATGCCGTGGTCGAACATCCCGGCGGTCCACACCCGGAACACGCGGTCGTGCTCGGGGCCCGCGGGGTGAACGGCCGCATCCGCGGACAGTAGAATTCCCCCGGGCTTGAGCGCGCGCCGCAGCTGCGCGTAGAGCGCGCGCTTCGCATCGACATCGGCCACATGGTGCAGCGCGAGCGACGCGACCACGGCATCGCACGGCGGCAGCGGGTCCTCGAACCGCGCCTTCCGGACCTCGACACGCGCGGAGTGCGCAGCGAGCCGCGTCGTCGCGACCTCGAGCATCGCGGGATCGATATCGACGAGCAACGCGCGAGCGCGCGGGATGCCATCGAGGATCGCGCCCGCGAGCGCACCCGTGCCCGCACCGAGATCGATGACGAGCGCGTCCTCGTCGAGCACGTCGTCCAGCAGCGCGACGACCTCGCCGAGCATCTCCTCGTAGCCGGGGATCATCCGCCGGATCTCGCGATCGTAGTCGGCGGCGGCGACCCCGAGGTGCGTCGCGACGCGGTGCTCGCTCACGAATTCTCGCTATCCTCGGACGTCTGCGGCGCGCCCTCGGCGAGGTTCGGATCGACCTCGCCCGCGACGCGGTACTCCTCGCCGAGCCACTTCCCGAGATCGACGAGGTGGCAGCGCTCGCTGCACAGCGGCCAGAACTTGTTCCCGTCCTTGACCGCGATGCCCTTCTTGCAGACGGGGCACGGGCGCTTCATCCGCCGGTCCCGAGGCCGAGCGCGGCGCACCGCGCATCGAGATAGGAGCGGCTGATGCCGAGATCCGCGGCGGCGCCGTCGCGCTCGCCGAGATGACGGCCGAGGGCGGCGACGAGCGCGTCGGCCTCCGAGGTCGCGATCGCGTCGCGCAGCGTCTTCGGCGGCGCGGCGACCATGCCGGCGAGGCGCGACGAGACCATCGATGCAGTGAGCTCCGTCGCGTCGCCGGCGAGCACGAGCATTCGCTCCATCTCGTTCTCGAGCTCGCGGATGTTGCCGGGCCACTGGTACGCGACGAGGCGCGCGAGCGCACTCTGGGACAGGCGAGGCGGCGGCGTGGGGCCGCGCCAGTGCTTCGTCACGAAGTGCGCCGCGAGGCGCGGGATGTCGCTCACGCGCTCGCGCAGCGGCGGCACGGTGATCTTGAGGACGTTGACCCGGTAGAAGAGGTCCTCGCGGAACTGCTTGTGCTGGACCATCGCCGCGAGGTCCTTGTGCGACGCCGCGATGATCCGCACGTCGACCTTCACGGGCTTCGTGCCACCGACGGGCGTGAACGTGCCCTCCTGCAGCACGCGCAACAGCTTCACTTGCAGTGCGGCGGACATGTCGCCGATCTCGTCGAGGAAGAACGTGCCGCCATCGGCGACCTGGAACAGACCCGGCTGATCCTTCACCGCGCCGGTGAACGCGCCGCGCACGTGACCGAACAGCGCGCTCTCGAGGAGGTTGTCGTTGAACGCGGAGCAGTTCTGCACGACGAACGGCTTCTTCGCGCGGGACCCGTGATAGTGGATCGCGCGCGCGATCAGCTCCTTGCCGGTGCCGCTCTCGCCGTGCACGAGCACGGTGGCCTCGCTCTTCACGACCTTCGCGAGCAGCTTGACGACATCGCGCACGGCCGGCGCATCACCGACCATCTCGCTGAACGGGTGGCTGAACGCGGTCGGCGGGATCTCGGCGGGCAGCGCGCGCTCCACCGCGGCGGCGGCGGCGGTGACGATGTCTCGGATCTTCGGTAGGTCCGCATCGGGCACGACGGGCGCGGCGGTGGCGAGCGCGCGAGCTTCATCCGCGGTCGAGCCGATCGTCTTGATGAGCCCCTGCTCCATCGCGGTCGCATCGGTGTCGTGACCGCCAGTCGCGAACACGAGGCCGACCACACCGTGGAGGCCCATCACCGGGGCCGCGACGATCGACATGCCCGCGTGGCAGTTCCGCGAGACGGCGACCCGGTCCTTGCTCTTCGAGAAGTGGGCCGCGAGGTCGGAGAGCTCCTTCGCGCACGCTGCTCCGGCGACTCCGCGCACGCTCTCGCACGTGGCGTGGGACGTGCGGTCGTAACCGCCGCCCTTCGCATCGGTCAGGCCGAGCTCGAGGCCCCACCACCGGCGAAGCAGGTCGCGCGCCATCGCGACCTCCGCGAGTCCGTCGAACGTCAGTGCCACCGCGCGCCACTATAGCTCAACGCGACCATCGTGCAGCGCCGTCGAACCGCGCGCGTCCTTCATTCACTAGCTTGTCGAGATGTGCACGAAGCGAACGCTCCGCGAGCGGCCACATCATGCGTGGCGTATCGCCGTAGGCGGCGGGCAACAGCTCGTCGAGCAGAGCAGGCGTCTCGCCGAGCGCCGCGACCACGCGAGCCTCGCGCATCCGGCGGTGTGCGAGATACTCTCGAAGCTTCGCGGGCCCATCCACGATCGGCGGCCCGTGTGCCGGCAGTAGCGTCGCTGCGGGGCGCGCGAGGAGCAGCTCGAGCGACGCGAGGTACAGCGCCATGTCGCCCTCGCTCGGATCGATCAGGATCGTTCCGATTCCGGCGACCATGTCCCCCGCGATCGTGAAGCCGTCCTGCTCGAAGCACAGATGTCCTTCGGCGTGGCCGGGCGTGTGCACCGCCGTCAGTCCGTGCACTCGATCGCCATCGCCGAGCAGCGACGTCACCTCGACGATGCCTTCGAGCCTGCGCGCCGTGGCCGCATGTGCCGCGATCGGTACGCCCCACCGCGCCGCGAGCGCGGCGGCCCCACCGATATGATCGCCGTGGTGGTGCGTCAGCAGCACGAGGTCGATCGGGACCTGTGCGAGGAACTGGTCGAGCACCGCCTGCTGGTCGGGGTACGGACTCCCGGGATCCACCACCGCCACGGGCCCGATCTCCGGCCCCACCAGGTAGACGTTGGTGTGTGCAGCCGGCGGGAGCGTCGGCGTGCGCAGCGCAAGCACGCGAATCCCCGGCGCTACTGCCTCGACCGTCGCCGTCTCGTACGGCGCGGCGGCAGGAGCGGCGTTGCGCACCTGTTCATACAGGGTCTCGATGGATCGGATAGCCACCGGTTACCTCGCCCGCAAAGGGGATGACGACGGCGCGAGCATCTCCTAGACTATAGGTAAGCGACTTCATGGTCAGCGTCACTGCACGCAAGATTCGTGAGCTAGGAACCGAGAGGCCGTCCGGCGCAAGCGGACGCCTCTACACGGGGTACCTGATCTCGTATCCGTATATCGGGCGCGGCATGGTCATCTTCCGCGATCCCCACGGACACCGCATGATCACGACACCAGTCCGCCGCGTCCTCGGCGAGCCGGGCGGCAAGATGATCTACGTCGAGACCGAGAACAGCGTGTACCGCCTCGAGATCCACGGCGAGCCGCTGTTCCCGATGCGCGCCGCCGGCGAGTAGCGGCTAGGTCGCGAGCTTCGTTCCGAGCGCGCGAACATCCGCGGAACCGAGCGACGTGCGGAACACCATCGGCAGCTCCGCGATCGGCGTCTTCGCGCGCTTCGCGAGCTCGTGGAGGTAGTGCGCGTTGAGCGCGCGGCGATCGCGCGACATCCGCCCGTGCTCGGTGACCTCCACGAGCGGCGGCGTCAGCGTCGGATCGACGACGAGTGTGTCGAGCACCCGGGCGAGCGGCGTGCCGGCCGGGAAGTGCTCCGGGTACACCTGATTGACGACCAAGAGCTGCGGCACGATGCCCATCCCGATCAGCTTGGTCTCGAGCTCCATCGCCTCGTTGGTCGGCATCTCCTCGGCGAGCGTGACGAGCACCGCGGCGGTGCGCGCCGGATCGGTGAGCAGCTCTTTCACGGTGCGCGCGTCGCGCGTCAGCGGACCTTCGGGCACCGTGTCGACGATCACCCACGGCACGCGCAGCATCGACACCGAGTGACCGGATGCCGGCATGTCGAACACGACCGTGTCCCAGACCGGCTTCTTCTTCTTCTCCTCGGTGGTGTGGAACCACGCCTTGCCAAGCAGCGCGTAGTCATCGAGTCCGGGGATCGCGCGGAGGAACGCACGCGTCACGCGGTTCTCGAACACCATCTCGTAGATGCTCCTGAACTTCAGGACCATCAGCCCGTACTCCTCGAGCGCGGAGGCCGCCGTCGCATTGACCGCGAAGAGGTTGGGCGCGAGCTCGACCGGCTCGGTGCCGACCGGCGGCTTATCGAAGTAGTTCCCGAAGCGGTCGTTCGCGTTCGTCTCGTAGAGGAGCGTACGCTTGCCGCGCGCCGCGAGCTGGCCGGCGATCGCCGCCGCCACGGTGCTACGACCGACGCCGCCCTTGCCGAGCACCAGGATCAACCGCTTCTCGTACAGCTCAGCGGACATTTACTCCTCCATGACGACCGCGACGCCCGAGGCCTCTGCCGTTCGCCAGCCCACGAGCTTGCGCAGGACCCAGATCCCATCCTCCGGCGTGATGTCGACCTGGATGTTCACGACCTTGTCGGCACCGAGCGCCTTGGCAGCCGACAGCAGCATCCGGTTCACGACGCGATCGAGGTTCACGCGGCCCGGGATCGGAATGAAGAACAGATACGCGCTGCTCACCTGTGCGTGCACCACCGCGATCGGGCGCATCTTCGGACCCACATAGAGTGACTCCGGTTGGACCCGGACCGTCGATACCGACGAGCAGGCCGCGACGGCCATCACGCTCGCGAGTACGAGGCTCCGGGGCCAGGACATGTGCGCACGCTAACACGGCGACATTGGGCCAGCGATGATAGGATCCCTGATCGTGGTGCGGAGCTTGACGTCGCTCGTCGTGAGCGCGCTCGTGATCACGGCTGGCCTGTCGCGCGCCGGCGCTCAGCCCGTGCCTGCCGGCGATGTGACGGGTCCCGAGGCCGCGCTCAACCAGAAGATCGCGGTCTGGCGGTTCGATGCGCTCGGCATCGAGCCCGAGCTCGTCGCCCGCCTCGAGACGCTGTTCCGCATGGAGCTCGGCCGCCTGTCGAAGCAGGCCCTGCCGAGCCGGCGCGACATCGAGCGCAACATCACCGCGGATCAACAGAACTGCACGGGCGAGGAGAAGTGCCTGGCCGCGATCGGCAAGAAGCTCGGCGTCGACATCGTGGTCACTGGCACGGTCGGCTCGATGGGCAGCGCGTACGTCCTCAACATCAAGGCGGTCGAGACCGCGACCGCGAAGCAGGTCCAGCGCATCCAGAGTGATCCGCTGCAGGGCAGCCCCGACGAGCTGATCGAGGGCGTGCGCGTCGCGGCGTACAAGCTGCTCGCGCCCGCGCAGCTCCACGGCTCGCTGCAGGTGCAGACGGATATCGTCGGGGCGGAGGTCAAGCTCGACGACAAGCCGATCGGGAAGACGCCGCTGCCAAACCTCGGCGTGATCAGCAAGCTGTCGCTCGGGAAGCACAAGCTGCAGGTGCAGGCGCCTGGCTACGACCCCTTCGACGGCGAGATCGACGTTCGCTTCCAGAAGGTAGCGCGCGCCGAGGTCCGGCTGATCGCCAGCACGGAGACCATCGGCTCGGGCAAGGTCGCCACCGTGCACCGCACGCCGTTCTACACGAAGACCTGGTTCATCGTGCTCGTCGGCGCGGCGGCGATCGGCCTCGGTGCGATCATCGGGTACGAGGCCGGCAAGGTCGAGGTCATCGACTGCGGCACCGGAGCGATGCGCACGTGTTGAACGGCGCCGTGATCGCCTGCGTGCTCGTCGCTACCACCGCCACGGCGGCTGCCGATCGCGTCGTCGCATTGGCGCCGCTGTCCACGCTCGGCACCGAGGACACGTCGGCCGCCTCGAAGAAGCTGACCGCGGCGATCGAGGCCGGGCTCGCCGCGCTGCCCGGCACGAAGATCGTTACCGCCCTTCAAGTGAGCGATGCGATCAAGAAGGCGAAGAAGCCGTCGCTGCGGCTCTGCGAGCGCGATCCGTCGTGCCTCGCCGAGGTCGGCAAGCTGGTTGGCGCGAACATCGTGATCGACGGCGAGGTCGGCGGCCTCGGCGAGTCGCAGGTCGTGTACCTCGGCGCGACCGACGTCGCGACCGGCAAGGAGCTCCGCTCGACGACGCTGCAAGTCGGCACGAAGGACGACGGCGGTGGGCCCGGCGGCGCCGCGGTGCGCCTCCTCGATCCGGATCGCTATCGCGGCTCGCTCCACTTCGTGATCGACGTCAACGGCGCGACCGTCTACGTCAACGGCACCAGGGCGCAGCTCTCGCCGAAGAATGACGTCACGCTGCCGGTCGGCACTCAGGCCGTGCGTGTCACGCACCCCGAGTACCGCGACTTCGTGAAGTTCATCGACGTCGGCTACAACCGCACGACCGACGTTGCCGTCGGCATGACGCAGTACCCGATCTTGAAGCACGACCTGCAGGGCAAGCCGATCTCGACGGATCGGATCACGTACGTCGATCCGCCCTGGTACCGCCGCCCTGTCGTGGTCGGCGTCGGCGCCGGCGTGCTGATGATCGCGACCGCGATCATCGTCGGCAACCTGGTGCACAGCTTCCCCGACGGCGAGTGCAGGCGCGTCGGCGGCGAGAAGTGCTGACCTACTTCAGCAGCGACCAGAGCTGGTTGATCTTGCGGTTCGCCGCCGCGAAGTCCTGATCGCCGTACTTCTGCAGCACGTCCTTCAGGCCCTCGGTCAGCTGCGCCTGCGTGCCCTCGTCGACGTTCGCGCTCTTCACGCGGTTCTGTAGCCGCTGGACCTTCGCTCCGATGAAGCCGCGGTTGATCTGGATCGCATCGATGGTCTGCACGAGCTGACTCGCGAGGATGTAGCCGCGCGTCCAGTCGCTCTCCGAGAGCGCCTTCGTGACCTCGCCCTCGAGGTTCGCCTGCGCACCGAGATCGGCGCTCATCAGGCCCTTCTTCGACATCGACGCCTTCGCGCGGCCGACGAGCGCGTCGACTTCCTTGCGCGAGTAGTTGCCGCCCTTGGGCGGTGCGACCTGCTGGATGATCATCGGCGAGCCGCCGGTGTTGCAGCTCTCCTTCCAGCGATCCGCGCTCGCGCCCTCGGCGGCGACCACGTCCCTCATGCGCTGGAACGCTTCCTTCTCGCGGAGCGCGACCTCGGCCTCGCGCTTCGCGACCGCCGCCTCGCGCGCCGCGATACCACCCACAGCATCGAGCTTGCTCGAAAGCGTCGACAGCTCGCTCGACGTGTTCGTCAGGTTCGAGTCCTGCTCGTCCATCTGCTTCTTGACGTCGGCCTGCTTCTGCTCGAGCTCCGTCACGTCCTTGCCCGCCGCCTTCCCTTCCTTGATCTGGACCTCGAGGCTCGTTGCCTCGGACTGCAGCTTCTGCTTCTGCGCGAGCAGCGCATCGCGACGGGCGACGAGCTCCTGCTGCGCCTTCACCGCGGCGGGATCGGGAGCGGCGGCTTCGCCGTCCTTGCTCTTACAGCCAGTGGTGCCCAGGACAAGGCACAGGAGAACGAGGAGCCCCACGGTCCGCATGCGGCCCATTTTACACTAGAGTCCGAGGGATGCTGCTTTATCACGATCCTCGCGCACCGAACCCGCGCCGGGTCCGGGTGTTCCTGGCCGAGAAGGGTGTGGCCTACGACACGATCGAGGTCCTGATCTCGGAGAAGGCGCACCAGACGCCAGAGTTCCGCAAGAAGAACCCGATCGCGCTGTTGCCGGTGCTCGAGCTCGCCGACGGTCGCGTCCTTCGCGAGTCGATGGCGATCTGTCGCTTTGTCGAGGAGTCCCATCCCGAGCCGAACATGTTCGGCGCCGACGCGTGGGAGCGCGCACAGATCGAGATGTGGAACCGTCACGCCGAGCTCGAGCTGCTGCTTCCGATCGCGCAGGTGTTCCGGAACACGCACAAGTTCTGGGAAGGCCGGATCAAGCAGGCGCCCGAGTTCGCGGAGGTGATGCGCGAGCACGTTGCCGAGCGCCTCGAGTGGCTCGACGGCGAGCTCGGCAGGCGCAGCTTCATGGGCGGCGATCGCTTCAGCGTCGCGGACATCACCGCGATGTGCGCGCTCGACTTCGGCAAGGTCGTCGACATCCGTCTGAACCGCGAGACGCACCCGAACCTCCACGCCTGGCACAAGCGCGTCAGCGAGCGGCCGAGCGCGAAGGCCTGACGTGCACCCGGTCCACGACATCGAGGTGGGCCCCGACATCACCGCGTTCGTGCCGTCGGTGATCGAGATCCCACGCGGTTCACACCTCAAGTACGAGGTCGACAAGCCGACCGGCCTGTTGCGCCTCGATCGCGTGCTGTACTCGGCGGTCCACTATCCGGCGAACTACGGCTTCATCCCACGCACGCACGCGGACGATGGCGATCCGCTCGACATCCTCGTGCTCATGCAGGAGCCGGTGGAGCCGCTGACGATCGTGCGCGCACGTCCGCTCGGCGGGCTGCGCATGGTCGACGAGCACGGCGGCGACGACAAGATCATCGGCGTGTGCATCGATGATCCGGCGTACGCGCACTACAAGACCATCGAGAATCTACCGCCGCACATCATGCGCGAGCTCGATCGATTCTTCCGCGACTACAAGGTGCTCGAGGGCAAGGGCGACCAGGTCGACGTCGGCGCCATGTATGGGCTCGACCACGTGCTCGAGGTGATCCGTGCCTCGCGCGATGCGTACGACCGCGGCGAGCGCTAGTTAACTCTCTCGCAAGGCCCGGCTTCGCCGGGTCGCGCAGCACCGCCGAAGGGCGGTGCGTAGGTCAACGACCCGCGAGCTGACCGCACGCCGCGGCGACGTCCGCCCCGCCGGAGTAGCGGCGGTGCGTCGCGAGGCCGGCACCGCCGAGCACGTCGCGGAACGCGGGCATCCGCGTCGAGCGAGTGAACGGGTCGGCTCCGCCGATCGCGTTGTAGTCGAGCAGCGAGATCCGCGGGCGCTTGCCGGTCGAATCCCCGAACGCCTGCGCGCGTGCCGCGAGTGCGTGCGCATCGGCGTCGCTGTCGTTGACTCCGGCAAGCAGCGTGACGGCCCACATCGGCGCGTGACCGGTCGTACGGGCGTGCTCCGCGCCAGCGGCGAGCACGTCGTCGAGCGAATGGCGGTCGGCGATCGGCATCACGCGCTTTCGATGCTCCGCGATCGCGCTCGAGATCGAGATGCCGAGGCGCACGTTCGGTGCCTCGGCGGCGAGCCGGCGGATCCCGCTCGGCAAGCCGGCGGTGCATACAGTGATCGCGCGCGCATCGATGCCGAGCGCGCACGGCTCGGAGAGGACCTCGATCGCTGCGAGCACGTTGTCGAGGTTCGCGAGCGGCTCGCCCATGCCCTGGAACACCACGCCGTGCACGCGGCCGCGCGGCAGGCGCGCCTTCACGATGCGCACCTGCTCGATGATCTCCCACGCCGCGAGGTTTCGCTGCAGGCCGAGCCGGCCGGTCGCGCAGAATGCACACGCGAGCGCGCAACCGACCTGCGAGGACACGCACACGCTGAATCGATCTGCGTGCGCGAGCGGGATGCGGACCGCCTCGAACGTATCGCCGGCGCTCGCGAGCGCGTACTTCACGAACGGATCGAGCTGGCTCGCCTGTTCGCTGACGACCTCGATCGCCGGAACCTGGGTCGCCGCCCGGACGGCGTCTGCCGCAGTGCGTCGGATCGATCCCGATGCCGCGATCGGCTCGCCGCGGTGCACCTGTGCGACGAGCTTTCGGGCCTCGGCGAGGGTCACCTCCGGCACAGCCGCCGCGAGGCGGTCGGGGGTGAGGGCCTGCAGCGCCAGCATGTCTTACCTATACCTCCCCCACGCGCCCCTATGCGCGTAAGGACACTCACGGTACGCTTGGATCGTGGCGTACCCCGAGGTGATTCGCGTCTTTGCGACCTCCCAGGACCCCGACTTCGACGGCCCGTGGCAGGCCCGCACCCCATCGAACTCGACGGGAAGCGCCGTGGTGATCGGGAAGGGTTTGCTGTTGACCGGCGCCCACGTCGTCGCGAATGCGACGTTCCTTCAGGTCCAGAAGCAGTCCCATCCGGACAAGGCGATCGCCCGGGTCCGGGCCGTCAGTCACGACTGCGATCTCGCCCTCCTCGAGGTCACCGAGCCGCCCGACTTCCTCGCCGATATCGAGCCCGCCGAGCTCGGCCCGATGCCCCGCCTGCGCGACGAGGTCGCCGTCGTCGGCTACCCCGTGGGTGGCGAGGAGATCTCGATCACCGAGGGCGTCGTCTCCCGCATCGAGGTCCAGCGCTACAGCCACAGCCAGCGCCACCTGCTCGCGGTCACCGTCGACGCGGCGATCAACGCCGGCAACTCCGGCGGTCCGGTGTTCGGTGACGGCAAGGTCGTCGGCATCGCGTTCCAGAAGCTGACCGGCGTCGACAACATCGGCGAGATGGTCCCGCCGCCGCTCATCCGCGCGTTCCTCGACGGCGTCACGTCCGGCAAGCGCCCGGAGATCCCGGCGCTCGGCATCACCACGCAGAACCTCGAGAACCCGCTGCTCCGCAAGAAGCTCGGGCTGAACGCGGCCGAGCGCGGCGTCGTCGTCTTGCACGTCGACTACGGCGGCTCCTCCGCCGGCTTCCTCGAGCCGCGTGACGTGATCACGGCGATCGATGGGCTGCCGATCGCGAACAACGGGACGATCCAGTACATCGGCCACTACCGCACGCGCTACGACGTGGTGCTCGGCCACCGCTACATCGGCGACCGCATCGAGCTCGAGATCAAGCGAGCCGGCATCGCGCGCACCGTGGAGCTCGAGCTGCGGCCGTGGGCACCGCTCGTTCCACGCTCGCGCTACGACCAGCCGCCCGCGTACTTCGTCTACGGCGGTCTCGTCTTCCAGACGCTGACGCGCGATTATCTGACCACGTGGGACAAGTGGTGGAACAAGGCTCCGAAGGAGTTCCTCAACTACTACTACCTGGGCTTCCGCTCGGCCGAGCAGAACGAGGTCGTGATCCTCACGCAGATCCTCGCGGACGAGATCAACGTCGGTTACGGGCACCTCTACAACGAAGCGGTCGCGAAGCTCGACGGTCACGTCCCGCGCGACATGGAGGACTTCGTCGAGAGACTCACGACCGCGCTCGGGGTCGTCGAGATCGAGACCACGTCGGGCGGCATCATCATGCTGGACGCCGACGAGGTGCGGAAAGCGACGCCGCGGATCCTCACGCGCTATCACATCCCGCGCGATCGCACCGTCGGCCTGCCCGGCGCGAGCACCGCAGCTCCGCCGCTGCGCGCTGCGCTGCCCTGATCGTTCTTCTCCTCGCCGGTGCCTGCCACGAGGAGTCGCGGTTCGCATACGGCTGGGACGAGCGGCGCGTGCTGTGCAGCCTGTCGGTCGACGATCTGTCAAGCGACGTGGACTGGGACCAGGTCGACGAGTCGCTCTCGTATGCGCGGCGCGCGAATGCCGTGGCACTCGTCCACGCGCACGTGCCGGGCGAGACGATCAGCATCCAGGCGATCGAGGGGATGCTGCTGCTCGCCGAGCAGCACCACCTCGACTTCGTCGGGCACGACGAGCTCGACCGCGATCACGAGCCACGTGCCGGACTCGCGCTCGCGTTCGACGATCAGGCGACCGACAAGTGGTACGAGCTCCGCGAGCTGTTCCTCGTCCACGAGGCGAAGGTCACGTTCTACCTGACGCGGTTCCACAACTACACCGACGAGATGAAGGCGCAGATGGCGCAGCTCGCCGCCGACGGCCACGCGATCGAGGCGCACTCCGTCGATCACCTGAACGCGGACGCGTACGTGCGTGCCCACGGGCTCGACGCGTACCTCACCGACGAGATCGTGCCCTCGTTCGAGATCCTGAAGACCGCCGGCTACGCGCCGACGGCGTTCGCGTTCCCGTTCGGCGTGGCATCGGAGTCGACGTACAACGCCGTGCTCGCGCAGCCGGGCGTCGAGCGCATCCGGCTGTCGCCCGGAAGCTGCCCGTACTAGTCGGCTGCGACGGCGTGCTTCTTGAAGAACTCGATCGCGTCTCGCAGCAGCTTCTCGAGGTCCGCGCCATCGCGCCGGAAGAACTCGTCGCGAAGCCGTCCGCCGGCGAGCACGACCGTGTAGGTCTCGGGCAGCGCGCCACCGTCGTCGGACCGGCCCCCGTCGATCTTCACGAGCGCATTGCCGCCCAGGCGCCCCAGGGCATCGAGCTCGGCGAGGAGCGGGGCGCAGCGCGTCCACGTCTCGCGAAGTCGCGCTGTTTCCACCTTCGTCATTGTCTAGGTTAGCTCGACGAGCAGGTCGCCGGTATCGACAGCCTGGCCGGCCGTCTTGGTGATCGAGGAAACCGTGCCACCACGCTCGGCGATCAGCTCGTTCTCCATCTTCATTGCCTCCAGCACGATCACCGCCGTGTTCGGCGCGACCTGGTCGCCCACGGCGACGAGTACCTTCACGACCTTGCCGGCGATCGGCGCGCGGATCGACTCACCGCGGGCCGCGGCGCGGGCACCGGTCGCACTTGCGAGCCGCTTGTGCATCGCGTCCTCGACGGTGAGCATCGCCTCGCTGGCGCCGACCGAGGCGGCGATACCGTTGCGGCGGCGGTCGAGGTCGACGACGAACTGCTGACCGTCGATCAGGAGCGACCAGGTACCGGGGCGAACCAGGCGCGCATCGACGAGCCGCTCGGTGCCATCGATCGTGACCTTGAAGCGGCCATCAGGCAGCGGACCATCGACGGAGACCGTGCGATCCGTGCCTTCTGCGGTGACGATCAGCTCGCGCTTCACGGGGTGATTTTCATAGCACGACGCATACCTGCGCGTCGCCTCCGGCGACGCTGCGCGGTCCGGCAGAGCCGAACCTTGCTGCGTTGCCACCGTCCGGTGAAGCGTGCTATCCGCGTGGAAACCGTGCCGTCTATCCGACTGGTCGACGTGCTGCTGGAGCGACGCATCCTGGTGTGTGTCGGGTCCGGCGGCGTCGGGAAGACCACCACGGCGGCGACGCTCGCGCTCGCGGCCGCGCGGCGGGGCAAGCGCACGCTCGTGCTCACGATCGATCCCGCGCGGCGGCTCGCGAACTCGCTTGGACTCGCTTCACTGGGACATCAGGTCCAGGAGGTGGATCCGGCGCTCGTGCGCAAGGGCGCTCCGAACGCGAACGGACAGCTGTTCGCGATGATGCTCGATCAGAAGATGGCGTTCGACGAGGTCGTCGGGAAGCACGCGAAGGATCCGGCGGCGGTGAAGCGCATCCTGGCGAATCCCGTGTACGCGCAGATCTCCGGGTCGCTCGCGGGAGCGCAGGAGTATGCCGCGATGGCAAAGCTCCACGACTTCGATCAGAGCGGCGACTACGACCTGATCGTCGTCGACACGCCGCCGACCGCGCACGCGCTCGACTTCCTCGATGCGCCGAAGAAGCTCAGCGAGGCGATCGACTCGCCCGCGATCGACTGGTTCCGCAAGCTGCAGGGTGAGGGCGGCTCGCGGTGGTCGCTCGTCGGGAAGAGCGGCGCGTTCATCATCAAGCGGCTGGCGAAGTTCGTCGGCAGCAAGTTCATCAACGACCTCAGCGTGTTCTTCACCGAGTTCAACGACATCCTCGGCGGCTTTCGCCAGCGCGCGGAGGAGACGTTCTCGCTCCTGCGGCAGCCTCGCGTGGGATTCCTGCTCGTCGCGAGTCCCGAGCCGATGGCGGTCAGCGAGGCGCTCGCGTTTCACCAGCGGCTGAAGTCCGCAGGAATGCCGTTCGTCGGGTTCGTCGTGAACAAGATCCACCAGTCGCGGCCGATCCGCGTCGGGGCGCCGCAGGTCGAGGCGTCGCTCGGCGTGCAGCCGTCGATCATCGGGCTCGGGCTGTCGGGCACGACGCGCACGATGGCGGCGCAGGCGCTGGTCACGGCGCACGGGGAGATCGAGACGCGCGCACTCGCGGATCAGCTGGCCGTCGCGGCGATGCGCACGGCGGGTGGACCGGAGGCGGTGCTCGTCGAGGTGCCGCTGCAGCACGAGGACGTGCACGACGTGGATCGGCTGGTCGCGCTCGAGCGCTTCCTGCTCGGCTAGCTCACTTTTTCGCGGGCTTCGCCGGCTTCACCGGCGTCACGATCGAGCTCGCGGTCCACACCTCGGCGGCCATCGACTCCGCGGCCCACGCGGGTGCGCCGTGCACGATCACCATCGACGGTCCCTTGCGATCGATCCAGGTCACGGTGCCGTCGAGCGCCATCCAGCGCGTGCGCGTGCCGACGTGATCGATCGTCGCGCCGGCGACCGCTCGGTCGAGCGCCTTCTCCGCGGACTCGAACGCCTCGAGCGCGTCGGCCTCGCTGTCCCATTCGCTGCGCGAGATGCCGACCGCGCGGTGCGGGCGGCGGTCGTCCTCCTTGACGAACGTCACCACGCGATCGCCACCCCATCCGGCACCGGCGTGCGTCGCGGTCGAGTCGGGCACCCCGTGCGAGCGCAGCCACAGGGTCCAGCCGAGCTCGCCCCACACGGTCGAGTGCGCGCGCACGAAGCCGCGCAGCGACGCGGGCTGCGTGATCTCGACGGGCACCGGATCGTCGCCGGCGAGGTAACGCTCCGGGTGAAGGATGTGCTCCGTCGACTTCGGCGGCTTCCTGTACGCGGCATCGACCGCACTCCACGGCTGTCGGCGGCGCAGCGCCGCGACGAACGAGAGCCCAGAGCGGTACGGAAAGATCATCGTCTCGCGGATCGCGAGCGGTGCGTTGTCGAGGCCATCGCCGTTGCCGGGCACGGTCATCGCCTTCTCGAGCGAGTCCGCGACCTCGGGGTTCGCCCACGGTGCGCTGTTGCCGGTGCGCGCGAGCATCACCTCGATCATCAACGCGATGCCATCGCCCTCGACGAGGGCATGCCGAGCGGTGGCAGCGTCGCCCTCGCTGGCAGGGAGGTCGTTGAACTTCTTGAGGTCGAAGCTCTGATCCTGCAGCCCGTGATCGATCTCGTGCGCGAGCACCATCTCGGCCCACGCCGGATCGTCGCCGGCGCTCTTCGAGATCGTGAGCTTCTTGGTCTCGGGATCGTAGTAGCCGGCGATCTGCTCGGTCAACAGATCGATCAGCAGCGCCTTGTAGTCGGTCGCGAGCGGAATCATGCCCCAGCGTGCGAGCGCGATGCCCTCGACGGCGGTCTCGGCGGCGGTCTTCTCCTCCGAGGCCATCGCGACGAGGCGCTTGCGTAGCTCCTCCTTGTCGACGACCTCGTTCGGGATGGGGCGCTTCAGTGGGAGCCCGCGGATCTTCGAGACCTCTCTGGCGACCTTGTCGGTGCGGGCCAGGAGCTTCTCGAGCGGGGTCGGATCAGCCAGCGCCACCGTCGCCGCGCAGGCGGTGAGCGCGACGGCGATCACAGATTGTCGCATCGCGACCATCGTAGCAGGGTTGGCCTCGGGTCGCCGGTGATGACAAGCTAGGCCCCTGATGAAACACATGGTGGTGGTGGTGGCTGCCGCATTGGCAGGCTGTGGTGACAACCTGAAGGGACCCCACGCCTGCTCCGAGACGAGCGGCAACGCCTGCGTGTGGGCCGGCAAGAGCGGGATCGAGGGGTTCAACGGCGACGGCCTCGATCGCCGTGACACCGAGCTCTACTGGACGATGGACATGACGTTCGCGGCCGATGGGACCGCGTGGTTCATCGACTGGAACAACCACCTGGTGCGGCGCGTTCTCGCGGACGACACCGTCGAGACCGTGCTCGGCTGGGTCGATCCGATCTTTCCCGGCGATGGTCTGCCCGGTACGGCGGAGAAGTCCGCCGAAGGCGCGCCCGGCCTCGACGTCAAGCTCAACCACCCGACGGATCTCGTCGAGACCTCCGACGGCAAGATCCTCGTGATGGCGTGGCACAACCACAAGCTCCGCGAGATCGATCCCAACACCGGCCGCAGCCGCATCATCGCGGGTGGCGGCGCGGGCTTCACCGGCGATGGAATGCCGCTGGCGATGGCGACGTTCCGCCAGCCGAAGGCGCTGTCGAAAGACGCGGTCGGAAACCTCTACATCGTCGACCAGCAGAACTTCCGCATCCGCAAGTTCGACAAGGCCACGAACACGATGTCGACGATCGCCGGCAACGGCATGCAGGGGTACGAAGGTGATGGCGGCCCGGCGCTGATGGCGAAGCTGAACTTCGAAGCGGGTTCGAATCCCGAGCCCTCCGGCGGCATTGCGATCGGCAACGGCAAGGTCTTCATCGCGGACACGCTGTCGAATCGAATCCGTGTCCTCGACACCGCCACGAACCTGATCACGACCTACGCGGGCACCGGCGTCGAGGGCGGTGCCGGCGATGGCGGTCTCGCCGCCGCCGCGCAGCTCGCCCACCCGCGCGACATGGAGATCGGGCCCGACGGCCACCTCTACATCGCGGACACGGACAACAACCGGATCCGCGCGATCGATCCCGCGACCGGCATCATCCGCACCATCGCCGGCTCGGGTGAGCTCGGCCTCGATGCAACCGACGACATGCCCGCGACGTCGATGAAGCTGAGGCGGCCGTTCGGCATCGAGTTCGACGCCGACGGCCATCTCTACATCTCCGACACGATCAACAGCCGCATCCTCAAGGTGTACCGATGAAGAAGCTGATTCCCTTGATGCTGCTCGCTGCGTGCGGCGATGACGGCGGGCCCCCGCCTTGCGATCCCACCGAGCCGAACACGATCTGCACGATCGCCGGCAGCGGCAAGAACGGCTACGACGGCGACGACGGCCCGGCGGTGAAGGCGCGCATGTCGCTTCCCCAGGACGCGCTGATGGCGAAGGACGGCACGCTGTACATCCTCGACTGGAACAACCACCGCGTGCGCAGCCTCCCCGGCGACGGCACGATCCGTCACGTCGCGGGCCGCGGCGAGCTCGGCGGCACGCTCGACGATCCGGCGAACGACGATCTCAACCATCCGACCGGCCTCTTGATCGATCCGAGCGGCACGCGCCTTCTGATCGCGGCGTGGCACAACAGCAAGCTCCGCACGGTCGACCTGACGACCGGCGCGATCACTGACTCGTGCGGCGATGGGCGCCGCGCGTACTTCGGTGACGGCGCGGCGGCGCTCACCGCCACGCTCGATCTCCCGGCGAGCCTCGCGTACTCGCCGACCGGCGACGTGATCGTGATGGACCAGGCGAACCAGGTGATCCGGAAGATCGACAGCACCGGCACCATCACGCGGCTCGCCGGGAAGTGCGTCATCGACGCGCCACCTCCGACCGGTGGTGGTGCGTGCCCCGCGGGCGTCGAGCCGATCGCGTGTCCCGCGCCGTCGGGCAAGTTCACCTGCGGCGGGATGGCCAGCTGCAGTGCTCCATGCACCCCCGGCTACACCGGCGACGAGGGCCCCGCGCTCGACATGCGCATGGGTCAGCCGTTCGGTCAGTCCGCCGATCCAGCCGGCCGCATCGCGTACGACAAGCAGGGCAACCTCTTCTTCGCCGACACCGGTAACCAGGTCATCCGCAAGATCGACGCCGCGGGCATCGTTCACCGCGTCGCCGGCACCGCAGGAATGCCCGGCTCGAGCGGTGACAGCGGCCCTGCCCTCGCGGCAAAGCTGTCGAACCCCGTCGATCTCGCGTTCGGTCCCGACGGCACGCTGTACTTCACCGACGTCTACAACCACTGCGTTCGGGCGATCGCTCCAGACCAGACGATCACGACCGTCGTCGGCGAGTGTGGTTCTTCCGGCTACGAAGGTGACGGCGGAGATCCGAAGCTCGCGCGTCTCAAGCGCCCGTACGGCATCGAGCTCGCGGACGGCGTGCTCTACGTCGCCGACACCGGCAACCACGTGATCCGCTCCGTTCGCCTTCCGTAACCCGTGCGCGCGCTGCATCTCATCGTGCTTCTCGCGGCGTGCGGCGACGACGCGGCGCCGCTGTTCCCCGAGAGCTACGCGTCGACGTACACCGAGGTCCGCAACTGCCGATCGAGCTCGGACCACGAGCTCAACCGCGTGCGTGTCCTCGCCGATCCCGCGGCGCTCGCGCCGTACATGGCGCGTACGCAGCCGTTCCCCGTCGGTTCGATCGTGCTGAAGGCCGAGTACGATTTCGGGGACACATCTTGCGCCGGCGCGCCCGTCGCGTGGACGGTGATGAAGAAGCTCGCGACGCCCGAGGATCTCGGGTGGGTGTGGCAGAAGGTCGATGCGAAGCGCGGTGTCGAGAGCGAGAACGATCCGCAGTGCATCCAGTGCCACAGCGATTGCGGCGTGGCGCCGCTTGGCTACGACGGCACCTGCACCGTTCCATAGAAACGCCAAGCGCGGTGCACTCCGTGAAACGCCAAGCTCCGCGCACTGCCGGCGTACTGCCCGCGCACTGCCGTGCCCGCGCACTGCCCGCGTACTGCCGTGCCCCAGAGTTAACGCCGAGCACGCCAAGCCGCCAAGCACGCCAAGCCCAGAGATTTTTTTCGCTTCGCGAAACAAACTCTCGGATTCGCCGTACTCGCCGAACTCACCGTGCTCGCCGCACCTCCGCGGTCACGCCCGCTCGCGCACGGCCGCTCGTTCGCTTCTCACAGTGCGCGCGCGATGAGGTGCGCATGACCACGTGCGGTTGGTGTAGGCGCCGCGCAGGTTGTGCAACCGGGAGGGTGCAGACCAAGTACATGGGTGACGTTTTAGACCGGCGGCCGGGCACATGGGTGACATGACCACGTGCGATTGGTGCAGGCGCCGCGCAGTTGGCGCGAAGCACGATGACGGCGAGCGCGAGGTCAGGAAGTTTTTCTTCGCGAAGCGAAAAAAAGTTTCAGGGCTTGGCGTGCTTGGCGGCTTGGCGTGCTTGGCGCTAACTCTGGGGCACGGCAGTGCGCGGGCACGGCAGTGCGCGGGCACGGCAGTGCGCGGGCACGGCAGCGCGCCGGCAGTGCGCGGGGCCTTGGCGTTTCAGCGCAGCGCGTCCTCGACGGCCTTCACGAGCTCCGCGGGCGACGCGGTCTTTTCGAACAGGAGCCGGCCATCGGTGCCGTAGACCTTCACGTGCGGCAAGTCGAACTTGCCGGGCGCGAGGAACGCCTTCCATCCCTCGCTGTCGCTGTCGACGACCTCGAGCTTTCGCACCGCGATCCGATCGGGATACCGACGCGCGAGCGCAGCCATTCGCTCATCGAGCTCGCGACATGGCGCGCACCAGTCGGCCCACAAATCGAACACGGTGATCTTGCCGAGCACGGGCGTCACGGGTGTGGCGCTGCCGGCGGGACCGACCGTCTGCTCGTCGAGGCCCTTGTACGACGCGCGCGGCTTGACGTCGAACGCAGCGACGATGCCGAGCCCGGCGACGATGCCGTAGTCGAGCTGGGTGCCGGTGACGTGCGAGTAGACCGGCACCTTCACGTCGGCGGTGATCGCGAGCGACTTGGTCGCACGCCAGGCGACGGAGCCACCGGCGAGGACGTCGTAGCGACCGGCGTTGCCCTCGTCGAGTGGCACGACGCCGTTCCAGGTCTCGGCGGTCTCGCCGTGCACATCCGCCCCGACGCCGAACGTCAGGACCTTGCTGCCAAGGCCCGATGCCGCGGAGATACCGCCGGAGATCCGGCTGCCGGGCTTGTAGCCGATCGAGCTCTCGTAGACCGATAGGTACGCGATGCTCCACGCGGCGAGCGTCGTCGTGCCGACGGGCCGCTGCACCTCCGCGGCGATGAACGGCATGAACGTGCCGGTGCCGAGCTGGATGTGATCGTGCTCCTGGCCGATGCGGCCGAGCGCGAACGGATCCTCCTCGAGCGCATCTCCCGTCGGGATCGTGGTGCCCGCGCGCGCGTGGATCGCGAAGCTGCCGCGCAACACCGCGGCGTGGACATGGAGCGAAGCATCGCCGAGGCCGGTGAGCGTCTCTGCGCGCGCGTGGATGCTGGCGAACGACGGATCGCGCGGCATGCCGGTGCTCGCATCGCTGTAGTGCACGTCGACATCGATGACGCGGAACGGCAGCGCACCACCGATCGCGAGGTACGGCGTGAGCGCGTACTCGGCACCCAGCCGCGTCTCGAGCAGGACCAGGTGCGAGTCATAGCGAACGGGACCGGAGACATCGTCGAGCGTCTCGGTACCCGAGAACGTCAGGACGCCGTTGGTGAGGTTCAGCGTGAGCCGCCCCGGCAACAGCTCGGCCGATGCCGCGGCACCGATCGGCACGCCGGGGTTACTGCATGTCGCCTGCCCCGCGTGCGCCGCCTGGGTCGATACGGTGGCGAGCAGCCCCGCGATCACGACAACTCGCAGCACGCGGACCGCGTCGTAACACGCGTCGCGGGTGGGTGCTAGGGTGCGCCGCGATGTGGTCCGAGCTCGAGAAAGCGCTGCGCGACGACCACGTCGTCGTGCTCGGCGCGACACCGGGCTGGACGGCGTGGCTCGCGGCGCAGCTCGCCGATCGCGAGCCGATGCTCGTGATCGTCGCGCCCGATGACTCCGCGGCCCGGAAGATCGCGGAGGACCTCGCGTTCTATCGCCAGAGCCCGCGCGACGTGGCGAAGGAGCTCGAGGAGGTCGCGATGCTGCCGGGCATCGACGTCTCGCCGTATACGGATCTGTCCCCCGATCGCGCGCACATCGTCGAGCGAATGGCGACTCTGTACCGGATCAGCGTGCCGGAGCTACGGCCAAAGATCGTGGTGACGTCGGCGGAGGCACTGGTGCGGCGCACGCTCGCGCCCGCGGAGCTCGCGGCGCGCGGCACCACGATCGCGAAGGGACAGACGGTCGATCGCGAGGAGCTCACGCGGTTGCTGGTCGCGGGCGGCTGGACGCGCACGCCGGTCGTCGACGAGCCGGGAACATTCGCGGTGCGCGGCGGCGTGGTCGACGTGTTTGCACCGCTCGCGCCTCACCCGGTGCGGATCGAGCTATTCGGCGACGAGGTCGAGTCGCTGCGCTGGTTCGATGCGGAGTCGCAGCGCACGCTCCGGCCCGTCGATGTCGTGCACCTGCATCCGGTGCGCGAGACGATCAACACCGGCGCGCGCGATGTGCGCACACGGGTGCGCGAGTACGCCGACGAGGTCGCGTTTCCGACGAAGGCGACGAGAAAGCTGATCGAGCAGCTCGAGCAAGGCGGCGTGTTCGTCGGCATCGAGGGCCTGATCCCCGCGTTCCACGACGAGCTGGTCGCACCGGCCGCGTACATCCCCGCCGATGCGCGCTGGCTCGTGATCGATCCCGATGCGTGCAAGCGAACGATCTCGGACCAGTGGGTCGATGCCGAGGCGCGATTCCCGCTGCGCAAGGCGGCTGACGACACGAAGGATCGCGCGCTCAGTTATCCGCCGGAAGCGCACCTCGCCACCGCGGAGCAGGCCGGGCCGTTCACCGCGACGCGTCGGATCGAGCTGCCGATCCTGGAGCTACTCGATCAGCCCGGGACGGTCGTTCGCGTCGAGATCGACGACCTCCACGTCCTGGCGCAGCGCCTCGAGCACGCGCGCACGTTCGGCGACACCGAGCACGTCGCACCGCTCGTCGCCGCGATCGAGTCGTGGACGCGCGACGGTCTGTCGGTTCAGATCGCGTGCGACTCCCAGAGTCGGATCGATCGGCTGCAGGGCGTGCTCGGTGCGCGCGGCGTGCTGGGACCCCGCGTCTCGATCGTGCCCGGCGCACCGGCGCACGGCTTCGCCAGCGTGCGCGATCGCGTCGCGGTGGTGATCGCCGCAGACGTGTTCGGGCAGCGCACGCACCACAGCAAGGCGAAGAAGCGCGCGAAGGAAGCGCTGCTCGGCGGCGTCAGCGACTTCTCGCAACTCTCCGAAGGCGATTACCTGGTGCACCAGCGCCACGGCGTCGGCCGCTATCACGGGCTCGCGAAGCTCGCGGTCGCCGGCGCGGCGGATGTCGAGACGCTGAAGCTCGAATACGACGGCGGCAACCTCTACCTGCCGGTCTATCGGCTCGGTGAGGTGCAGCGCTACGTCGGCGCCGAAGGTCACGCGCCGAAGCTCGACAAGCTCGGCGGCCAGACGTGGGAGGCGACGACCAGCAAGGTCAAGCGCCACATCCGCGCGCTCGCCGAGGAGCTGTTGCAGCTCTACGCCCAGCGCGCCTCGCTGCCGGGCCACCGGTTCCCGCCCGCCGACGACAGTTACCGCGAGCTCGAGGCGACGTTCCCGTTTGACGAGACGCCGGATCAGGCCGCTGCCATCGACGCCGTGCTCACCGACATGGAAGCGCCGCGCGCGATGGATCGCCTCGTCTGCGGCGACGTCGGCTACGGCAAGACCGAGGTCGCACTGCGCGCGATCTTCCGCGCCGTGCAGGGCGGCAAGCAGGCGTGCATCCTCGCGCCAACCACGGTGCTCGTGGAGCAGCACTTCCGCACGATGAGCGAGCGGTACGCCGGTTTCCCGCTGAACCTCGGAAAGCTTTCGCGGTTCCAGAGCAAGGGCGAGCAGGTGGAGACGGTGAAGAAGCTCGCCGAGGGGCGGATCGATGTCGTCGTCGGCACGCACCGCGCGCTGTCGGCGGACGTGCGCTTCAAGGATCTCGGCCTGCTCGTGATCGACGAGGAGCAGCGGTTCGGGGTCGCGCACAAGGAACGGATCAAGAAGACGAAGACGCAGATCGACGTGCTGACGCTGACCGCGACGCCGATCCCGCGCACGCTGCACCTCGCGATGGCGAACTTGCGCGACCTCTCGATCATCGCGACGCCCCCGGCGGATCGCCGCGCGGTGCGCACGTTCGTCTCGCGCGTCGATGACACGACGATCAAGGAAGCGGTCGAGCGGGAGATCGGTCGCGGTGGTCAGGTGTTCTTCATCACGCCGACGATCGGGCAGATGGGCATGAAGGCGCCGGACCACCGGCTACCGAACGAGGACCGTCCGGAAAAGAGGACGAAGCCACGCGACGACGACCGCACGATCGTCGAATGGGCCGAGTATCTCCAGATGCTGATCCCGACGGCGCGGATCGGCATCGGGCACGGCTCGCTCACGGCGGAGCAGCTCGAGAAGGTGATGGTGCAGTTCGTGAGCGGCGAGCTCGACGTGCTGGTCGCCACCACGATCGTCGAGAGCGGCCTCGACATCCCGCGCGCGAACACGATGTTCGTCGCGCGCGCGGATGCGTTCGGCCTCGCGCAGCTCTACCAGCTGCGCGGTCGGATCGGCCGCAGCAAGGACCGCGCGTACTGCTACCTGCTGGTCCCCGAGCCAGAGCACATCACCGAGGAAGCGCGACGCCGCCTCGAGACATTGCAGCGGTTCACCGAGCTCGGCGCCGGCTTCCAGATCGCGTCGCAGGATCTCGAGATCCGAGGTGGCGGAGAGCTGCTCGGAGCGAAGCAATCCGGCTCGATCGCGGCGGTCGGCTTCGACCAGTACGTGCGGATGCTCGATGCGGCGGTCGCGGAGGTCGGCGGAAAGCCAATCCACTCGGCGATCGATCCCGAGCTCTCGATCGAGACGCCGGGGTTCATCCCCGACGACTACGTCCCGGATCCAGGCCAGCGGCTCGAGCTGTACAAGCGGCTCTCTGCGATCGAGACCGACGACGAGCTCCAGGGCGTGATGGGCGAGATCGCAGACCGCTACGGCCCGACGCCCGGCGACGTGATCCTCCTCGGCGAGCTGATGGGGGTGAAGGCGATCGCCCGCAATGCCGGGGTCCTCGCGCTCGAGATCTCGTCCACGAGGGTGGCCATCGCCCTGCCCGATCCGAGCCCGGTCGCGAAGCTCGTCCTGCAGGCCGGATGGCGCAAGCTGCCGGATGGACGGTTCTCGATCGTGCCTCCGTCACCCGGCGGGGCCGCGGGCGCGAGGCGGGCCTTGTTGGAGGCGCTGGGCCGTGCTACGTGAACTAGTTGTGATGATTCGGTTTCCGACCGTCGGTCTTCTCGCCTTCGGGCTCGCGCTCACGAGCGGCTGCCAGAAGAAGTCCGACGGCGTCAGCAAGTCGGAGCCGTCGTCCGAACGCCGCGCTGGTGGTCCCACCGCGCCGCCGCAAGGTGCGGAGGAGCTGAAGTCGCCGCTCGCGAAGATCGACGACGTCACGATCACGCTCGGCGACTTCCAGGAGCGGATCAACCGCCAGTCGCCGTACATCCGCGCGCGCTACACGTCACTCGAGCAGAAGAAGGAGTTCCTCGACTCGCTCGTGCGGTTCGAGGTGCTCGCGAAGGAAGCCTATCGCCGCGGCCTCGACAAGGATCCCGAGGTCGTCCGCACGATGAAGCAGGTGATGATCCAGAAGCTGATGCGCGACGAGTTCGACGCGAAGGTCACGGCGGAGAACGTTCCCGAGGCGGAGATGAAGGCGTACTACGACGCGAACGTCGCGGAGTACGTGAAGCCCGAGGAGGTCCGCGCCTCGGCGATCATCGTCAAGAACAAGGCGCAGGCCGACCGCGTCGCGCTCGAGGCGAAGGGCGAGGCTGGCAAGACCAACAAGGGCTTCCGCGATCTCGTGATGAAGTACTCCGCCGACGAGGACACGAAGCTGCGCGGCGGTGACCTGCGCTACTTCGATGCCACGACGAAGGAGCTGCCCGCGCCGGTGGTGCGCGGTGCATTCGGCCTGAACAACACCGGTGATGTCTCCGGCGTGCTCGACGCGGGCAACGGCAACTTCTACATCCTCAAGCAGACCGGTCGCCGCAAGTCGATGACGAAGTCGTTCGACGACGCGAAGGCCGCGATCCGCAACAAGCTGTTCCGCGAGAACCGGATCAAGGCGCAGAAGGACTTCGTCGACAAGCTGCGCACCAGCTCGAAGATCGAGATCAACGAGGCAAACCTCGCGAAGGTCCGGATCGACACCTCGATGGCGCAGGACGACGGCCACGGCAGCGACCTGACGCCGCCGGCGATGGGTGGTGCAACCACGCCGCCTCCGCCTCCGCTCGCCCCCGCGGCTTCTGATCCTGGCAACCCCTCGCCCGCCCCGTGAGTCCAATGCTCGTGCGCAAGCTCTCGATCCTCGCCCTGCTGATCCCTGCGATCGCGTGGGCGGCTCCCGACGACAAGGCCGCAAAGCCCACCACGTCGCCCAACGCCGGCAAGAAGGTGATCTTCGAGCGCGTGGTCGCGGTGATCAACGATTCGATCATCCTGCGCAGCGAGCTCGAGGCACGCATGGTGCCGGTGATCGGTGAAGCGCAGCAGATCGCCGATCCGAAGGAGCGCGAGCGCCGGATCGACAAGCTGCGCGGCCAGGTGCTCGACGAGATGGTCAACGAGGAGCTGATCGTCCAGGCGGCTGACTCCGCGAAGATCGAGGTCGAGTCCAGCGAGGTGCAGGCGGCGCTCGACGAGATCAAGTCGTCGAACAACCTCGACGACGCCGCACTCGCGCAGGTGCTCGCGGCGCAGGGCTACACGCTCGGTAATTACAAGACCGATCTTCGCCGCCAGCTGTTGCGCCTCCGCGCGGTCAACCAGCTGGTCGCCCCGAAGGTCAACGTCACCGACGAGGACATCAAGGCTCGCTACGACGAGCTGTCGCGCCGGAGCGCCGCGGTCAGCGCTGTAAAGCTTTCGCACATCCTGTTCAAGCTGCCGGACCACGTCACCGAGCAGCAGCTCGGCGAGGCGAAGGAGAAGGCGGCGATGGCGGTCAACCGGGTCAAGGCCGGCGAGGAGTTCGCGAAGGTTGCCGGCGAGGTGTCCGATGATGTCGGGACGAAGGCGACCGGCGGCGAGCTCGGCTGGTTCCAGCGCAACAGCCTCGCAAATCCCGAATGGGAGCCGATCGTGTTCGCGATGGAAAAGGGCGATGTGCGCGGACCGGTCACCGGCCCTCAGGGAATCCACGTGTTCTTCGTCAGCGAGGTCAAGAAGTCCGACCTCAAGCCGTTTCCCGAGATGAAGGAGCAGCTCGCGCGGGAGCTGCGCCGCCGCGAGATGGATAAGCAGACGCAGACCTGGATCGACGAGCTGCGCAAGAAGGCGTACATCGACATCAAGCTTCAGTAGGAAGCTCCACCTGCCGCCTGATGAGGCAGGGTGCGAAACGCGGTTTCGGATCCATTCTTTTCGGATGGACGCGCTTACAATGGCCTCGAGGGATTCCTGTGGCCGACAATCGCCGTTCATCCACCCGTCACGCCGTCACGATCGCCGGCAAGATCTCGATCAGCGGCGGCACGTACGACTGCACGATCACGAACCTCTCCCTCGGTGGGGCGCTGATCGCAGCGTCCCAGAAGCAGCCGATGGGCATCCGCTGCAACATGCAGTTCGTGATCCCGACGATGGCAGAGCCGATCGAGGTCGGTGCGACGGTGCGGTGGTCCGACGATTCGAGCGTGGGCATTCAGTTCGACGGCCTTCGCGCACGTGACGTATGGGCCTTGAACGAGTACTTCAAGCAGCTCACGGCCGGCTAGCAAGGTCCGCCTCTGGCGGACCGCGCAGCACCGCGCCAGCGGTGCGCAGGTCCATGATCGCATTTGCGATCGCCGTGCTGGTAGCGGCGCCCGTGGCCGCCGCGCCCACGGCGAAGACGCGCGAGCGCGTCGCGGTGATCGATCTCGGACCTGCGGATGACGGTGCGGTGCGCCGACGGCTCGCGGGTGTGGTGGTCGCCGCCGGTCTCGAGGCCGTGATCGGTGACAACGTCGAGGACGCGCTCGCCGCCGTGAGCGCCGATGGTGATGCCGTGATCCTCGCCGCTGCGATGGTGGAAGCACAGCGCGCCTTCGGTGCGCTCGATTGCGTCGGCGCGACCACGGCCGCGAAGCTCGCGATCGGCACGTCGGCCGCGCGCCAGGCCGCAGGACTTTCCGTGCCGGAGCTGCCGCGCGCGCTGACGTACGTGCTGCTCTGTGCTGATCGCGCGGGCGATACCGATGTCGCGCTGCAGGTCGCGCAGTGGCTGCGCATCGCGGGTGGCAGTAGCGAGGTGCCGAAGGATGTGTGGGCGAAGTATCCCGAGATCGATGCGGCGCTCGATCGCGACACGTTTCCACTCGAGATCGTGACCGACGTTCCGGGTGCAGAGATCTGGATCGACTTCCGGCGCGCGGGTGTGTCGCCGCTCAAGACGTTCGTAGCTGCAGGCGACCACGTGATCGGCGCCGGCAAGGGAACCAAGCGCGGCTGGGGTCAGGGCAAGGCGGTGAAGACGCAGACGCGCCTCCACATCCCGACGACGGATCAGGCAGCGCCGAGCTCCGAGATCGCTGCGCGCGTCGCGAGCTGGAAGGGCGCCCTGCCCGCTCCGGCCGAGCTCGCTGCCGTGCTCGCTATGGTCGACGCACGCGTCGCGCTGATCCGGCGCGGCAACTCGCTCGAGGCATGGGGTCACGTCGGTGCGAGCGAGCCGCCGCGCCGGCTCGGCAGTGAGGATGGAGTCGGTACGCTGGCCGAGGCCGATCGACTGATCGCGCTGATCAAGGATCGCGTGCAGACCTGGAACGATCGCGCGCCGGATCCGGATCAGCCGCTGCTCGTCGAGGATCCCAAGGATCGCAAGCGCAAGGGCAAGGCCGAGGAGCCCGCGCGCTGGTGGGTCTATGCCGCGCTGATCGGTGCGGCCGCGATCGGCGGCACGGTGCTGTACCTGCACGACACCGCCGAGAACACGCAGCGCGTGGAGCTGAACTACCCGTGAGGTACGTCGCAGCACTACTTCTCGCGATGTTTGGCTGGATGTCCAGCGCCGCCGCGACTCCGCTCGTGCAGGCCGCTCACCGCGGTCGCATCACCGTCTACGCCGAGCCGGGACTCGAGGACACCGCGCAGGATCTCGCGGAGGGAGCCGAGGCGGCGCTCGTGCGGATCAGCGCCGACCTCGTCGACCTTCCCGTGCCGAAGGCGATCGAGGTCCGCCTCGTGCGTGACTCCTCGAGTCTGAACGCGGTCGCGCCCGCGGGCCGTGGCGCCCCGCAATGGGCGATCGGCGTCGCGTATCCCGACCTCGGCATCCTCTCGGTGGCGCTGCGCCGCGGGCACAACGCCGTCGACGCGATGAGCACGCTGCGCCACGAGCTCGGGCACATCGCGCTCGGTGTCGCGCTGGGCAATCGCGCGCCGCGCTGGCTGCACGAGGGCTTCGCGTACCAGCACTCGGGTGAGTGGTCGTGGGAGCGTACCGAGACGCTCGCGGGGATGGCGTGGTTCGGCGGCATCGTGCCGCTGTCGGAGCTCGACGCGACGTTCCCCGCCGCCGAGCTACCCGCGAACCGCGCGTACGCGCAGAGCTACGACTTCGTCGGCTACCTCTCCCGCCGCGGCCGCTACGACGACAAGTACGACGACGGAGATCGCTGGCCGTTCAAGAAGTGGCTCACCGAGATCGGACGCACCGGGAACCTCGATCTCGCCGCGCGCTCCGCGTACGGCAAGCCGCTGAACGAGCTGTTCGACGAGTGGAGAGGCGATCTGACGCGGCGCTACCTCATGGTGCCGATCGGTCTGTTCGGCCTCGCCATCTGGATCATGTGCGCGATCCTCCTCGGGCTCGCGTACTGGCGCCGCCGCCGGCAGAACCGGAAGCGCCTCGCCGCGTGGGAGGAGCAGGAGCGCGCAGACGACGCCGTGATCGCGGCGGTCTCGCCGGAGCCGGCCGCGCCCACGCCGCAGTGGCTCAACTAGCGCGCGAGCTCTTCAGATCCAGCTGTTCGCACTCGCGGCGAAACGCGACCTGAATCTCGATGCCATCAGCCCACGCGCTGTTTCAGATCGAGGATGTCGCGCTCGCAGCGCTCCACACGCTCGCGAAGATCGAATTTGCCCCGCAACAGCGTTGCGATTTCGCGGTTCGAGGAGACCACCTCGCTAATTGCGGTGCTCAGCGTGTGCTCGTTCTCGGTCACACGCCGTGTTAGCTGGTCGAGCCGCGTGTTCGTGACACCAATCTGATCACGGATCTCGATGAGCACACGCACAGTGAGGTCGTCGTTCGCCATCGCCACAGCTCCATTCTAGTCGGTTCTCGCGATGGAGCAGCATCATTCATGCCCTGCGCAAGCGCGCGACATTCCTGGGGCGGGTCGTCCGGTGCGGCCGATGTGCGGACGGTGCGTCCGTGTTTCGGTGCGCCTCAGGCCCAGGCGCCGAGCTGCTTGCGCGCGACGTCGGCGGTCAACTGTTCCGCGGCTGCGGCGACCTCGTCGGGGACCCAGTCGGGAAACGGCGTGACGATGTTGCGATGCTCGCCGGTCGGCAAGTGCTCCTGCTGCACGCTCGCCGCGCGTTCGGCCGGAATGCGGCCTTCGCGCGCGAGGCGCACGAGCGCCGGCCACAGCCGGCGATGGACGAACGTGACCTTGCCGTCGACGAGCTTGAAGCAGCGAATATCGACGTCGTCATCGATGTCGGAGAGCGCATCGAAGATCACCTGCGCCTTCGGGTGCGACCACCAGCTACCGACGATCGACTCCCCGGCGATCGCCTCGGCGAGGCTCGGCACCGCGCCCTTCGCGGACGCCAGCACGACGCCGTGCTTCTCGATAAAGGCGGGCCACTTCGAGAGCTTCGGGGCCTTCGGCTTCGCGGCGGCCTTCGATTTCGGCTTCGTCTTGGACTTCGCCTTCGGCGCAGCTTTCGCCTTCGCCTTGGCAGGTCTCTTCGTCGCGGCCTTCTTCCTGGCCGCGGGCTTACCCTTCTTCGTGGCGGTCTTCTTCTTCACCGGGGGATGACAAAGAGGAAATCACGGGGCGGGACGAAACGGTAGCCATCTTCGGTGACGCGGATGATCTCGGAGCCATCCTCGCCGAGCAGGCGGCGGATTCGCATGATGTTGGTGAACAGCGCGGCGTCGTGGCGGAGCGGGTGATACTCGACGTTCCACACGGCCTGGACGATCGCCTCCTTCGAGAACACCTTGCCGGGGGCCGACGCGAACAGGAACAGCAGGCGCTTGAGGAGGCTGCGGCGGCGGAGATCCGCGAGCTCGGCGCCGTGGCGCCAGATCACCTCGCGCACACCGTCGACCGCGAGCGCGCGGGCCGCGAGTCGGAGGACCTCGGGGTTCGCGTCGGAGACATCGCTCGGCACGCCCTCGGCATCGATCACGCGGAACGGGCGCTGTGCGGTCAGACCGAGATCCGTGAGCAGACGCGCGGCGCCTTCGATCGCGGTCGTGGCCATCGTCGCGGCGCTCGGCGCCGAGGGATCCGCGACCGCTTCGTGGCCGGAGATCGCATCGAGCGCGGCGTGCGCCACGAGCCGCTCGACCGGCAGGCCGGCGACCATCGCGAGCTCTGCGGCATCGCGCGCGTAGGACACCGCGGACGGTGCATCGTCGTCGTCGCGCGCGAGCGCCGACAGCGCGAGGAGTGCGTGAACGCGGGCGCGGACCAGACCCGCGGCCGCGGCCTCGCGAGCGGCGCGTGTGGCGGCTGCGCGGGCGTTGCCGCGATCACCGCGGGCAAGCTCGAGGCGGGCGACGATCACGAGCGCGGAGGCGAGCTCGATCGTGCGGTGGGCGCGCTCGGCGAGCACGGC
>JACCRC010000497.1 GCA_013813765.1 Deltaproteobacteria bacterium | reverse complement strand
ACCGTGCTCGCGCTCGGCGATGACGGCGCTGTCTGGTCGTACGAAAGTGGCGCGCTCGTGAAGCGCGCGACGATCGCCGGCGCACACGCGATCAGCGTATCGCCCGACGGTGGCACGGCGGTGATCGCGGGTGATGGCCTGTTGCGGAGCCGCGACGGCGGCGTGACGTGGACGAAGCTCGCGACGAACGAAGGCGCGCGCTTCGAGGACGCACACGCCGAGGACGACGGCGCCGTGCTCGCCGTCGGAAAGGCGGGCGTCGTGGCGATGGTGGACGCGGACGGTCGCGTGCTGCACCAGCGGATCGGCACCGCCGATCTCCACACGATGCGCGTCGCCGGATGGACCGAGTCCGTGCTCGACGGCTTCGCCGGCGGCGACGGCGGGCACACGTGGCTGACCCACGATGGTGGCTGGACATGGGAAGCCGGTCCGAACGTCGGAGCGACGGTGCGCGGCGTCGATCTGATCGGCGTCGGTCACCGCTGAGCGGTCGGGAGGGTGAGCGACCAGGTGGATCGTGACGAGGAGACCGATCCGCTGATCGGCCGGGAGATCGCGAACCGCTATCGCATCGAGCACAAGCTCGGAGCGGGCGCGATGGGCGCCGTATACCGCGCGCGCCACATCAAGGTCGGACGCTCGTTCGCGGTCAAGGTCCTGCACGATCGCGCGCTCTCCGACGAGAAGGTCGCCCAGCGGTTCCAGCGCGAGGCCGAGCTCGCCGGCAAGCTTCACCACATCAACGTCGTCGGCGTCGTCGACGTCGGCGAGACCGACGACGGCATCCACTTCATGGTGATGGAGTACGCCGACGGCCCGACGCTCGGCTCGCTGATCGACGGACCGATGGATCCCGAGCGCGTGATCGATCTCGTGCGGCAGATGCTCGATGGTCTCGAACACGCTCACGGCCACGGCCTCGTCCACCGCGACTTCAAGCCCGACAACGTGATCGTCGAGCTGGCTCGCAGCGGTAACGAGCGGCCGCGCATCGTCGACTTCGGCATCGCGATCCTCCGCGATCAGGCGAGCCAGCCCGGCCGCGCCGACCGGCTCACGACCGCGGGCCTCGTGCTCGGAACGCCGCACTACATGGCCCCCGAGCATGCGATGGGCGAAGGCGTGGATCACCGCATCGATCTGTTCGCGCTCGGCGTGATCGTCTACGAGATGCTGACCGGCCGCCTGCCCTACGACGGCGACGGCGTCGATGTCGCGCGCGCGAACCTCCTCCACGCGACGCCGCCGATGGGCATCCGTGTTCCGACGGTGACCGTGGACCCGCTGCTCGAGGCATTCACGCGCCGCCTGATGGAGAAGAAGCCCGACGACCGGCCGGAATCCGCCAAGGCCGCGCGCGCGTTGCTCGACCTCATCGTGAAGGATCGCCGTGCGGCGGCCGCCGCGCTGAACGTCGAGCTCTCGTCGGCGAACAGCACGCCGCCGGTACCGATGGCCCCCGCGCCGGCGATCGCGTTGCCGCCGCCCTCGAGGCAGGAGCACCCGACCGACAAGCTCGGCGGCTCGAACACGAAGCGCATCGCGGCGATCGCGGGCCTGGTCACGGTGGCGGTGATCGCGATCGTGGTTCTCGCGACGCGCGGCGAGACAACGACGACCGATGCCAACGACAGACCACCGACGGTCGCGACCGCGATCCCCGACGCCGGAGGGCTCGAGCTCCCGATCGACGCCACGGTGGCTGCAGCGACCGATGCGCCGTCGCCGATCGTCGAACCACCGCCACCTCCTCCGACGACGACGACGACGAAGACCCCGAAGCCGCGCCAGAAGCCGGCGGTGATCAACAAGCCGGTCGCTCCGGTCGTCGTCGACACCAGCGCGAACGCAGTCGCGACCCTGTATGGCGCTGTAGGCCGCGAGCTCAAGGCGCTGGATACCCGGAAGGGATCCGGCGCGACCTCGGCACTGTGGCCGCGCTACCTCCGCATCCGGATCAACGACATGCTGACGACGCCCGAGAGACGAGCCGAGGCCCAGCGGACACTTGCGCAGCTGCGTGCAGAGATCGCCGCGCTCTGACCCCGACCCTCACCTGCTGCTAACCCTTCGTCCCTTGCGGCACCGTGCGCTGGAGCCACATCCTGGACGCGATGTCTGCGGATCCAGGGGTGCTGGTCGGGCAGGTGCTCGCGAGTCGATATCGCCTCGAGGAGCATCTCGGTCGCGGCGCGATGGGCGATGTCTATCGTGCGCGCCACGCCAAGGTCCCGCGCGCGTTTGCGGTGAAGGTTCTGCTTCCGCATTTCGTCCGCGATCCGAAGGTCATCGCGCGATTCGAGCGCGAGGCCGAGCTCGCCGGTCGGCTTCGCCATCGCAACGTCACGAGCGTGATCGACGTCGGCGAGACCGACGGGACGCGCTTCCTCGTCATGGACTTCGCCGAGGGCACCGATCTCGGCGCGCTGATGGCGGAGGGCGTGCTCGACCCCCGGCGCGCGATCGCGCTGTTCCGCCAGATCCTCGACGGCATCGAGCACGCGCACGCGCACGACGTCGTGCATCGCGATCTGAAGCCCGAGAACGTGATCGTCGAACAGTCGGGCGACGAAGAGATCGCGCGCATCGTCGACTTCGGCGTCGCGATCCTCCGTGATGGCGGCTCGAGCAAGGGGGACCGACTGACGACCGGCGGCCTCGTGATCGGCACGCCGCACTACATGGCACCGGAGCTCGCGACCGGCCGCGCATTCGATCACCGGATCGATCTGTTCGCGCTCGGCGTGATCCTGTACGAGCTCCTCACCGGCGTGATGCCCTTCGAGGGCACCGGCGTCGACGTCGCGCTGAAGAATCTCAAGGTCCCCACGCCGCCGATGTCGCAACGCGCGCCCGGGGTGATGGTCGATCCGTTGCTCGAGGCGCTGACGCACAAGCTCATGGAGAAGCGCGCCGAGAACCGCCCCCAGTCGGCGCGCGCCGTCCGCGAGATCCTCGACCGCATCGCCCACGATCGGGCCGAGGCTGCGGTGCTGCTCGGCGTCGCGCTCGAGCCGCGGATCGCGATCGGCTCGACGCCGCCTCCCATCGCCGACCCCACGCCCGCGACGACGCCGGTCCCCGATGACCGCAGCACGCGCGAGCTGCTCGCCGCGGCGAACCAGCGCTCGCGCTGGGTCACGCGGATCGCGACCGCCGCGCTGCTGCTCGGCGTCACCGCGATCGGCCTGTCGATCTTCGGCCGCGGCCAGGCGAGCGCGTCGGTCGAGCTCGACATGGCGTCGGAGACACACCTCGCGCCGACCCCCGAGCGCGCGACCACGAAGGACACCGCTCCGCCGACGAGCCTCGCCGTGGCGAAGGCGACCACGGTGCTTCCCGCACCGGTGGTGGGACCGGGCCCCGTGATCACCACGCCGGCACCGAAGACGCAGCAACTTCCCGAGGCGAGCCCCGCGGACGCGCGCTCGGTGATCGCGAAGTACCAGGCAGTCGCGCGCCAGCTGAAGTCGATCGCCGACAAGCGCGACATGAGCGCCGACGACCTGTGGCAGCGCTACCGGCTGATCCGGATCCAGGACGCGATCGCCGACAGCGGCAAGCGGGCCGAGGTGATGAACGAGCTGATGCAGATCGATCGCGAGATCGAGCGCCGCTTCAAGCTGCCTTTGTGATCACGCAGCGGCGCTGACGGACTCGAGCGAGAGCGAGTGGCCAGACTTCGACCAGGCGGCCGTGCCACCGTCGAGGTTGTAGAGCGTCTCGAAGCCGAGCCGCTCGGCGAGCTTCGCGGCGGTCAGGCTGCGAACGCCACGCTGGCAGATGAAGACGATCGGCTTGTTGCGAGCGAGGTAGGCGTCAGGGTCGGCACGCAGCGTGTCGAGCGGAACGTTGCGGCTGCCGGGCACGTGGCCCGAGAGCCACTCTCGCTCGTCGCGAACGTCCACGAGGTCGACATCCGTCGTGGAGACCAGTGCCGCCAGCTCGGGGGAAGTGACCGTTGCGACCATGCATCCGTTATAACGGCGGACACGATGGTTGGCAATAGCTCTCTTATAACGGATCCGTACTAACGGATGCCCTGGAGCCGGTGGAGCGACTCGACCAGCGCGTCGATGTCCTCGCAAATATTATAGAAAGCGAGGGAGGCCCGGACGGTCGCCTCGAGCCCATAGCGGCGGAGGATCGGCTGGGCGCAGTGGTGACCCGAACGGACGGCGATCCCGTCCTTGTCGAGGGCCGCGCTCACGTCCTCGGTGCGCTGGCCGTCGAGGACGAACGACAGGACGCCCGCCTTGTGCGGCGACGTGCCGATCATCTTCAGGCCGGGGACCGTGGCGAGCCGCTGCGTTCCGTAGACCAGCAGCTCGTGCTCGTACCGATCGATCACGTCCATGCCGATCCGCTCGAGGTACTCGATGGCGGCGCCGAGCCCGACCGCATCACCGATCGATCCGGTCCCTGCCTCGAACCGGAACGGCGGCGGCTGGTACCTGGTCTGCTCGAACGTGACGTCCTCGATCATGTTGCCGCCGCCCTGCCACGGCGGCGAATTCTCGAGCACGTCGGCTTTGCCCCACACCACACCGATGCCGGTGGGCGCGAACACCTTGTGACCCGAGAACACGTACCAGTCGCACCCGAGATCCTGGACGTCGACCTTCATGTGCGACACGGCCTGTGCGCCATCGACCATCACGTGCGCACCGTAGCGATGGGCGATCTCGACCATCTGCTTCGCTGGCGTGATCGTGCCGAGCGCGTTCGAGACGTGCGGGATCGAGACGAGCTTCGTCCGCGGTCCCATCAGCTTCTCGTACTCCTCGAGGATCACGTCGCCGCGTCCATCGACCGGAGCGACGCGAAGCCTCGCGCCGACCTCGGCGCACAGCATCTGCCACGGCACGATGTTCGCGTGGTGCTCGAGGTGGGTGATCACGATCTCGTCGTTCTTGCCGACGTGACGCTTCCCCCAGGTCTTTGCGATCAGGTTGATGCCCTCGGTCGCGCCGCGCACCCACACGATCTCCTTCGCGGCGCCCGCGTTGATGAAGCGCCGCGCACTCTCGCGCGCCTTCTCGAAGGCATCGGTGGAGCGCGCCGCGAGCGTGTGCGCCGCGCGGTGAACGTTGGAGTTCTCGTGCTCGTAGAAGTACGCGAGCCGATCGATCACGTAGCGCGGCTTCTGCGTCGTCGCGGCGTTGTCGAGCCAGACCAGGCGCTTGCCGCCGTGCACGCGCTCCTCGAGGATCGGGAAGTCCTTGCGCACGGAGTACGGATCGAACTGCACGCGGCCGAGGTCGCGATGGATCGAGTCGTTGCCGCTTCGCTTCCCGTCGTACGCCTCGACGCGCGATGGCTCGCTCTCGATCCCGAGGGCATCGACGCCGGGGATGCCGGGATGTAGATAGTACGGCATCTCGCTCGTCGTCGGCTCGGGCAGCACCGACATCGACATGCCGGGCATCCCGCCGATCGACGACAGGTCGAGTGGCATGCCGAACGGCGAGCCCGACATGCCCGGGATACCGCCCATCGACGTGCTCGGCGCCGGCATTCCGCCGGTCGAGAACGAGCTCCCGCTCGGGGTCTGCGGCGGCTTCACGTGCGGAGCGTTCGCCTGCGGCGCGCTCGCGTACTGCGTGGCAGCGCGCGGATCGTTCGAATGCGGCGCGCTCGTGTATTGCGTGGCCGCGCGCGGATCGTTCGCGTGCGGCAACCCGCTCGAGGGATTTCCGCTCGCGTTCGGTGTGCCGCTCGCCGGCGGCGAGCCTGCTGGCGTGAAGTCGCGTGATGCGCCGCCCTGCCCCTGGTGGCCACCGTCGACGAGAGGCACGCCGTAGAGCTGATCGCTGCCGGGGAGCTCGCGGGAGGAGCTTGCACGATCCTCGGCGGTCATCGCTGACGTCGACCGCCCACCGCTCGCGAGCTGAGACGGGGGATTTCCCGGCGGCGTGAGCCCACCCGGTGAGCCGGGCGGCGATCCACCAACGCCGCTGTGCGGATCCATCGGTGCGGGCCATCCGGGCGGCCGGGATGCGATGTCGCCCACACCGGAGACCGGCGCCGTCGGGTCTTGCACGAGCGCCGTCGACGCGGGCGACGAGGGATCGAGACCCGGCGTCGTCGGCCCGGGAACCAGCGTCGGCGAGATACCCGGCGACGCCGCGTGCATGCCGGTGCCGGTCTGCACCTGCTGCGCGCTCGGAATGGGGACAATCGAAGAACCGCCGAAGAGCTCGTTCGCCATCCGCGCGAACAGCAGCGTCATCGCCTGCGGATCGCTCGGATCCGGAAGCGTGGGTCCGACCGGCGGCGCAGCCGCTCCGGTCGAGAGCCCGGGACTACCGCCGACGATCGCGTTCGGCGCCGGCGGCGGAGTCAGCACCGACGGCGCGGCTCCGCCCGGGTCCACGAAGGTACCCAGCGGGATGCGAAACTCGTGCGGCGGTTCGAAGGTCACGGACCGTAGTCGTGGTAGCGGTCGACCTCGATACCCTCGAGGCAACCGATCGCATCCTCGACGAGGACGGCCGACGAGCAGTACAGGCTGATCATGTACTGAGCCGCGCCGACGTTGTTGATGCCCATGAAGCGGACCGACAGGCTCGGGCTGACCTCACCGGGGATGCCCGGCTGGAACAGACCGACGACACCGCGCTTCTTCTCGCCGGTGCGCATGAGGAGGATGTCGGTCTTCTTGCCCGACACGTGGAGCTTGTCGCTCGGCACGAGCGGGATGCCGCGCCAGGTGAGCATCGGCGAGCCGAACAGCGTGACCGTCGGGGGTGGAACTCCGCGGCGCGTACATTCGCGACCGAACGCCGCGATCGCACGCGGGTGCGCGAGGAAGAACGCGGGCTCCTTCCAGACGCGGGCGATCAGCTCGTCCATGTCGTCGGGCGTGGGCGCGGTGCCGCGCGGCTTGACCTTCATCGTGTCGTGCACGCTGTTGAGCAGGCCGTACGCGCCGTTGTTGACGAGCTCGTCCTCCTGCTTCTCCTTCACGCGTTCGACCGCGATCGTCAGCTGCTCCTTGACCTGATCGTACGGACTGCGGAACAGGTCGGAGATCCGGGTGTGGACCTCGATCATCGTGGTCACCGACGACAGCGTGTACTCGCGCGGTTTCTCCGCGTAGTCGATCAGCGCGACGGGCAACGGCGCCGCGTCGTCGGGGCTGCACTCGACCGCGAATCCTGCGTTGACCACGCGGTTGACCCGGTAGACACCGGCCTCGACGGGCGTCCACGGCAGCAGCTGGACGAGCCAGCGAGGGGTGCTACCGACCCAGTACGGCGGGGTCTTGGTGGTGTTCGAGAGCTGCCGCGCGGCACGCTCACCCAGCATGCGAGGGTCGTTTTCGGCCATGGTCAGGGATCTCTGTAACAGAGAAGCGATCGGAGACCGTGAGGGAAGACCACATGGATTGCGCCCAGATCGGGGATCTGTGCGCGAATCATCCTTGGACGCGGAAGGGTCTCCGTTTCGGCGGAGAGTCGTGCAGATTTTTGCGCACGGCGTTACGCGGGGCGCGTGATAGTTTCGCCCGCGATGCGCACCACGATGGCTCTGGGGTCCGGCCTTGTCATGTCCTCGCTTCTGATCGCGTGTGGTCCTTCGGGCCGCGAGATGGGGGATGACGCGGGCGGTGGCGGCGGCGGCGGCGACGGCGGCAGCGGATCCAACGGAGACAACTGCTCCGAGGCGTCGAAGCTCGTCTACGTCGTCGACTCGAACAACCAGATGTCGCAGTTCGATCCTGCCACGAAGACGTTCAAGGATCTCGGCGCGCTCAACTGCGCCGCGCCCGCCGGGTACACGCCGTTCTCGATGGGCGTCGATCGCAACGCGACCGCGTACGTCTTGTTCGTCAGGGCCGACACGTTCACCGGCGAGTCGACCGACTCGAAGCTCTACACGGTGAACACCACCGCCGCCGGTCTTCCGTGCACCGCGACGAGCTTCTCGCCGATCGCCTCGATGAAGGGCTTCGGCATGGGCTTCTCCACCGACGCGATGGGCGGCAGCACCGACAAGCTGTTCATCTCCGGCAGCAACACGGCGACCACGACGTCGAGCTCGCAGCTCGCGACGCTCGATGTCACGACGTTCACCACGACGATGGTGCCGAACGGAACGGTCCAGGGCTCACCGGAGCTGACCGGCAACGCGAATGCGGAGCTGTGGGGCTTCTTCCCCGACGCGACGAACGCGAAGATCTCGCAGATCAACAAGAGCACCGGCGCCGCGATCTCGACGGCGCAGCTCCCCACCGAGCTGCGCGGCGAGCCGGCCGCGTGGGCGTTCGCGTTCCACGGCGGCGACTACTGGATCTTCCTGGCCAAGCAGCAGGGCCTCGGCACGCCGGGTCCCACGGTGGTCTACCAGGTCAGCCCGACGGGCCAGCTGAAGGGCATGACGCCGACGACGAATCGCCGGATCGTCGGAGCCGGCGTCTCGACGTGCGCGCCGACCGTCATTCTCTAGACCGGATAGCGTAGAGTCGTCGTCGTGAGTGGCGATGAATACCTCCAGTCTCAGCTCCAGCACATCCTAAAAGAGGGTGAGCAGGTGCTTCATACGGGGTATGTGCGGCGGCAGCCGGGCATCCTCTTCCAGTCGTTGTTCTTCTTCATCGCGTTCTTGATGACGAAGGCGTACTTCGGCGTGCTGACCAACCGGCGGCTGCTCCTGATCCGCACGAAGATGGGTGCGTGGACAGGCGTCCAGAACAAGAACCTCGGCGTCGAGGAGTACGACGTGCGTGCGCTCGCGAAGTGCACGACCGGCGGCATCGCGAACAACAAGTCGATGCAGTTCTACTTCAACAACGGCACGCCCACTGTCGATGTGCGGATCTCGCCGTGGTTCAAGTCGGTGAAGGGCACCGGCGCGTTCTTCGAGCAGGTCCCGAACCTCATCAACACCAACCAGGTGCAGCAGATGGCGATGGGCCAGCTGCCGCCGGGCGCGCCGATGCAGCAGGGCATGCAGCCGATGCCCGGTCAGCAGATGCAGCCGCCGCAAGGCGCGCCGCCCGCGCACATGCAGCAGCCGCCGCAGATGCAGCAGCAGCCGCAGATGCAGATGGCGCCGCCGCAGGGTGGACCGCTGCACGTTGGCCAGCAGGTGATGGTCGCCCCCGGTGACGGCCAGCGCTATCCCGCGACGATCGTGCAGGCCGCGAACGGCCAGTACATGTGCCAGATGCCGAACGGTCAGCCGTACTGGTTCCCGGCGCAGCAAGTCTCCGTCAGCTGAGTTCCGTCAGAACGAGACGCCGAACGCGGCGCTCGCGTTCCACGACCAGCGACCGGTGCGCTGGCTCGTCGTGCGCATCCAGCCCGGCGTCGCGGGCATCGCCGTGACGAAGTAACGGCCGGTCTTCGACGTGTAGCGCAGGCCCCACGGGATTCGGAGGTCGTGTGCGATCGCGCCGCCGCCGCTCGCCTCGAAGCCGAGCGGGATCGCGAATCGATAGCCGGCATCGAGCGGCAGGTGCAGGCCCGCCTGGAACACGTGCGTGGTCGATCGCTTCCAGCCGGTCTCGTCGCGCGACATCACCTGGCGCACACCGCCGCCGATCTCGAACACATCACCGAGCCGGATCCGCGCGAGCAGGCCGGTGCCCGCGAGATCGCCGGCGGACGCCGCGCCCGCCTCGAGCTCGATCGTCGGGCGGATCACGGAGCGCACGTTCGCACCGGTCGAGAACAGCGGCCGCGCATCGACGCTCTCCGTGGCCGCGAGCTGGGGGGCCCAGCTACCGCGAACCGTGACGCGATCGGGATCGAATGCCTCGTCGACGATGCGCGCCGCGAGCTCGGCACCCTGGCCGTCGAGCTCGAGCGGCCGCGTGGGCGCGCCGCCGTGGTTACCGACCGATTTGAGGCCGCCGTAGGCGAGCGCGATCGGAACGACCACGATCGCGAGCGCGCTCGTGCCGATGATCGCCGCGAGCGTCTTGCCGCCCGAGAGGTTCTGCACGCGGATCTGCGCGACGTCGTCCCAGCGCCAGCCGACCTTGCTGTCAAACGACATTCGCAGGCCGTCGACGAAGCGCGAGCTGTAAAGCGGTCGACGCCAGCCCTGCTGCGGCGTGTGGATTCGAAACGAGGCGAGGCGGGAGTCGAGCTCCGTGGGCGCGAGCGCCGCGATCCACGGCCGCAGCACGCCGGGCGGGCCACCCATGATCCACGCGTCGCCGTCGGCGCGCAGCTCCCCGGCTGCAGGGCGCGCGGCCTCGATCGCGTCCATCAGCTCCGGCGGTGCGCCGGCGATCTCGATCTGATCTGCCCACCGCAGCGCGGGGATCGAGCCGCTGTCGATCCACACACCGCGCCCGTCGACGTGCAGGTCACGACCGTCGAGCACGGTGCTCCAGGCGCCGTCCGCATTGCGCAAGCGCACCTTCGTGTTCGGATCGATCCGCTCGTTCCACGGCGTCGTGGTGTCGACGACGAACCCGGCACGGTGCCCACCCGTCCGCAGCCTCGCATCGCCCGGCGCCGCGAGCTGGCGGGTCGACGAGCAGGCGACCAGCAGGACCAGGCAAAGCGCGCGCATCGGAGGTGCGAGCTACAAGCCCCGTGCCCGCGCTAACCGCGCGGACTCTCGTGCACGCGGCGTCAGCTCGCGAGCGTCTTCGTCAGCTTTCCGCCGCGGAACACCCACAACGTGTTCGGCTCGCCGGCGATCCAGGTCTCGTCGCGGGTCAGCGGCATCGTCGCGATCACGGCGACGCGATCCTTCGGCGTCGTGACCTCCGCGAAGTCGACGCTGAGATCCTCGTCGGCGAGCGTCGCCTTCTTGAACGGTGCCCGGCGCACGATGTGGTGCAGCTTCGTCGAACAGCGCGCGTAGAGCTGATGGCCGTCGCCGAGCAGCATGTTGAACGTGCCGCCCTTGCCGATGCGACCCGCGTGTCGCGCGATCGCCTTCGCGAGCTCGGCCGGCGGCGGCGCCTTCGCCTTGAACTCGTGCTCGAGCGCGCCGAGCAGGTGGCAGAACGCGTGCTCGCTGTCGGTCCTGCCCATCGGCTGGTAGCGGCCGAGCTTCAGATCGAACGCGTTCTTCACGGTGCCGTTGTGCGCGAACACGAAGTGACGGCCCCACAGCTCGCGCGTGAACGGATGCGTGTTCGCGAGCGACACCTTGCCCCTCGTCTTCCGACGTACGTGCGCGATCGCGAGCAAGGTCTTGATCGGGTTCTGCTTCACGAACGTCGCGAGCGGCGAGTGCGCGGCGGCCGCTGGTTCGAGAAACACACGAGCCACCGGACCGTCGTAGAGCGCGAGCCCCCATCCGTCGGCGTGCGGGCCGTGCTTCCCGCCTCGCGCCGATAGACCGGCAAAGGAGAAGACGATGTCGGTCAGGACATTGCACTCCATCCCGAGCAGCTCGCACATCCTGAGACAGGTTACGCGCGCATCGGCGCCCCTTCCACGGGTACGATGGACGGAATGGACCCGGACGAGGAGGACACCAGCATGGTGCCGGTTCCGCAGGCCGACACCGCGGAGGTCTACAGCGCGCCGGTCAGGCGGATCACCATCGCCGGGTTCCAGGCGCCTCTGCCGCCGACCGACGACCCGGACACCCTCGCTGGGCTCCCGACGATCGCGGAGACCTGGCCGACGAACGCGACCGGCATGGCGCCGGCCCCCCCGGATACCAACCTCGGGACCTCTGCGCACCGCTACACGCTCGGCCCGATCCTCGGACGCGGCGGCATGGGCGAGGTGTACTCGGCGCACGACGAGCAGATCGGTCGGTCGGTCGCGATCAAGCGGCTGCGCATGAACGAGCCCTCGCCGGATGCACTGACGCGGTTCCTCCGCGAGGCGCGCATCCAGGGCCGGCTCGAGCACCCGGCGATCGTTCCCGTGCACGAGCTGTGGAAGGACGACCTCGGCCGGCCGTTCTTCGTGATGAAGCAGCTGACCGGCGTGACGCTGCTCGACGTGCTCGGCAAGCTCGCCGTCGGCTCACCGGAGACGCAGAAGCAGTTCACTCGCCAGCGCCTCCTGCGCGCCTTCTCCGATGTCTGCCTCGCGATCGAGTTCGCTCACACGCGCGGCGTCGTGCACCGCGATCTCAAGCCCGCGAACATCGTGCTCGGCGACTTCGGCGAGGTCTACGTGCTCGACTGGGGCGTCTCGCGCGTGATGACCGAGGAGGAGCGGCCGAGCTTTGCCGATGTCGGAACGCTCGCCGACGGTGCGGGCTACAACGAGACCGCGGCTGGCGCGATCCTCGGCACGCCCGGGTACATCGCGCCGGAGCAGATCCGCGGCGAGAGCGATCTCGACGGCCGCGCGGACGTGTACGCCCTCGGCACGATCCTGTTCGAGATCCTCACGCTGTATCCGCTCCACCCGCGCGGCCAGGCGGCGATCGCGAGCGCGCTGAACGGTGTCGATGCGCGGCCATCGCGGCGCGCGATCGACCGGGTGGTGCCGCCCGAGCTCGACGCGATCTGCGTGCGCGCGACCGCCGTGGAGCGCACCGATCGCTACGCGACGGCACGTGCGCTAGGCGACGCCGTGCAGGAGTTTCTCGACGGTGACCGCGACTTCGTGCTGCGCCGCGAGCTCGCGCGCACGGAGCTGCAGACCGCGCGCAACGCACTCGCTTCGGGCAGCGGCCAGAAGGAGCGCAGCATCGCGATCCGTGCGGCCGCTCGCGCGCTCGCGTTCGATCCAACCTCGCCGCAGCCCGCCGATCTGCTCGGCCGGCTCATGCTCGAGCCGCCGACCGAGGTGCCGAAGGAAGTGGAGCAGGAGCTCGAGCAAGCGGACCTCGAGTCGTTGCGAAAGAGCGCTCGCTTCGGAACGCTCGCCGCCCTCGCCTACTTGTTGTTCTTTCCGATCCTCGCGTGGATCGGTTTTCGCGAGCCCTGGTACCACGTCACCGGCGTCGCGCTCTGCATGTTCATCGTCGCGGTCGAGGTCCTGATCGCGCCGAAGAACCCGTATCTGTCGGGCTACCTCGCGATCTCCGCGAACCTCGTGATGATCGCGCTGTTATCACGCATCGTCAGTCCGTTCCTGATCGGTGCCGGACCAGCCACCGTGATCGTCATGCTGCTCGCGAATCACCGGCGGCTGATCAACACCTGGTTGCTCGCCGCGCTCTGCGTGTTCGCCACCCTGTTCCCGTGGATCCTCGAGCTATGGGGCGTGCTGTCGCCGCGCGCGTTCGTCCAGGGCGACACGTTCTACCTGACCACCGGCGGCTCCAACCTGAACGAGTTCGCCGCGCTGTTCGGGTTGGTCCTCTACATCGTCGTGCTGATCGTCCTCGCAACAGTCCTTTCGCGGATCCAGGACAACGAGCGCCGCAAGGTGCGCCGCGACCTGCAGATCCAGGCCTGGCAGCTCAAGGAGCTGCTCCCGCGTCAGGACAAGCTGGGGCACTGAGCGCCGCAACAGTCGGTTCCCCTCCGGGGGATTACCGCGGCAATGCCTGGTGACCATACTGATTCGCATGAGCAACCAGGGAGACAACGGACTGACCCGACGGCAGGTCATCGTCGGCGGCGCGGCCGCAGCAGCGGCGATCGGTGGCGTCGTGGCGGCGACGGGCACGCGCGGCGACGAGTCCACGAAGGCGCCGACGGCGCGTATGCCGGTCGCGTACCTCCCGCACGGTGGCGGCCCGTGGCCGTGGGTCGACCTCGGCTTCGACAAGCAAGGTGATCTCGATCTGCGCGCTTACCTCGAGTCGGTCTCCGCACTGCCGGCGACCCCGCCGAAGGCGCTTCTCGTGATCTCCGCGCACTGGGAGCAAGCCGTCCCGACGGTGATGACCGCAGCGCGGCCGCCGATGCTCTATGACTACTACGGCTTCCCGCCGGAGTCGTACGAGATCCAGTGGCCCGCGCCCGGTGCGCCCGCGGTCGCGTCACGCGTGCAAGAGCTCCTGCGGGTAGCCGGCATCGCGAGCGCGGCCGATCCGCAGCGCGGCTTCGACCACGGCACCTTCGTGCCGCTGAAGCTCGTCTATCCCGACGCGACCATCCCGACGGTCCAGCTCTCGCTGGTGGCTGGCCTCGATCCGGCGGAGCACATCGCGATCGGGCGCGCGCTCGCCCCGCTGCGCGACGAGGGTGTGTTCATCGTCGGCAGCGGCATGAGCTATCACAACATGCGCGGGTTCCGCGATCCGAAGGCTCGCCCGATCTCCGAGGAGTTCGACGCGTGGCTGCGCGCCGCGGCGACCGCACCCGCCGCACAGCGGGAGAAGATGCTGGCATCGTGGGCGAGCGCACCCAGTGCACGTGCGGCGCATCCGCGCGAGGAACATCTACTACCACTGATGGTGATCGCCGGCGCTGCTGGCGAAGACGCCGGTGTCGTCGCGTACAACGGCAAGTACGCTGGCCTACGGCTCAGCGCGTATCACTACGGCTAACGCGGGGCTTTCCCTATGATCGCCTTCGCCTCGACGATCGTCTTGCCGGCGTAGTGCTTCGAATAGTTCGCCGGCGTCGACAGCGTGCGCGGGTCCATCCGATCGCAGCACACGACACCGCGCAGGTGATCGACCTCGTGCTGGAGGATCCGTGCGTACCAGCCGACGGCGCTGCGCGAGATGGGGGCGCCAGTCTCGTCGAGCGCATCGACGCGGACCTTGCGCGCGCGCGACACGATCATGTGAAACGCCGAGAAGCTGAGGCAGCCCTCGAAGTGCGGGACGGTCTCGTTCCCCTCGATCGTGAGGCGTGGGTTGACGAGCACGTGAAACGGCACCGGCGCTCGCTCGCGCGCGGCGAGCTGCTCCGGCGTGAAGCCGGTGTGGAACTCCGCGGGATCTTCGATCACCACGAGCTGCAGCGACACGCCGATCTGCGGCGCCGCCAGGCCCACGCCCGGCGCCGCTCGCATCGTGTCGCGCATGTCGGCGATCAGCTGCCGGATCTCGTCGGTCGCGAGCTCCTCGCGCGCCAGCGACCGCGCTTCTTGCCTCAGCACCGGATCTCCGACCTGAACGATCTCGCGGACGGCCATGTGAGTGCGGTTGTACTACGAGCTACACGACAGCATCGAGCACCCGGGCTTGTGCCGCGCCCAGTCCGGGCGCTTCTTCGCGAAGCGCTCCTTGCCAGGCTGCTGCGTGTACGGGCGGCGCAGCACGTCGAGCAGCTCGAGCAGCTGGGTGCGATCGCCGGCCTCGGTGGCCTCGATCACCTCCTGCACGAGGTAGTTGCGCGGCACGTACAGCGGGTTGATCGAGTCCATGCGCGTGCGCCGCTCCTCCTCGGAGATGCCCTCGACGCGAACACGGTGCGCGTAGGCCATGAGCCAGCGCTCGATCTGCGCGCGCTGCACCGCGGTGATCTGGTCGGGCGCGTAGTACGCATCGTGCAGCGTGACGAGCGACGGGTTCGGCTCCGCGAGGTAGCGGAAGAACAGCGTCATGTCGGTCTCGATCTCGACCAGCAGCGCGCCGAGGTCCGTCAGGAGGTCGTCGTCGCCGGTCGCGTGCTGCGCGTGCGCCACGAGGCCCAGCTTTCTCAGCATCGTGTGGCGATAGAGCGAGGAGAACTCACGCGCGTACGCATCGATGGTCGCGCGAAGCGGGTCGAGATCCTCGACGAGCCACGACAGAGCGCGCGCGAGCTGCGCGAGGTTCCACTGCGCGACCTGCGGCTGCGCGCCGAAGCGATACCGGCGGCCCGACGCGTCGGTGATGTTCGGTGTCCAGTCGAGATCGAAGGACTCGATCCAGCCGTACGGGCCGTAGTCGATCGTCAGGCCGAGGATCGACATGTTGTCGGTGTTCATGACGCCGTGCACGAACCCGACGCGCATCCACTCGCTGACCATGAACGCGGTCTTGCGCATCACCTCGTCGAACCAGCCGGCGATATCCATCTGCCCGTTCGCGATGTGCTGCGGGTAGTACTTCGCGAGCGTGAAGCGCACGAGCTTTTCGAGAGTCTCCTGGTCCTCGCGCGCGCTGTGGATCTCGTAGCTACCGAACCGCAGAAATGACGGCGCCACCCGGCACACCACGGCGCCCGGCTCGAGCTTCGGATGTCCGTCGTAGAGGAAGTCACGCTGCACCGGCTCACCGGTGAGCACCAAGGACAGTGCCCGCGTCGTCGGCACGCCGAGGTGGAACATGGCCTCGCTGCAGACCAGCTCGCGCAGTGATGACCGCAGCACCGCGCGTCCGTCGGCGCGGCGAGAGTACGGAGTGGGCCCGGCGCCCTTGAGCTGGAGCTCCCAGATGTCGCCGTCGCTGGGCGCGGTGACCTCGGCGATCGTGATCGCTCGGCCATCGCCGAGCTGTCCTGCCCACGTGCCGAACTGATGGCCTCCGTAGCACGCCGCGTACGGCGCCATGCCGTCGACGATGCGGTTGCCCGCGAGGACCTCGACCAGCTCCTTCGTGGGCTCGGGATCGAGACCGATCAGCGCCGCGACCTCGGGGACGAGGACGAGCAGCTCGGGCCTTGCCACGTGCGTAGGCTGGACGTGCGAGTAACACGCGCGCAGGACCTGCCGCAGCGAGTTGTCGGTCTTCGGATCGGCGGGCAGCTCGTGCACGAACCGTTGGGTGAACGGAAGATGCGCGATGTCGGTCACGCCGCTTTATAGCGACAATCCTGCGCGTGGCGAGCGAGGAGCTACCAGCCCTTCTTGCCCTTGCGCCGGCAACCGCCGCCACCGGCGACCGCGGTGTCGAGGTTGATGACCGGAGGCGCGACTGCGGAGGGCGCGGCATAGCCACCGCCACCACCACCACCGCCCATCATCAGCATCATCATCATGAGCTGCATCGTGTCGCCGCCGCTGTTGTTGTTCTTCGCGGACGCGAGGTCTTTGATCGAGTCCCCGATCTGCGTGAGCATCGCAGTCAGCTCGGCGTCGCCGCCGCTCTTTCCGCTGACGCGGCTCGCGCCGCCGGCGACGGTCGCCAGCTGCTCGGGGTCTACGCTGACAAACGCCTCGGTGGACTCGGTCTTGGGGGTGGACATCGGGGGCTCCTTGGTGTGATCAGTCCTCGAGCAGGCGATGTGCCACGTGGCCCCGGCGGCCAAGTGGCTGATCGATCAGCCCGCGCGCGTGTCGCCCCTGGGTGGCGTCGCTCGAGGACGTAACCCCCGGGATGCAACGTCATGGGGGGCAGAGCGCCACCAGCGATTCCGGGGCGATCCGCGCGAGGACGGAACGCGGCGGGGTCAGCAGGAGGCGGTCCCGCGCCGCGGCATCGAACGGCTGCGCCGGGGCTGCTGCCGGGTCCGAGCGGCGAATCCCGCCCTCGACGGTGGTCGCGATCTCGCGGAGCAGCGCGTCGAGCCGGGCGTACGTCGCGATCGCGCGTGCGGCGAGCGCGGCGCGGTCGGGAGCGAGGCCGTGGAGGCGGATGATCTCGTCCGCGGTGCCAGGCGGTGCAACCGTCTGCGCGAGCGCGAGGCCGATCAACCGGTCTTCGTCATCGCGGTGGTACTGCTCCTCGATCATTCGAAGGAGCCACCACGTCATTGCTGCGAGTCCTGCGCGAGCAAGCGCTGAGCCTCGCGCATCGCGAAGATCCGCACCCACGAGCCGAGGCTTCCCTTGCCGGCGTAGTTCGCGATCTTCGCGGGCGCGTCGCCGTTCTTGATGATCAGCCGCTCGCGCACCCGTGCGGGCATGTCAGGATGCGCCGCGAGATCGATGCCCGCCGCCGAGATCACGAGCTCGATGCCGGCGCCGTGCGCGCGATCGAAGGCGGCGAGCGCAGGTGGGATGCCGTCGATGCAGCCGCACGCGAGGTACAGGTCCTCGACATGCAGTTGATCCAGCGTCGCGACCGGTGGCTCCAGCCGCGATGCGATGTGGCGCACGAACCGCTCGGGATCGATGAAGACGTCGCGCCACGCCGCCTGCGCGCTCCCGATCCGGGCGATCAGGGCCGACGAGAACGCCTCGGGGACGACCAGATCTGGTCGTGCCTGACGCACCGTCTCCACGAAGCCGAACATCCGAGGCCATCGTACTCGCCCGCGCCGAGAAATGTCGATCCGCGCGAGCGATCCCTCGGGCATACTCGCGGCGGATGCGCCTTTCAGCCCTCGCTCTGGGTGCGCTGCTGACACAGGCGGCGCACGCAGCTCCCGCGTTCGCCCCTCCCCCGAAACCGGGACCGGCGATTCGCAAGCCCGCCGCGGTGACGTGGAGCGCGGAGTCGCTGTCGGTGTTCGCCGACGCGCTGCTCGCCGACAAGGCCGGCGACCTCGAGAAGGCGCACGACTTCTACCGGCGCATGTCGAGCGACGACAAGCTCGTGCCCGCCGTGCTCTACAACTCCGCCGATGTCCTGCGCCGTATGGAGCGCTACAAGGACGCGATCGAGCTCTACAAGAAGTATCTCGAGGCCGCACCCGACGCCTCCGATCGCGCGGATGTCGGGAAGCTGATCGCACGCCTCGAGGCCACGCCGCCGATCCTCACCATCGATGGCGACGACCCCGGCGCCGTGATCTACGTCGATGGAATCCTGGTCGGGCCGTCTCCACAGACGATCCAGGTCACACCCGGCAAACATGCAGTGGATCGCATCGGCCCCACGAGCTACGACCACGACCACATCGACGTGAAGCCTCTCGACGTGCGCCACCTCCAGACCTCCTCGTCCAGCAAGGAGGAGACCGGCAACGTCGTGCTCAGCGGCGGGGGTGCGATCCGATACTCCGGTAGCTGGCGCGACGGCGATCGCGACAGTGGTTTCATGTGGAAGCTGAACGGTCGGATGGACTTCGCGCCGGGGCGGTACTCCACGCAGCTGCTCGGCCGCGACTACGCGTGCAGCCCGCTCGCGTTCGAGGTGCCGAAGGGTCCCGGCGTGACGTTCGTGTTTGTCGATGCACCAAATGCCGATGACGAGAAGCGCGGTGGTTGCGTGCAGATCAACGTGAAGGTCAAGAAGGTGGCGTTCCCGCGATGATCCGCGCGCTCATCCTCCTCGCCGCGCTCGCCGCGGTCGCCGGCGCCGATGACACCGCCGTTCGCAAGGGCACCCCCGACAGGTTCGCGAAGGCCGCGGGCGACGCGTTCTCGCAGGCCGTCGCCGCCGACAAGGCCGGCGATCTGCGCACCGCGCTCGGGCTCTACGAGAAGGCGTTCGCGATCTCGCCGCACCCGAGCACGATCTACAACATCGCCGACGTGCAGCGGCGGTTGAACCTGCTGCCGCTCGCGCTGAAGAGCTACGAGACGTACCTCGCGATCACGCCGAACGCGGCCGACAAGAAGGACGTCGAGACGCTGATGGCGAAGGTGCAGGCGACGCCCGGCATGCTGTGGGTCGCGACCTCGCCGCCTTCCGACGCGCGAGCGATCGATCTGACGAACGCGTACATCATCGTCGACGGCGAGGTGAAGAAGCTGCCCGGCGTCGAGATCCACGCCGGCCCGTACAACTACCGCGAGGGCTACGGCATCGACCTGCGCGGCGGCGAGCACGTGATCGATGTCGTCACCTCGGTGAGCTTCGGGTCCGAGGAGTGCAAGTTCGGCCCCGGCGAGAACCGCGAGTGCATCGTCGTCGCTCCGCCGCGCACCGACGGTGCCGTGGTCTTCAACTCGAACGATCGCGGCCTCGAGATCCGGATGCCCGGCAAGGGCCGCACCGAGAAACGCGAGGTGCGCTTCGAATTGCCGCCCGGCAAGCAGCGCTTGCTGCTGCGCGATCGCTCGTTCGAGTGCCCACCGATCGCGGTCGACGTGCCGAAGGGCGGCGACGTCCTCTACGTGTTCGTGTCGACGACCGAGCACGATCGTCTCGAGCGCTGCCGCCAGGTCACGGTGACGCAGAAGCGGCTCAAGTTCGCCGACTGAGCGGCGAGCCTCACAGCTGGCTCGCGACGATGATGCCGATGATCGCGGCGACCGCGAGCACGACGATCCACACCATCCGCCGCACGGCCGCATCGCGCGCCGCCATCTGGGACATGTCGAAGCCCATCATGCCGGCCTGCGGCGGCATCTGGCCGTGCGACGGATCGTGAACTGGATAGCCCGGCGGCGCGAAGCTCGCGAGATCCATCACGGGACGTTCGGGCGCGTATGGCAACGGCTGATACGGACCGGGCGGCGCGAGCACCTCCATCGGCGGCGACTGCGCCGGCGGGTTGCGCATCGGCGCACCCTGCGGCGGGAACAGCGCGAGGCCGGTGCCGGGCAACGGCTGCGCCATGCCGCCGGACTGCGTGGTCCTCGAGTACGCGCCGGCGACGGGCGCGTTGCCGGGGAACGGCGTCGACATCGAGCCGGGCACCGGCGTCGGCGCGGTAGGGCCTGCGGTCGGAGCGTTCGGATTCGTCGCACGGCCGGAGCC
>JACCRC010000492.1 GCA_013813765.1 Deltaproteobacteria bacterium | reverse complement strand
CACCACGATCGGACCGGTCGCGGACGGCGGAGCAATCGGAGCGGGCAATGACGGCGGCGCAGCGGCGGGCGGCGTGGGCTCGACACCGCGGCTTGGGCCTCGCCATGCGTCCAGCGCGAACAGCGTGGCGCCGATCACGATGAAGTGAACGAGCGGTTCGCGCGCGATGAGCTTCCACATCAGCGGGCCGTCGCGCCGCGACCTAGCTGTCCCGCTTCGCGAGCTCGGCGGCGAATTCTTGGTACGCGCTGTCGCCCTGCGGCAGCAGCTCCGCCTCGACCATCGCCATTCCGATCTCGCGCCGGATCGCGGGGTCAGCGCACTCGAGGCCGCACTGGACGATGCCCGCAACCTCCTCGGTCGTGCGCGCGCGAAAGATCGAGCCGCTGTCGTTCATGATCATCCACGCATCGTAGAGGGGCTGATCTCCGTCGACGATCTCCCAGAAATCGCAGCTGCCCTGGAAGCTTCCCTCCACCTCCTCGGTGCCATCCCCGGCGAGCCGATCTGCGACCGGGCGGTCTTCGCCGTCGTACGCCTTGCCCGCGAGTTGTAGCTGTTCGCACTGAACCGGGGTGAGCTGGTCGAGGGACGTGATCTCTCGCTTGTTCACGCATCGGGCTGCCATGGGGCGACTGTATCTGACCGCGAGCACGGCGGCCCTATGGCGCTACAATCCAGCCAGTAAAAACGGGACCTTGACAGGTGCCCAAGGATTTATGTCTGGTTTGAACACCGAGCGTCACTCGTCGGCATGAGTGGACCAACCGATCGCGAGCTAGTGGAGGCCAGTATCGCGGGTGACGTGCGAGCGTTCGGTCGTCTCGCCGAACGTCACCATGCCGCGGTCGCCGCCGTGGCATTCGCAATCACGCGCGACCGCGCCTCGAGCGACGACATCGCCCAGGACACATTCATCGTGGCCTGGACGCGTCTTCGTGACCTACGCGATGCGCAGCGCGTCCGCGCATGGTTGTGCGGCATCGCTCGCAACCTCAGCAAGCACGAGCTGCGCGGTCGCCCTCGTGAGGTGGCGGATCCCGATGCCATCGCGGCAGCAACGGTCGACCCCGTCCAGGTGCAAACGCTCGACGATGCGGAGGCGGAACATCACGTGCGCAGCGCGCTGGACGAGTTACCGGAGAGCTACCGCGAGCCACTCGTGCTGTTCTACTGGGAAGAGCAGTCGATCGAGCGGGTCGCCTCCGCACTGGACATCAGCCCGCACGCCGCGCAGAAACGGATCTCTCGCGCGCGCAGCATGATCGGGGACGAGCTCGCCACCCGCCTGGACACGACGGCGCGCGCGCGTCGGCCCGCGAAGGTCGCCGCGGCCTCGATCGTCGCTGTGCTCGCGAGCGGTGGCGTGCGCGTCAGCGCCGCAGCGGGCGCCAGCAAGGCGCTACCAGCACGGGCGCTCGGCGGCTTCGGGCTCGCTGCGGTCTTGTCGGCGATCGCCATCTTCGTCGGTCTCGTGGTCTGGCATCTCGTTGCGCCACAGCCCCCCGCCGTCCTGACGCCAGGCACTCCACCGCCGCTCGCCAGCGCACCTGTCGCCACGCCGCCGAGCCTACCGGTTGCTGACGACCTCGCATCGCCGGACCCTGCGCCCGCGATGTTGAAGACGACCCGCGGACCTCGCGGAGGGTTCGGGAGGCCGAGCGCGTACGAAGTCGCTCTGCTGCCGCCACGCTCCGTCAGCGTCGATCTTACCGGAACCTATCCGCGCGCACGGTTCCCTCCGAAGATGGATACGCCGCCCTTCACGCGACACGTGCGTGGCCGCGTTGTGGACGCGAACGGCAAGCCCCTCGCGGGAGCCGCGGTGATCGTCGCCGTATACCTTTCGACGGGTTCGGGAGAGCATGGAACGGGCGTGGTGTTCGGTGATGGCGGCGCGCTCACCGGTGCGGATGGCACCTTCGACGTGGCGGTGCATCGCGACGAACCGATGCAGGCGATCGCGCTTCATGCGCGGGCCGGTTGGTCGCGTCCGGCTCCTGTCGCGGGGGGCCGAGCCAATGTGGATGTCGACCTGCAGGTGCCCCGTAGTGGAGGGCTTTCCGGCGTCGTGCGTAGCAATGGCTCCCCGATCGAGGCTGACGTCTCGATTCACTTTCAGGACAGCATGCTCGATATTGCGGTCGCGACCGACGAGCAGGGGCGCTTCGAGTTGCCGCTGCTCCCACCCGGCACCTACCGGGTCATCGCGCAAACGGCGGCGCGGCGTTCCGGCGGAACCGGCACGGAAGGCAAGCAAGAGGTCACCGTCGGAAGTGACCGGCCGGCGTCGGTCGTTGTCGACATACCGAGCGGCGCCCTGGTCGTCGCGAATGTCGCGAGCATCGCGCACGTTCGATTCTATGCGGTGACCCTGCTGGTGGGCGATCATCGTTCGGCGGTCAAGGTAGGCACGCAGCCGCGCGTCACCCCGACCCACGCGGTGACCGGAGCGGCCATGCAGGAGCCCACACAGGTTCACGATGTGCCACCCGGAACGTACACGCTCTGCGTGCAGCGATTTCTCGAGGATGGCGGTGTGCTGCCACTCGTGTGCAAGCTGGTGCAGGTGCGCGTCGGGGACGCCGTCGTCGAAACTACGTTCGACTCCGAGTGACGCTACGTCGCTATGCCGCGAGGATCTTCGAGTCGGTGTGTATCACCTGATGGCTCGCCGGAGCCGGGTAGCCCGCGAGCGTGAACTCGTCGCGGACCATCCGCAATGTCGCGAAGTAGACGTCCCAGTAGAACTCGTTCGCCGTGAATGGCCGGACGGCGAGCACGGGGCCAGACGGAGATCCCTGGAGGATCTCGATCACAGGCGCGGGATCCGACATCACGTGCGGGATCGTCGCGATCCGCACCCGCAGCCGCCGGATCGCGTCGTCGACGTCGACCGTGTGTGCGAGTTGCGCGACGAGATCGACGCGGCGATGCGGGTTGGCCGTGAAGTTCTGGATGACGTCGCCCAGGATCTTGCTGTTGCCGACGATCGTCTGGACGTTGTCGGCCGTGTCGATCGTCGTCACGAACAGCGCGATCTCCTTGACCACTCCGGTCACGCCACCGCCCGTGATCATGTCGCCAACCTTGAACGGCCGCAGCACGACGAGAAACACGCCCGCTGCGAAGTTCCCGAGCAGCCCCGACCAGGCCATCCCGATCGCGATCCCAGCCGCGGCGAGCAATGCGGCGAACGTCGTCGTCTGCACGCCGAAGACGCCGAGCACGAGGATCACGAGCACGAGCTTGAGCACCACGCCGAGGATGCTGTCGACGTAGCGCGTGAGCGTCGAGTCGATGTTGCGTCGGACAAGTCGGTTGTGGACGGTCCTCGTGATCATGCGGATCGCGAAGCGACCGCCGATCCACAGCGCGAGGGCACCGAGGATCTTGGTGCCGATGTCGATCGCGACCGGTAGCGTGTTTGCGATCACGTTGTCGACGAATGACGGCTCTACGGTTTCAGTCATGCTTCGTTCTACGGCATCGACCGGCAGCGGAGCCCACCGTGCGGCTGACCTCCGTTCGTTTTACGGAACCACCACGGTGTAGACAAAGTCGCGCGGGGCTCGCGCGTGGCAGCCCGTGCACGTCCCGTCATCCTCGCCGTTCGCGACGATGTCCTCACCGAGGCCCTCGTACCAGTACCACGAGGCACCGCCGGTCCCGTCCACAACCTTGCGATACACCGCGTACTGCCGGATGTCGCCAGCACTCGAGTAGATCTCCTTCACCGCCGCGGCACCCACGGGATACGGGCCGGAACCGTCCGCCGCGAGCGTCAACGCGGTGTTCGAGCAGATCCGGTTTGCCCCGTGGCCGGAACCCGGGCGCGCCGGGTGCCGTTCTGTCTCGCAGGTCCAGGTCAGGTAGTGACCCGCTTCGAGCCAGGTCTGGACGTCGGTCGAGCCGCGGGGCGGGACCTGAACGTCCGCGACGTTATCACCGTAGCTGGCGGGACCGTCGCCGCAGGCCGCGAGGAACGGGAGGATGAGGGCAAGTGACTTGAACATGGGTTCTCCTGTCACCTGGTACGACGACCTCATCGTTTAGTCTCATAGAACAATTGGAATGGACCATTGCGTTTGCATTGACGATCCAAGAACCTCGACTTGTGGATCGCGCACACCGCCTCGCCGGTCTGTGGAGCTGGCTGCCCGCGTTCCGTGCAGTTGCAGAGACCGAGCATTTGCCAACGGCGGCAGCATCGATGCACGTCAGTGCCTCGGCGTTGAGCCGCAGCGTCACGTTGCTCGAGCAGGCCGTCGGTCACCCGCTGTTCACTCGCACGGGCCGGAGGATCCAGCTCAACCCGGCCGGGTTGACGTTGCTCGCGGCCGTGCGCGACGCGATGCGGTGGGTCGACGATGGGCTCGGCGACACCGCCAGTCCACGGCCCGCGCGCATCCGCGTCGCTGGGCATTCATCATGGCTCGGTGTCCTGGTGATTCCATTGCTTGCACAACAGACCTTCGAGATCGAGCACGTCGAGCTCGACCTCGCCGACGCGAGGAGCGCGCTGTTGCGAGGTGCGATCGACGTCGCCATCGCCGAGACGCTTTCTCCGAGTGCTGACATCGTCGTCGAGCGTCTAGGAACCGTCGTGCGTGCGGTGTGCAACGCGCATGGCAGACGAGCACCCGACGGCTTTGCTGTCTCCGACGATGCTCTCGATGGTTGGCCCGTCGAGAAGCCACGGACGATCGGGTTACGGTGCAGCCGCCTCGAGACAACGATCGAGGCCTGTCGTGCCGGCGTACTCCGCTGCATCCTGCCGGTCGCGATCGCGAAGGCGCACGGCCTGCGGATCGCGCGAACACCCCGCATCGCACCGTCTCAGCTCTATCTCGCACGACGCGCTTCGGCTGAGAACTGGGATCGCGACGTCAACCGCGCCGATGCGCCGAGTAGCTTCGATGCAATCCTCGTCGCACTTCGCGAGCGAGCGCAGCGGGTTCTTTACGCCCCGTCACGCGCGACCAGATGACCGACGAGCCGCGGCCAACCATCGTGGTAGCTGATGCGTTCGATCTGGACGTGACGGCGCTTGTTGGCGCCGTCCTCCGAGCACGACGGGGCGCCTTCCGAGGCTCGATACGCGTGATAGGCGAGCAGCTCGTCCGTGACGATCGCGGGATGCCCTGGGCCCAGCGTACCAGCACCACTCGCGACGAGTGGCGCGCCCTGCTTCTCGAACGGACCGAGAGGTGACTTCGACCGCGAGACGCCGATCGCATACTCGGGCTCGCAGTACCGGGCCCCGCTGTAGAACAGGTAGTACCAGTCGCCGCGGCGGATCACCGACGGGGCCTCGATGTTGTCGTGCTCCCAGGTCTCCGTTGCAGCGAGCACCAACCGCGCATCGCCACGCGGCGTGACCCCGTTCGCAGCGAGTGGCTGCACCCAGATCGAGGACGGCTTCTTCTCACTCTTGAAGTACAGGTATCGATCGTCGCCGTCGGCGAACGCGTGCGCGTCACTGGCCCCCTGCGGCGGGGCTACCAGCGGCTCGGCATCCGCCGCGTACGGGCCGACGGGAAGCGACGACGTCGCGACGCCGATCGCATTGCGTCCCGCGCTCGTGCGCATGCTGAAGTACGCGGCGTAACCGTCGGGCGTGCGGTGGAGCTCCGGTGCCCAGTAGTTGCCGGTCGCCCAGCTGGGACGCTGACCGTCAGGAAAGATCCAACCCGCGCGACGCCACGTCTGGAGATCCGCCGATTCGTAGATCGCAAAGATGTTGCTGCCCTGCTTCCCGGTGCACGTCATGTACGAGCGGTCGCCATCACGGAGGACGTTCGGATCAGCGCAGTCTTCGAGCACCGGATTCGAGAGCGCAACCGGCGGCGGCGCCAAGGGCTGTGCGGGCTCTGCGGGCTGTGCGGCGACCGACGGCTCGACCTGTGGTAGCGCGACGGGCGTCAGCTCGGGGCCCGCACGCCCGGCGATAAGCGCGGTCGCAAGCCCGATTGCGATCGCGCCTGCGAAGACCATCACCTCGGGCCACGATCGACGCCGCACCGGACCTTCGACCGGTACCTCGTCGTCGACGATGAGCGCCGGGGGCTTGCGAGCCGTGAGCCCGCGCCGGATCTCACCGAGCTCGCTCGCGACGTGCGCGACCGGCGGGCGCGCCTCGGGACGCTTCGAGAGCATGTGCTGCAACAGTCGATCGAGGCGCGGTGGGATCGAGGGCCACGCATCGCGCGGTGGCGGCGGTGGTACCAGCAGGTGCTGCGCCATCAGCTCGGCGGCGGAGTCCGCATCAAACGGCGGACGCCCGAGCAGGAGCTCGTACGCGACGACGCCGAGCGAGTACACGTCGGTCTGCGTGGTGATGACCTCGCCGCGCGCTTGCTCGGGCGAGACGTAGCGGGGAGTCCCCACCAGTTGCCCTTCGAACGTGACCTTGCTCGGTGCATGCAGGACGCGCGCGATGCCCCAGTCCAGCAACTTCACGCGCGCCGGGTCATCGTCGATCAAGAAGATGTTGTCGGGTTTGAGATCGCGATGCACGACGCCGGCCGCGTGCGCCGCGATCAACGCGTCGCTGACCTGGAGCAGGACGCCGAGGGAATCATCGAGCGGGAGCTCGACCTCCGCGAGCGAGTGACCGGCGAGCTGCTCCATCACGATGAACGGCCGGCCATCCGCAGTCGTCCCGACGTCGAAGATGTCGACGATGTTCGGATGTCCGATCGCGTTGACGACCTGCGCTTCCTGGAGCATGCGAGCGCCGCACGCAGTGCGATCGTGAAGCCGACCTTGCACGACCTTCAGCGCGGCACGCTTTCCGATCTGCGCGTGATGGACCGCGTAGACAACGCCCATGCCACCGCGACCGAGCTCTCCCTCGATCACCCACGCGCCTGCCTGCATTCCGATCGTCAGCGACTCAGAGCTTCCCGGATCCGCTCCTGTGCTGCGCTGAGTGTCGTCCAGCGTTTTCACCACCTCGGAGGGTGCACGCCACGTGCCGCGCAGAGGCCGATCACGAGCGACGCGACCGGTCACAGGGCGTCGGGAGCCGACCGTGCCGCTCGAAGACCACGTCCGGCAAGTGCGGCCGACCGCACTCGCGTACCGCGTCGACCGACGCTCGTTCGGTCTCGAGCTGATCGGCACTCAATGAATGTGGATCAACGAGTGAGCCACATTGTGCATCAGCTTCAGCGGAGACTGCACTAGCCACTGGGGCGTGCAATGACCGACACGCGCCACGTTGTTGATGAATCTGGTGGGTTCGCGGTGGTTCGAGTCTTGCTTTGCGAGCGCTCTCGTCACGTCACCAGGAACTCTGCAAGCCATGCAAAAATACATACTCGCTAGCCTTCTCTCCGCTGTTTCTCCGCTCGCTCTCGTTGGTTGTGTTGCCGATGAGGTGGACACCGAGGTCGCTGATACCGAGCAGGCGGCCCAGCTCCCCCCGGCTCCGGTGGTCGATCCATTCCGCGAGCTGATCTACGTTCACAACGACATCGTCGGCGATGCGAACCTCTCATCGAGCTTCGGCAACGGTCACTGGAGCTTTCGCTGGCTCGTCGAGCAGATGACGCCGGTCGGCATGGACCCCGCCGACTTCGTCGAGGGCTGGCTCCAGGACTTTCATGCAACGAGCGTGAATGGATTCGCCGTCTCCGACCGGCCCGGCATTGACGACTTCGTCGCGCGCTGGCCGCGCCGCGCCGACGGCAAGCTCAACCTCGCCAAGGCACCGTTCAAGCTGCGCGCGATCATGAATCGCCTCGATGTCGCCGAGCAGGAGCACGATATCGGCGAGGGCCGCTTCGTGTTTGCGGCGGTCGATCCGCAGTTCGGCTTCCCGATGCAGTTCACCGTCATCTTCGAGTACAACCTGCCGAAGCTGAGCGCGAACGAGACCGTGCAGCAGAGCCGCACCGCGTGGGCGAAGCTGTTCCGCAACGTCGGTTGGGTGAAGAAGAACGGCAAGCTCGTGCCGCGGGAGATCAACGTCCTGTTCAACCAGGAGCTGGTCAAGGTCACCGACAAGTTCGCGGCGCGTGGCGCCAATCCGACTGGCATCAACCGCAGCGCGCTCAGCCAGGTTCGCACGAACGAGATCCAGCTCGGGAACCCGTGGTCCATGCGCGAATTTCATCTGCAGTCGAACGGAACCCTGCGCATCGGGACCGTCGCGCTGACGCCCGACGCGGAGTTCAACATCTTCGATCCGATCACGGGCGAGCGCAGCGGCGATCCGCGCTTCGATCCAGAGACGGGAGCAGAATTGCCGCCGCGCACCGACCGCTCGGCGGAGCTCGTCAGCTTCCTCCAGGCCAACCGCTCCGCCGTCATTGCCGAGCAGCACAAGATCCCCGCCGCCTTCCTCGCGGGTGAGTCGCTGGAGAATGCACCGTTCACGAACTGGACGTTCGAGAAGGGCCTGGTCGATGAGGTGTTGCGCCGCCCGTTCGCCCGCAATACCTGCAACGGTTGCCACAACGCCGAAGAGGTTCAGATCAGCGGCTTCTACCACGTGCAACCGTTCGATGGCTTCCCGGCGACGGCCGACGGCAAGGATCGTCTCTCCGACTTCGTCAAGAACGACGAGGTTCCACGCCGCACCGCGTTCCTCCAGCACCAGCTCTGTGGCGGTCAGTGCGCCACGCCGGCGGGAATGACTGCGCAGCAGGGCGCCGCGTTCCAGAAGGCGGCCAAGCCGGTCCGTCACCACTAGATGGCGATGTAGCGCATCGTCTCGAGAGGCCGCTCCGGCGGCCTCTTTCGGTTTCGGCTCGCGTAGAGTCGGACGAAATGTCGCCGGAGATCACGGAACACGTCCAGCACGTTTCGGTGGAGGTGGCAGAGGAGACTCGCGCGTTCAACGTGCGTCTCGAGGAGACGCTGCGCACGCTCCCGCCAGTGACGGTCGTGCCGGCGGCGGTGGTGCGTGCCGCGCGACGGGAGGGCAAGGGCGTGTTCCCGGCGCCCGTGTTCATGCGCGACCTGACGGATATCGAGGTGCCGGGCCGCGCCGGACCGGTGAAGCTTCGCGTCGCACGGCCACCTCGCGGTGTGTCCCCGCGCGGCGTGTACCTCCACATCCATGGTGGCGGGTGGATGCTCGGTGGCGCGGACCTCCAGGACACCGCGCTCGCCGAGCTTGCCGCCGCGGTCGGTGTGGTCGTCGTGAGCGTGGAATACCGGCTTGCCCCCGAGCATCCGTTTCCCGCAGGTGTCGATGACTGCGAGGACGCCGCGAGCTGGCTCGTCGAGCGCGGGGCCGATGTGCTCGGCGCACCTGCGCGCTTCTCGATCGGCGGTGAATCCGCGGGGGCTCACCTCGCGGTGCTGACCTTGCTGCGCTTGCGCGATCGCTCCGAGCCGAGCACCGTGTTCATCGCGGCGAACCTGGTGTTCGGAGACTTCGACCTCTCATTGACGCCGAGCGCGCGGGCCTGGGGCGAGCGGAACCTCGTGCTGTCGACGCCGATCATCGAGCACTTCGTCTCGTCATTCGCGCCCGGGCGATCTCCCGAGGAGCTGCGCGCGCCGCACCTCTCGCCGCTGTACGCGGATCTTCGCGGCCTACCGCCCGCGCTGTTCACGGTCGGGACGCTGGATCCGCTGCTCGACGACACCGTGCAGATGGCGGCGCGCTGGCGCGCAGCCGGCGGAGGCAGCGAGCTACGGATCTGGCCCGATGGCGTTCACGGATTCAACGCATTCCCGATCGGCCTCGCGCGGCTCGCGAATGCGGCGCAGCTCGCGTTCCTCGACCGGATCCACGCCGGTCGTTCGGCCTGACGCTCACTGTGCGAGCCAGCCGCCGTCGATGTTCCACGCCGCGCCACGGACCTGGCCCGCTGCCTCGGTGCACAGGAACACGAGGGTCGCCGCGAGCTGCTCCGCGGTCACGAAGTCACCCGACGGCTGCTTCTCGAGCAGCAGCGCTCGCCGCGCGGACTCGTCGTCGAGCCTGTCGCGCGCGGCGCGATCATCGACCTGGCGCTGAACGAGCGGCGTCAGCACCCAGCCCGGGCACAGCGCGTTGCACGTGATCGCCGTGCGCGCGGTCTCGAGCGCCGTCACCTTCGTCAGCCCCACGAGGCCGTGCTTGGCGGCGACGTAGGCCGCCTTGTGGACCGAGCCGACGAGGCCATGGACCGACGCGATGTTGATGATCCGTCCCCAGCCGCGCGCGCGCATCGTCGGTAACGCGAGACGTGTCGTGTGGAATGCCGCGCTCAGGTTGAGCGCGAGGATGGCGTCCCACCTGTCGACAGGGAACTCCTCGACGCTCGCGGTGTGCTGGATGCCCGCGTTGTTGACGAGGACCTCGACCCCACCGAACTCGCTCGTCGCGTAGTCGAACAGCGCGACGATCTCGGCGGGCTTGCTGAGGTCGGCGCTGTGAAATCCCACGCGTCCGCCGGATCGACCGACGAGCTCGCGCGCGGCCTCGACCTCGCCGAACCCGTTCAAGATCAGAGACGCGCCCTGCTCTGCCAGAGCGACCGCGATGCCGAGCCCGATTCCACTCGTCGATCCGGTGACGAGTGCGGTCTTCCCTCGCAGCGTCGAGACCGCGGCACTCACGGCAGGACCTCCGCGGCAGCGTGCGTGCGCACGAAATCGCGGACCGTGGGATAGATCGTCTCGCGCCAGCGATGGCCGGAGAACAGACCGTAGTGGCCGCAGTCGGCAGCGACGAAGTGTCTCTTGCGCGCCTCGGGGATGCCCGCACACAGCCCATGAGCCGCCGACGTCTGTCCGAGTCCAGAGATGTCGTCGAGAGCGCCCTCGATGGTGTACAGCGCCGTCGTCGTGATCGACGCGGGACCGACCCGCTCACCGGCGACGTCCCACGTGCCGCACGCAAGCGAGAACTCCTGGAACACCGTGCGGACGGTGTCGAGGTAGTACGCCGCGTCCATGTCGAGCACCGCGTTGTACTCGTTGTAGAAGCTCTCGTGGATGCGACCCGCGTCGCCACCCTCCAGCTGATCGAACCAGTAGTTGCGGTACGCATCGAGGTGACGGCCGGGATTCATCATGACGAACGCGGTGAGCTGGATGAAGCCCGGATAGACGGGCCGGCCGGCACCGGGATGATTCCCGGGTACCCGATGGATCATGTGCCTCTCGAACCACGCGTACGGCTTCTCGATCGCGAACGTGTTGACGGCGGTCGGGTTGATGCGCGCATCGACCGGACCGCCCATCAGGATCAGCGTGCGCGGCGTCGGCTCTCCCCGCGTAGCCATCAGCGAGACCGCGGCGAGCACCGGGACCGTCGGCTGACAGACCGCGAGCACGTTGAGCTCGGCCGCGCCGAGGTGGCGGATGAAGTCCTGGATGTATACGACGTACTCGTCGAGGTGGAACGGACCCGCGGCCGCAGGTACCTCGCGCGCGTCGGTCCAGTCGGTGAGGTAGACGTCGTGGTCGATCAACAGCGTGGCGATCGTGTCACGCAGCAGCGTCGGGTGATGCCCCGAGAGCGGAGCGCACACGAGGATGACCGAGCCGCGTGCGAGCGCGGCGGCCGCGGTCGGATCGCTCGAGTGACGTGCGAAGCGAACAAGCCGGCAGAACGGCCGCGTCACGATCGTCTCCTCGGTCACCGCGACGGCGTGCCCGTGTGCGGTGACCTCCGTGATGCCGAAGGGCGTGCGCTCGTACGGCCGTGCGAGACGGTTGAACAGGGCGAGGTTCGCGCGCAAGACCGGCAGCGGCCACAGCGTCTGATGCGTCAGCATCTCCGCGGTGCGCTCGGCGATCGTTGCGAACGGTGCAAGCAGGCTGCGCTGAAGGGCGTGCAACGGATACAACATGAGGGTCCTCGGTGGGGAGCACCGAACATGCCCGGCCTTCGAAATTTGTGCAATGCAGCAAATGCATACTGCTGTAATTACTGCTATGTTAGTCCGGCGGGTAGGATTTACGCTGCGCCGCGTTCGAGCCACTCGATTTGCGAGGGCTTGGTAGGATGGTTTGCGTGGCTCGCGCTCTCGTCCTGTTGAGCCTGCTGGTCGTGTTCGGGTGCGACGAGGGCTCGGCCCCGCGAGCGATCGACGGCGTCCTCGATCTGCGCGGCCGGGAGTTCGACGACAGGAGCGTGCTCTCGCTGCAGGGCGGATGGACGTTCTACTGGGAGAAGCTGATCGAACCTGGCGACCACGCCAAACCCGACGGCGTGCTTCCGATCGGGCGGTGGAATGGTCAGGAGCTTGGCGATGGCCGCGAGCTTGGCGGCCATGGCTTCGCGACGTATCGGTTGATCGTGCATCTCCCGGACGATCCGCGGCAGTACGCACTGGACGCGGCTCCTGTGCTCGACGCCACGAAGCTCCTCGTGTCGCGACCCGACGGTACGCTGCTCGCCGGTCCACTCCGTGCGGGCACGGTCGGGACCACACGGGAAACGTCGAGAGGGACGCCGCGCAACGCGATCGTTTCGTTCACGGCTGGCGGCACCGTGTTGCTCACCTTCCAGGTCAGTAACTTCGAGCACGCGCGCGGTGGCTCGGGGCCGGCACCCGTCCTGGGCGCCGTCGAGACGATCGGCGCACGCGAGCGACACCGCCGGATGGCGGATTTCTTCGTGCTCGGGCTGTTGATTCTCGTCGGGGTGCAGCAGCTGGTGCAATTCGCGCTGAACCGAGCGGATCGCGCATCGCTGTGGTTTGCACTGGTGTGTCTCGTGATCGCAGCCCGCGTCTTCATCCTCGGCCGCTATCCCGCCGACGAGGTGTCTGGGTTCTGGACGGTCACGTCGCTACGCCTCGAGTATCTGACCGGCTACCTCGGCGCGCCGCTCATCGCCCTGTTCGTTCGCGCGGTGTTCCCCACGTACGTGCACCCTCTCCCCGTGTACGTGCTCTGCGCGGCGGGCCTCGTATTCACAGCGTCGCTCGCACTACCGCCCCCGATCTTCACGCTGTTGCAGAGCCCATTCCAGATGCTCATCTTTGCGGCTCTCGCATTTGCGGTCGTGAGCCTGACGCGTGCGGTGATCGGGACGCGCGACGTTTCGTCGGTGCTGGTGCTCGTGGGCTTCGTTCTGCTCGCGCTAGCTGTCGCCTGGGACGTGCTGCGCGTGCGCCGCGCCGTGCAGCCGCTGTTCGGAACCACGCAGTACGGCCTGTCGGGCTTCGTGCTGTGTCAGTCGACGGTGCTAGCGCTACTCAACCGCCGGCGCAGCCGCGAGCTCGAGCAACGCAACCGCGAGGTGCAGCTACTGAACGAAGAACTGCGCGAGCAGATCGCGAATCGTTCGCACGAGCTCTCACATGCGCTGGCGTTGATGGCGTCGCCCAACCCCGCGGCAAGAACGCTCGACCCGGGTACCGTGCTCGCCGAGAAGTACCGGATCGGCGGGCTGCTCGGGGAAGGTGGTATGGGCAAGGTGTATCGCGCCGAGCGGCTGGCCGACGGGCGATCGGTCGCGATCAAGCTGGTGCGCGGCGGAAATCCGAAGACACTGGCCAGGTTCGCGCGAGAGGCCGAGCTGGTCGCCCGCATCGATCATCCGAACGTGGTCAGCGTCCTCGACTTCGGAATCACCGACCAAGCCGTACTGTTTCTCGTGCTCGAGCTCGTCGAGGGCAACTCCCTCGAGCACGCACACGACCGGTTCGGTGATCTGAGGTGGGCGGTGCCCATGGTCGCGCAGCTCGCCAAGGCGATCGAGACGATCCACCTCCTCGGTGTCGTGCACCGCGATATCAAGCCCGGCAATGTGCTCGTGGCAGGTGACGTCCTCAAGCTGACCGACTTCGGGGTCGCGCACGTCGAACGCCCGGCAGACCCCGAACGCGCGGAAGCCAAGACCGTCGAGCTGGGCATGAGGGCGGATCACGAGCAAACCGCGACGGTGAACCCCGATCCCAACCTGACCAAGGTAGGTGTCGTGATCGGCTCGCCGCTCTACATGGCGCCCGAGCTGAGTCAGGGCGCAGACCACGCGACGCCGCGTTCCGACCTGTTCTCGTTCGGCATTGTTGCGTACGAGATGCTGGGCGGGAAGCGCCCGTTCGATCGCCCGGTGGCCAAAGCCTTCCTCAAGGGTAGGCCTGCGCCGGATCCGCCCGTGCCGCTCGCGACCCTCGCACCCGGACTGCCGGCCGACGTGGCGGCGGTCATCGACGACTGCTTGCAGCTCGATCCCGGAGCCCGGCCCGATGCCGCAACGGTCGCGCGCATCTTCGGTGATCAGACGATGTGGCTGAAGCTGGTGTAGAGGCCACTGTCCTCAGGCGAGCTCGCGCGAAACTGCAGATCGTGGCGGGGCGTTCGGGTCACCAGGCTCCGACGAGAGGCAGGGGCTTCGCACCGAACAGCCGCGCGAGCCTTGCCACCCCGTTGAACATCTTGCGTCCGAGCCACGACGGCGGGCGACTCGCTTCGACCTCGGTCGCGTGCGAGAGCATCACGAAGAAGTCGCCGAGCTTCAGCTTCCGACGGCCGTCGCAGTACATCGCGAGATGGCCGCCGGTCGACGAGCTCATCGCGAAGTGACCTCACTTTCGCCCGTTCGTGCGCTGCCATTCGTCGATGTAGCGCAGCCACTCGCGGTGCACCTCGGGGTCCTTCGCGAACGCCGCGCGCGAAAGCTCGGCCAGCTCGCGCGCACGCTTGATGTCCCTCTTCAGAAACGCGAGACCCTCGGCGAGCAGGATGCGGTCCTCGGCGAGGCGATACGGCTCGATGCCACTCTTCTCCCAGATCGCGACCGAACGCTCGAGGATCGCGACCGCGTCTTCGATCTTTTCGAGATCGATGTACGCCGACGCGAGCCCGGTCAGGTGATACGCGATCGCAGGGTGGTCCTTGCCGAGGTGCTTCTCGTCGCTCGCGATCGCGCGCCTGTAGAGCGCCACGGCGTCGGCGGGTTTGCCGCGCGATGTCGCGAGGCGTGCGAGGTTCGTCAGGTGGATGTTCACGCCGGGGTGATCGACGCCGCGCGTCGCCTCGCCGATCGCGAGCGCGCGGCGGTAGAGCTGCTCGGCGCCGTCGAGGTCCCCCTTGCTCGCGAGCGCGGTGCCGAGGTTGCCGGCGGCGAGCTCGATGTCGGGATGATTCTTGCCGAGGACTTCTTCGCGCATCGCCAGGCACTCGCGATAGACCCGCTCCGCGAGGTCGAGCTTGCCCTGCGCCTTGTAGGTGTTGCCGAGCAGCATCAGGGACGTCGCGACGTCGGCGTGCTTGGCGCCGAGGAGCTCGCGGCGCAACGAGAGGCCGGCCTCGAGCTCGACGACGGCCTCGTCCCAGCGACCCGCGCGCTCGAGCATCGAGCCGTAGTTCGTGCGCACGAGCGCGGTCTCGACATGACGCGGGCCGTGCGCAGCCGTCGTGCGCGCGATCGCGTCGTTGATCGTCTTCAACGCGGCGGGATCGCCGGTGAGCGCCTGCGTGAGCGCGACGTTCTGGATTGCCTTCGCGACGGTCGGATGCGCAGGGCCGAGCTTCGTGCTGCGGATCGCGAGACCGCGCTGCGCGACGGCGAGCGCTTCCTTGTACTCGCCTTTCGCCATGTGCAGACCGACGAGTCCGTCGAGCGATGCGGCCACCTGCAGATCATCCGTGCTGCCGATGCGCTCGAACGTCGCGATCGCCGAGTCGTGGTACTTGCGCGCCTCGGCGTAGTTTCCCGCCCGCTGGTGCGCGCGCGCGACGCCCTCGTCGAGCTCGGCGCGCAGTCGGTCCTTGTTCACGCGGTCGATCACGGCACGTGCCTGTTTCTCGAGCTCGAGCGCATCCTTCGGCCTCGCGAGGTTCTCGCCGACCATCGAGACGAGTGCGGCCCACGCTTCCGCCTTCGCCTCGTCATGGCCACCGGCCTCGGCGACCCGGATCGCCTCGAGATACCCGTGCTCCGCCTCCGCAAGCTCGCCGAGCCGTTCGTGGTCAGAGGCGATCACGACGAGCGCTTCCGCTTCGAGCGGCCGGTAGGGCAACGCACGCGCTTCCTTCAGCACGTCCTGTGCGATTGCCAGCGCATCCCGATACGCACCTGCGTGATTGGTGGCGCGCGCCCTGGCAAGCTTCTGTTCGGCTGCGTCGACGCGATCGCGGATCGCGGTCGGGATCTTCGCGCGGGCGCCGAGCGCGGCGACGCTCGCGCAATCCTCGACGCTCGACAGCTGCATCACACTCGCCGGCGCGCGCGAGACCAGCTCGGCATCGGCGGCCGCCAGCAGCGTCACGAAGTCCGCCATCTCGACGCGACGCGACGCGAGACAGCTCATCCGTAGATCGAGCAGCTCGGGCGACTGAGCCGCCTCGCACGCGTCTCGATACGCCGTCGACCACTTCGCGCCGTAGTCGTCGAGCACACCCGCGACCGAGCGGAACGCGTCGAGCGCAAACGGCTTCCCGGTGGTGAGGAACGCGATGCGCACGCGGTCCGTCTGCGGCGTGTTCCAGAACTTCGCGATCTGCTCGCTGCCGTCGCGGCATTCGCCGCCCTCGGTCGCGACGACGATCGCGAGCACGGCCGATGTCGCCAGCGCCGCGCCGCCGATACCCGCGACGATCGCGGTGAGCCGCCGCCGGACGAGGCCGCGCGCGAGCGCGTTCGCGACCTCGGTCATGTCGGAGTGCCGTCGGGCCGGCTCGCGAGCAAGGCCGCGCTCGATCAAGCGGCGCAGCCAGCGGGGCACGCGCGTGCTCCTTGGCGGAGGCGCCGGGTCGGTTTCGAGCACCGCGGTGGCGAGCGCCTCCCACGTCTTGCCCTGAAACGGTCGCGTGGCGTAGATGGCCTCGTAGAGCGAGACCATGAAGTTGAACTGATCGGTCTTCGCGTCGCCGGGCTCCCCGCGGTGCTGCTCGGGCGACATGTAAGCGGGCGTGCCGAGCAACGCGCCGGTCTGGGTGACGAGTGCGTCGCCGTCGCGGGTGCTCGCGGGCACCGCTTCGGCAACACCGGCCGGGCGCACGAGGCCGAAGTCGGTGACGCGCACGCGGCCGTCGGTGCCGACCATGACATTGTCGGGCTTGAAGTCGCGATGGATGAGATTGGCGTCGTGCGCCGCCGCGAGGCCGCGTGCCGCTTGTTCGAACACGCCGGCGATCTCGCGCCACGTGCGCGCGCGTTCCTCGAGCCAGCCGCGCAGCGTCGCGCCGCGGACGAGCTCCATGGCAAGGAACGGGCGCCCCGCGTGCTCGCCCACATCATGAATCGCGACGACGTTCGGATGTGCGAGCTGCGCGAGCGCCTTTGCTTCGCGCACGAGGCGCGCGGTCAGGCCGTGCTCGGCGGCACGCGCGCCGTCGCGCAACAGCTTGATCGCGAGCAGTCGATCGAGCTCCGGGTCGCGCGCTTCGTAGACGACGCCCATGCCGCCCGCGCCGAGCACGCCGGTGATCTGGTAGCGGCCGATCTGATCGCCGATGTCGAGCCGCTCGTCGCCGGGCTCGCGCGTCGGCCTGCGCCTGGCGTTGGGGCTCGCTGCCGCGGTCGCATCGGAACCGGCGGCCAGCGCGGTGGCGTCATTGGAGCCATGCGCGAGCACCGTGTCCTCGGTCCCGCGTCCCGCGCGAACCGCGGCGACCACGGTCTGCCGGCACCGTTCGCAGCTCTCGGTATGTGCCAGCCAGCCCGCGCGCTGTTGCGTGGCCTCGCCGGCCGCGATCGCCGCGACGGCGCTCTCGTCCAGACACGCGACTTGCACGGGTCGCATCCTTAACTCAGGTCGCACGACTGAACCGTATTTTTTTGTGCGACCGATTGCGACCCCGCCGTCTAGGGGCATTCCCCCCTGGAGGCCTCGTTCATGCGTTCTCTCTCGATCCTTCCGTTTTGTCTCGCCTTTGCTGCGTGCAGCGCACCCACCGTCAACGTCCAGAACAACAATGCGGCACAACAAGAAAAGTCCACCGCGAACATGGTGAAGAGCCTGGCTACCTCGACCCCGCCCGCCGGCGCGAAATCGATGGGTATGCAGACCAACCCGCGCGCTGGCAACTCGACGATCCCGATCAGCAACGCCGAGGTCTACGTCTTCACCGCCAACATCGACGATGACTCGAGCGGCGAGACGCTCTACTGGGCGATCGAAGACGAGGTCATCTACGTGTGGGGCACGATCGACATCGACTGCATCACCGACGATGGTGTCGAGACCGGCGAGACCGGCGTCGCGCACTTCATCTACGAAGCCGACGAGCTCGGCTACGGCTGGATGGTAGCGACCGATTCGTGCGGCTACTCGACGCTGTACGGGTGCAGCGACGAAGGCGACGGCGAAGTGTGCGGTGGTTGCGACTGGGCCGAAGACTTCATCGTGTGCGTCTCCGAGGAGTAGCGCGTGGTACACCACGCGGCGTGGACGAGCTCGCGGCGGCGTTCAGTGCACGGCTCCCTGCGGACCTGCGTGCTCGCGTCGACGCGAGCGAGCTCGCCGCGCTGCTCGCGCGGGCTCGCGACGAGGTGCCCGCTGTCGCGCTCGATCCGCTCGCGTTCATCGCGCACGTCGCCGAGCGGGTGACGTTCGACGTCCACGGTCGGCCGCGTGTCGCTTCGTTGCACGCCGGTGACCTGTGGATCGCGTTTGGTTGTGCCGTTGGCGATCGCGCGGCGATCGCCGCGTTCGAGCGACGCTTCGGGCCCGAGATCAAGCAGGCGCTCGAGCGGTCGTTCGAGCGCGCGCTCGCCGAGGACGCGGAGCTCAAGCTGCGCGAGAAGCTCTTCCTCGTCGCCGGCGACGACACGCCGCGGCTCGCCTCGTATGCGGGTCGTGGTGCACTTGCCGGTTGGTTGCGCGCGGCGGCCGTGCGGACCGCGATCGATCTCATGCGGGCGCGTCGCGAAATCGCGGCCGACCCGGCAGCGTTCGGCGACCTCGCCGCCGTCGATCCGCTGCTGGCGCAGCTCAAGCAGCGTTACCGCGACCAGTTTCGTATCTCGTTCGCGGCGGCCGCAGCCCAGCTCGCCGATCGCGAGCGTGCGCTGCTTCGCTACCGGTTCGTCGACGATCTCTCGATCGACGAGATCGGCGTGATCTATTCCGTCCACCGCGCGACGGTGGCGCGCTGGATCGCAGCGATCCGCGAGAGCCTGTTCGAGACGACACGCGCGCACCTGATGGCGAGTCTCGATATCAGCGACAGCGAGGTCGACAGCGTGCTGCGGCTGATCGATAGCCAGCTCGACGTGTCTCTCTCGGGCGGACTGTTCGGCTAGCGACCGTCACCTTGCAGGACAGCCACCGCTGCAGACGGCGCCGAAGGCAGTCCTGGAGATCGCGCTGCCCGGGCGCTCGCGTCCGCACAGCACACACGTCCCGACGGGTGCCTCGGGCGGCGCACGCCGTTCGTCGAGTGCTGCATCCACCCGGTACTCGAGGACCTTCGCGTCGATCTGTCCCGCTTCGATGAGCATGCGCGACATGACGGCGACCACCGACGCGAGCTCCTCGATGGCGAGGGATTGCTGGATCACGCGCCGTCGTAGCGCTTCGACGTCCCCGGCGGTGTCGACGTCCGACATGACCTGCGCCGCGAGCTCGTCGCCTTGGGTCCGATCGACGTAGCCCTGGATCATGTACTTGTAGAAGCCGCTCCGAAACATGCTCGTGCTCATGGCGGTCATGATGCGCGATCGTCCAGGTGTCAGCCTCCAGGACGCTGCGAAAAGCAGCCTCTTTTGTGTGGGTCAGTTCGGTGCGTCGTGGCTGGCACCCGAGAGCGTGAGTCCATCGTCGACGGTCGCCGTTCCCGCGCATTGGCGCTCGAGGAAGCTCTTCAACACCGTCGCGCGCCGCGGGAGGAACGAGAGCCGGAGCGCATCCGACAGCGTACGATTCTCATCGACGTGCACGAAGCCCAGGCTCGATGGCCACGTCACGCCGTCACCGAGGTTGACGAAGTTCGAGTGCTGGTGGCAACCGCCGCAGGTCTGTGTGGTCGCGCGATCGAGGATGTTGTTGACCGTCAGGCGCGGGTTCGTGATCTTGCTCGCGATCTGCGTGCGGAACGCGGCCTGGGTGAAGCCGCGGTAGACCACGTTGGTCACCTGCGCGGAGCTCTCGAACTCGTTGTGGTTGTTATTGGTCGTCATGGCGATCGTCGCGGGGTTCACGCGCGACAGCGTGCCGACCTGGTTCAGGAACGAGGTCTGAAAAGCGGCGGACCGGCTATGCGTGCCGCGGAACAGCTCGTCTGCGGGGTTGGTCTTCACCGTGGTGTGCGCCACCGAGAGCTTGCACGCGGATCCCGTCGCGCAGGGCTTCCTGAGCTTGAACTCGCGCAGATGCCACTCCTGGAACTGGCCGAAGAAGTTCGTCCGGATCTGGCCCTTGCCAAACGCCGCGCCCGCTGACGCGAGGCCGTAGTTCGCCGCCGCGACCACGGGTGCAAACGTCTTGCCCTCGGCCGTGATGCCCGTGAAGTAGAACCGCTCGAGCTTGGTCGCCCGACTCGTGACGCTGTTGTCCGTCGAGAGCTTTGCCCAGAAATCGGCGACGCCCGCGCACCCGGCCGCGCCTGCCGCGACGTCGGGATTGGGAAGTCGCGACTCGAAGATGATGAAGGCGCGGCCATCCCCGCCCTGCATCGCATAGACCACGCGGTACTCACCGCAGTCGGCGCCGTTCGTCGGCGCGAGATCGAACCGGTTCATCAGCGCGACCGGCACGAAGCGCGTCCCGGTAGCCGCGAACGGGTTGAACGTGCCGAACTGCGTCTCGACTCGCGGGCAAACGATCTTGTAGCCATTCGGATCGACGGCCGTGTCCGTGCATGCGCCCCACGTCGCCATCCACTCCTTGTAGAGCTGGAGCGGAGTTCCGGTGCCGCTCGCGCTCGTGTTGATCGCGGTCATCACGCGCTGGAACGAAAACTTCGCGAGGATCTCGGGATCCGTCACCGCGAGAGAGCGTTCGGTCACGAGCGTCGGGACGGGACACAGCACGGCCTGCTCGACCTCGTCGAACTGAAGGTCGTCCCCTTCAGAGACACAGCCTACGAGGGTCGTTGCGGCGAACAGCAGACGGAGCGAGCAAGTCGAATTCATGTTGCCCCGCGCGGTGCAACACAGGGGCCACTCGCGGGCGCGCGTGAGGGCGAACAAGCGCGCGGTCAGGCGCAGATCTTCGTCGCCCTTGACGACTTCCTGAGGGGCGACGCCGGCCAGCGTCGCGGGTGCGACTGTCGGTTGTCCCCGACAGGGGTGGCTACTCGAGCGACCACCGCGGCACTGCCGTCGTACTTGCCGATCGCAAGCTCAACACTCGGTCGCGTTGGCTGCAGCCGTTTGCGGCAGGGCCCACCGCGCGATCGGTCCCGCACCGAGGCTAAGATGCCGTCGCCGTAATGCCAGGTCAGGGACGTCTCGGCGACAAGGGTCAGGTCCCGATCGATTCGCACGGCTGTCCCGCGTGCCCGCATCCTGCCGTCGGTCCCGCGATCGTCGGCTCGCCGACCGTCATGTGCAACGAGCGACCCGCGTTGCGCGTCGACGACAAGGGCATTCACGCCGCGTGCTGTGGCACGAACACCTGGACCGCGACGAAGGGTGCGCAGTCGGTATTCTACAACGGCAAGGGCGCGCATCGGATGCGCGACGAGCAGCAGCACTGCGGCGGCAAAGGCATGCTGATCGAGGGCTCTTCGAACGTCATCGTCGAG
>JACCRC010000474.1 GCA_013813765.1 Deltaproteobacteria bacterium | reverse complement strand
ACGGCGAGCGCGCGGCGCTGCGCAAGCTGAAGGACAAGGCGACCGGCGCGACGCTCTACGTGAACCTCGAGCCGTGCAACCACCACGGCCGCACGCCGCCGTGCGCGCCACTCGTGCGCGACTCCGGCGTCGCGCGCGTCGTGATCGGCGCGATGGATCCCATCCCGGGCCACGCCGGCGGCGCCGCGCTGCTGAAGAAGGCCGGCATCCAGGTGACAACCGGCGTGCTCCGCGACGAGTGCGAGCGCGCGAACCTGCCGTTCTTCACGTGGGCACGCTCGCAGCGCCCGGCGTTCACGCTGAAGGCCGCGATCACGCTCGACGGCAAGATCGCCACGGTGAGCGGCGAGTCGAAGTGGATCACCGGCGAGGCCGCACGCATGGACGTGATGCGCCTGCGCAACGAGCACGACGCGGTGCTGGTCGGTGTGGGAACCGTCCTCGCGGACGATCCGAAGCTGACCGCGCGCATGAAGGGCGGCCGCGATCCGATCCGGATCGTCCTCGATCGCGAGCTGCATACACCTCCGACCGCTCAGCTGTTACCGCGCAGGTACTCGCCGACGCGCACGAAGGCGCCGCCGCTTCTGCCTCACAAGTACGCTGTCATTCCGCGCGGAACGCTGCAGCGTGCATTCGCGGCCGGACAGCCCGGTGTGCAAGAAATGGGGTCCGACCCCTTTTCTGCACATCGTGTGCAAAAAAGGGGGTCCGACCCCATTTCTGCGCAAGCGATGTCCGACGACCGGACACGCGACCGCGAGACCTCGACGCGGACGATCATCGTCGCCACGGAGGGTGCGAATCCGGCGCGAGCCGCCGCGCTCGAGCAAGCGGGCGCGGAGGTCTGGCGGATCGCGCCGAGCGAGGTGCGCGGACACGCGTCGTGGGTCGATCCGCCGCCCGAGAATCGGCGGCCGGATCTCGGCGAGCTCGCGCGTCGGCTCGGCGCGGAGGGCGTCCAGTCGGTGCTCGTCGAAGGTGGGGCCGAGGTGCACGCGTCGTTTCTCGCAGCCGGGCTGGTCGACCGCATCGTGCTGTACATCGCGCCGAAGATCGTCGGCGGTGCGGCGAGGTCGTGGGTCGGCGGCGCGGGCGTGCAACACCTGGCGGACGCGTATGGCTTCGTGCCCGACGAGGAAATCTCGTTCATCGGCGGCGACCTGCGCCTCAGCTTGTCTGTCCCGCCGCGGGACAAACGCTGACCCTTCGCGGCCGCCCGGGAGGGTGGTACACCGCCCGCACGATGTTCACCGGGTTGGTCGAAGACGTCGGCACCGTCGCGCGGGCCGACCGCCGCAGCGATGCGCTGGTCCTCGCGATCCGGCCGGCGAAGATGCCGCTCGGCGAGCTCGCGATCGGCGAGTCGGTCTGCCACGACGGCGCGTGCCTCACCGTCACCGAGATCGGGCGCGAGACGTTCTCCGTGCTCGCAGGCGCCGAGACGCTGGGCCGCACGACGCTGGGAAATCTGCGTGTCGGCAAGCGCGTGAACCTCGAGCGCGCTCTTCGTGTCGGCGACCGGCTCGGCGGACACTGGGTCACGGGCCACATCGACGGCACGGGCGAGCTGGCGATCCGCCGCGACATGGGCGCGAACCTCGTGCTCGGGTTTCGCGCGGTGCCGGCACTGTTGAAGTACATCGTCGAGAAGGGCTCGATCGCGATCGCGGGCGTGTCGCTGACCGTCAACGGCGTCGATCCGGACAGCTTCTCGGTCGCGATCATCCCGCACACGCGCGACCACACGACCCTCGGGGACCTCGCGATCGGTGATCGCGTGAACCTCGAGGTCGACATCCTTGCGAAGCACGTCGAGAAACTGATCTCCGGGAGGTCGACATGAAGGATCCGATCGAACGCGTCACGCGAGCACTGGACGAGATCCGCGCCGGCAAGATGGTCATCCTCGTCGACGACGAAGATCGCGAGAACGAGGGCGACCTCGTGTTCGCCGCCGAGCTGGTCACGCCCGAGAGCATCAACTTCATGGCGACCCACGCGCGCGGCCTCATCTGCCTCGCGATGGACGACTCCATGATCGACAAGCTCGAGCTGCCGATGATGGTGCGCGACAACCAGGCGTCCCTCGGCACCGCGTTCACCGTCTCGATCGAGGCGCGCCACGGCGTGTCCACGGGCATCTCCGCGAAGGACCGCGCCACGACGATCCGCGCCGCGATCTCCGACGACGCGAGCCCGTCGAAGGTCGTCTCGCCGGGCCACATCTTCCCGCTGCGCGCACGCAAGGGCGGTGTCCTCGTGCGCACGGGGCAGACCGAGGGCTCGGTCGACCTCGCGCGGATGGCCGGCCTCAAGCCCGCCGGCGTGATCTGCGAGATCATGCGCGAGGACGGCGAGATGGCACGACGTCCCGAGCTCGAGGAGTTCGCCGCGAAGCACGGCCTGATCTTGCTGTCCGTCGCCGACATGATCGCGTACCGGCTCCAGCGCGAGGCAATCGTGCGGCGCCAGGGTGTCGGTGCCATGCGGCCGGGGTGCCTGCCGCCGGGCGAGCCGTTCACCGCCTACTACTACGACACCGAGGTCGAGGACACCGAGTACCTCGCGCTGGTCCGCGGTGACGTCGCGGCGATCACCGCGGCGGGCGGCGTGGTGCTCGTGCGCGTCGCGGCGATGGAGCCACTCGCGGATCCATTCGCACTGCGCCCCGATCTCGATGCAGCGCTCAAGGCGATCGATGACGCCGGTGCCGGCGTGCTGCTCTACGTGATGAACCGCAGCCGCATGCGCCTCAAGACATCGTTCGAGCGCCTGGTGCTGCAGACGCAGCCCGCGTCGCGCGACTCGTTCGTCGCGCAGCAGAGCGATGTGCTGCGCGACTTCGGGCTCGGCGCGCAGGTGCTCGCTGACCTGGGCCTCCACAAGATCCGCCTGATGATCCACAGCGATCGCAAGATCGCCGCGCTCGAGGGCTTTGGCATCGAGGTGGTGGAGCGAATCTCGATCCCGCGGGGCACGTTCCGCAACCAAAAAGCCCAGTCTTGATCTATACCTCCCGCGCATGCCCACCATCGAAGGGACGCTGTCCTCCGCCGGCCTTCGGTTCGCGATCGTCGCGAGCCGCTTCAACGGCCTGATCGTCGAGCCGCTGATCGCGGGCGCGATGGACGCGATCGTGCGGTCGGGTGGTAACGCGGATGACGTCACGCTGGTGCGCTGCCCCGGCGCGTGGGAGCTGCCGGCAGTGGTCCGCCGCGTGGCGGATCGCGGTGGCATCGATGCGCTGATCGCGCTCGGTGCGGTGATCCGCGGCTCCACGCCGCACTTCGATTATGTCGCGGGCGAAGCGGCGAAGGGCATCGCCTCGGTCGCGATGACCTCGGATATTGCGGTCAGCTTCGGCGTGCTCACCACCGATACGATCGAGCAGGCGCTCGAGCGCGCCGGCACGAAGGCGGGCAACAAGGGCTTCGATGCGGCGCTCGCTGCGATCGAGCTGGCAACCCTCTACCGGGCACTGGCGGGCGGCGGCGGAAAGAAGTCGAGGGCCAAGTGACCTCCGGCCGCCGTACGGGGCGCGCCTACGCGCTCCAGCTGCTCTATGCGCGCGACGGTGATCCGGCGACGGACGTCACCGGCATGGCCGTGACCTGGGCGGATGCGTTCGAGCTCGATGTCGATCCGGGTGCGCAGACGTTCGCGCGCGACCTGGTCGCGGCGGCCACCGAGCGCGGTCCGGAGATCGACGAGCTGATCGCGAGCGCGTCGAAGAACTGGCGGATCGAGCGGATGTCGCGCGTCGATCGCAACATCCTTCGCCTCGGCGCATGCGAGCTGCTCGCGTTCCGCGACGTTCCGGTCAAGGTCGTGATCAACGAGGCCGTAGAGCTCGCGAAGCGATTCGGAACCGCCGAGTCCTCCGCGTTCGTCAACGGCGTGCTCGATCGGATCGCCACCGCCGCCGGCCGTCACGCCGAGGACTGACGGGCATGGCGCTCTCGGTCCTCCCGCTCGACCTCGCACGCTGGGACGAGGCCGCGCGCGACTGCCTCGTACTGCCCGTGTTCAAGGACGACCGACCACTGCGCGGCGCCGCGGGCCTCGCCGACTGGCGGATGTGCGGGCGGCTCTCGCGCCTCCTCAAGGACGGCAAGGCGAACGCGGAGCAGGGCGAGGCGATGATGCTGCCGCCGGGCCGCCGCCTGCCGTTCGCGCGCATCATGTGGTTCGGCGTCGGCGACGCGAAGGGCTACAGCGACGAGCGCTTCCACATCGATCTCGACTGGATCATGACCGTGGTCGGCAAGGCCGGCGTGAAGGACTGGGCGCTCCAGCCTCCCGGTCGCGCATCGGGGTTGATCGGTGCGCGGCGCGCGGTGGAGCTGATGCTCGAGAACCGCGCACTCGCCGAGCAGAGCGTGACGATCCTCGAGGATCCCGCGGGCCAGAAGGACATCGCAGAGCTGCTCCGCGCGCAGCGCTAGGTGATCCAGTGCCAGACGCGCTCGATGACGGCGAGCACCGTCGCACCGAACACCACGAGCAGCACCGCGTCGATCAGCACGAGCACGTGACCGGCGACGATCCATAGCCCATCGCGCTCGAGCACGCCGACCGAGTAGACGAACAGCGGGAGCAGGAACACGAGGTTCGAGCCCGGGATCGGGATCGGCAGGGCGAGCGCGAGCGCGAGCAGCACGATGCCCAGGCCCACGAGGCGCGGCATGATCAGAAACTCGAAGCGACGGCGCGTGGACCGCGCGATCCACCGCGTGCGCTTCGAGAGGTTCCTCGTCACCCGATCCAGCATCTTCATGGAGATCACGCGCTTGCGCGCTCGCTTCGGCAGCCACGGCTGGTGCCGGCCGATCATCATCTGCGCGCCGATCAGCGCGATCGCGAGGCCGAACGGCGTCGACAGCCCGAAGAACGGGATCGCGATCAACGTCAGGATGCCGATCAGGAAGCCGAACCCGCCCTCGGCCGCCTTGTCGACGAGCTCGCCGACCGTCAGCGGCGGCCGATCATCCTCGTCGCCGTCCGCCAGCTCTTCCTGCGCACACGCACCGAGCTCGTGCAGGAGCTCGTCGAGGCGAATCCGTCGCGGCGCTTCAGCGGCGATGGTCTCGCGCGCGCGTTCGGGATCCACGTCGAGAAACGTAGCAGGAATCCAGCGTGCGACGCTTTGCGACACAGGGAGGCGCGCCGTACGATCACCAGGTGCGAAGGGCTCTCGTCGGAGGGTTGCTGGTGGGGCTCTGCGGCTGTGACGCCGCTGACCTGTTCGGCCTGCACCGCGCCCCCGACGCGCAGATCGATACCCCCGTGTTCGACGCGCCCGCGGACTCCGGCATCGACGCGCCTGTCGACGCTGCGATCGACGCACCGCCCGGCGCCGACTGCCCGGCGAGCTATGTCACCGTCGACATCACCACGCTGCCGAGCGCCCGCTACCGGTATCTCGGCACACCGCAGACCTGGGCCATCGCGCAGGCCGCATGCGCCGCCGACCAGATCCCCGGCTCGACGCGCTACACCCACCTCGCGGTCATCAACACCGACAACGAGCGAAGCAAGCTCACGGCCCAGCAGCCGCGCCGCGGGTGGATCGGTGTGTCGGATCGCAAGACCGAGTCGTTGTACCTGTGGGTCACGAACGAGCAGTCGGCACTGCCGTCGAGCTCGGCCGCGTGGTCCACCGGCGAACCCGATCAAACGAACCCCGACGATGACTGCGTCGAGATGAACGGCGTCGCGGATTACGCCGAGTCCGACTGCAACGCGCTCCTGCCCGCGTGGTGCGAGTGCGATGCCTCGCCGATCCAGCTGCAGAACTTCTAGCCCTCAGTTGCGCGCGAGCATCACGGCGGTCTGCGAGAACGCGGAGGCCTGCCAGTAGCTGGCGAGCGCGCTCAGCTTGTCGCCGAGGTCGCCCTCGCGCTCGACGCTCGCGAGCTGGTAGGCGAGCTTTGCCTGGACCGGGATGCCGCCGGTCGCGATCCGCGCTGCACGCGCACTTGCACGTGCGGAGCGCTCGGCGCTCGCGAGCATGTTCGTGAACGCCTTGTCGTGCTCGACGGTGTCGGGCCGGCCCATCGCATCGGTCTTCACACCGAGCGAGTAGTACTTCGCGACGAGCTCCGACGCGTGGTAGTAGGCCAGCTCCGAACCGGCGAGGGAGAGCAGGGCCCAGGCGACCGAGCCATCGCCCCACTTCTGCCGGAGCTGCTTCGGCAGACCATCGACCTGCGTCAGGTGCGAGAGCATGTACGCGACGAGGTAGTTCGGCTCGCGCAGCGCGATCCGCGTACGCGCGTCCTCGACGGTCATCGCCGCCTCCTTCGCGAGCGGCTCGATCAGCAGCGTGTCGAAGTAGTTGATGCCGGCGACACCCGCCGACTGGAACGACGTCGCCATCCGCTTCACGTTCGGGATCGAGCACGTGTAGTTGACGCTCGGCTCCTTCTCGAACTCGAGCTCCTGCTGCGCGATCATCGTCTCGGCGACCGTGCGGCCGATCAGCAGCACCGTCGGCGCGACGACGAGCACGATCTTGTCGGCGACCTCCGGCGCGGCGAGCTCGGCCTTCGTCGCGCCGCTGAGCGACGCGAGGTACGACTTCGTGCGGCCGAGCGCATCGGTCGCATACACCTTGAAGCCCCACGCGCGCAGGGCTGCCTGGAACGCGTGGATCATCAGCAGGTGCTGGCCGAGCGTGGCCGGCTTGATCGCGCCGATCTTGTTGAACACGTCGACCGTCATCGAGTCGAGCTGGTCGAGCGAAGCGAGCGCGGCGACCGCGCCGATCGAGTCGCCGCCCTGGACCTTCGCGAGGATGTCGTACGTGTCCGTCGCGCTCGCCGCGTAGACCCACGCCATGAGCATCTTCGCGTACGCCGCGGCGAGGTGACCGCTCCTGTGGAGCTTCTCGGCGCGATCGGCCATCTCCTGCGCGTAGCGGGCCATCACCGTCAGCGTCGTCGGGAGGCGTCCTGCTTGCTGCAGCTGGAGCAGCGCCGCCCACTCGCCGGCGAGGCGCTGCTTCCACTCCTGGTACTTCTCGTCGAGGGCCTTCGTCGTCTCTGGATCGAGCGCCATCTCGGCCTCGGAGACCGGCACGGCCTCGGGCAGCTTCTTGCCCGTGAGCAGCGTGTACGCCTGATAGACGTTGCTGACCTCGACTGCCTCGGCGCCCTTGTCCTTCGCGATCTGGACGAGGTCGACGATCTTTCCGGTGGCCTCGGACTTCGTCCACCGCATGCCGATCGGATAGCCGAGCTTCTTCTTGCCCTTCTCGATCGCGGCGATGAACTTCTCGGGGATGCCGCCGACCGGACCGATGGTGCCGTCGGGGTTGATGATGCCGGTCATCGTGACGTTCGCGTCGATCTTCTGACCCGTCATCGTGGCGAGGAAGCCACCGGCCATCAGGCCCGACGCCGACGCGCCATCGATGAAGCCGCCCGATGCTGCGGTGAACGTGAAGTCGGTGAGGTCCTTGTTCAGCACGTTCGCGGCGACGAACGCCGACACCCATACGCCCGCGCGCCACTGCGCACCCGTGCCGCCGGCCATCTCCTCGTAGATACCGACCTGCACCGAACCGTCGGTGTTCGGCGCTGTCGATAGCTTCACCGGCGTCGAGCCGCCCGATGCCGGGTTCATGCCGCCGATCTTCACGAACATCGCATCGACGAGGCCCTTGCTCGGCATCGCCGGGAGCGGCAGCACGGTCGAGCCGTTCTTCTCGTCGGTGCCGAGGATGACGGCCTGATTCGCGAGCTTCGAGTCATCCTTGATCGTCAGCGGATCGTAGTTCTTGGTCGATGTCCCGGTGCCACCACCCGTGTCGGTGGTGCCAGTCTTCTGCTTCCCGCCGCACGACAGCGTCAGCGTCGGCGCAACGAACAAGAGCAGGGTCAGAGCCCTGCGGAGGTTCCCCATCCGTCGATGGTAACTCAGCGCGCTCGGGGATGCTTGCGAGCCTGCTCGATCATCCTCGCCTGGCCGACGTGCGTGTAGACCTGCGTTGTCGAGATATCGGCGTGTCCGAGCATCGCTTGCACCGCGCGTAGATCCGCATCGTGCTCGATCAGGTGTGTCGCAAAAGAATGTCTGAGCTTGTGCGGCGACACGTCTCCGCTCGGCAGCCGGATGCCGGCCTTGCGCGCATGCGACCGCAGCGCCTTCCAGAAGCCTTGCCTCGTCATCGGTCCGCCGCGATCGGTGAGGAACAGCGCGCGCTGCTTCGGGTCCTTCACGCACGCCGGGCGATCCTCGGCGATGTACTTCGCGATCCGCGCCTGCGCCTGACCGCCGAGCGGGACGAGCCGCGTCTTGTTGCCCTTGCCGGTGACGCGCACGAAGCCCGCGTTGAGGTTGACGTCCGCGATCGGCAGCGTCACGAGCTCCGACACACGCAGGCCCGTCGCGTACGCGAGCTCGATCATCGCGGCGTCGCGGCGGCCGCGCGGCGTATCGGGCGGCGCGGCGATCAGCTTCACGATGGCCTCCTCGCCGAGCACGCCCGGCAGGCGGCGCGCGGTGCGCGGGGCGTCGATCAGCTCCGATGGATCCGCATCGAGCCAGCGCTCGCCGACCAGGTGCTTGCACAGTCCGCGGACCGCGACCAGCGTGCGGGCGCGGCTGCGGGGGGCGAGCCCTTCCTCGGCGAGGCCGATCAGGAAGTCGGTGACGTCGGCGGGCTTCACGTCGTCGACGTCCTCGCGGCCCCGCTGCACCAGGAACGCCGTGAACCGTGCGAGGTCGCGGCCATACGCATCGATCGTCAGACGCGCGAGCCCGCGCTCGACCTTCAGATGATCGAGGAAGAGGTCCGCTGCCTCGTCGAGGCGGAGCCGCCGCGCCATGTGCAAATCCTCGACGCAGCCGGCCGATCACACAAGTTTTTCAGGGGTTGCGCTCCCGCCCCCCAAACGCCATAGTCCGCGTTGGTCACGCGATCATGAACCTGTCGCCGGAACAGCTCCGCTGGGTGTTCGTTTACGTGATCACCCTGATCATGTCGGTCGCCCTCCACGAGTGGGGCCACGCGTTCATGGCCGACAAGCTCGGTGACGACACGCCGCGCCGTCAGGGCCGCGTCACCCTGAACCCGGTCGTGCACGCCGATCCGATCGGCACGCTCGCGCTGCCGCTCATCTCCGCGCTGCTCAGCGCCGGCACGGGTCGCATGGGCGGCTTTGGCTGGGGCAGGCCCGTGCAGTGGAACCCCGCGCGCATCAATCGCAAGTGGCGCATGTACACGGCGATCATCCTCGTCTCGATCGCCGGGCCGATGATGAACTTCCTGCTCGGCACGCTGCTCGTGCTGACGAACGTCATCCTCAACACGCAGGGCGTGCTGGAGACGACGAGCCCGATGCAGCAGGTCATCTTCTTCGCCGCGAGCATCAACTTCACGCTGTTCTTCTTCAACCTCGTGCCGGTCCCGCCTCTCGACGGTGGTCATGTCGCCGAGGCGCTCACGCCGTACAAGCACCGCAAGAAGTGGGAGGAGTACCTGCGGTTCTCGCCGTTCGTGTTTCTCGCGTTGATCTGCATTCCTCAGGTCCAGCAGATCTTCGTGATCCCGGCGATGTGGTGTATGACCAACCTCTACTCGTTGTTCTTCTCGCTGTGCAGTTGATGTGATGGATCAGGCCGGTTACCAGGTAGCCCTCGATGTCTTCGAGGGACCGCTCGATCTCTTGCTTCACCTGGTGAAGAAGCACGAGCTCTCGATCCTGGACATCCCGATCGCGTTCGTCACCGAGAAGTACCTCGAGTACCTCGACGCGATGGTCGGCATGGACATCGATGTCGCCGGCGAATATCTGCTGATGGCGGCCACGCTGTGCCACATCAAGTCGCGCGAGCTCCTGCCGAACCCGGAGCCGCTCGAGGTCGAGGAAGGCGAGGGCGCCGAGGGTATCGAGGAGAACATCGATCCGCGTGCGGACCTCATCCGCCGCCTGCTCGAGTACCAGAAGTACAAGGAAGCCGCCGACCAGCTCGGAGGACGCCCGGTCGTTGGCCGCAACGTTTGGAGCCGCGGCGCGCCGACCGAGGACGCGGTGTCCGACGGCGTCGACCTCGATGCGATCGCGCCCCTCGCGCCGTTCCCCGTGCACAAGCTGATCGAGGCCTTCGATCGCGTGATGCAGCAGGCGAAGGTCAAGGTCGCGCACAACGTCCTGATCGATCGGCTGAGCGTCGGGCAGAAGATCGCCGAGCTCACGGACCGGCTCGAGGCCGAGGGTCGGTTCACGTTCAGCTCGATGTTCTCGTTCCTGCGTGACGGCATCGTGCGCACGGCGCTCGAGATCAAGCACGAGGCCGTGGTGACGTTCCTGGCGCTGCTCGAGATGGCCAAGCTCCGGCTGATCGCGATCTCGCAGCCTGGCGGTGGCGACGAGGAGATCCTGATCGAGCGCGCGGGAGAAGATCTCCGCGCCCGCATGGAGCGTTCGGTGGCTGGCGGCGACGACTACCGATAGGTTCACTGTCGGCCCCACGTGTTAGTGGTACGTCCGTGAGCCGTCGTCGAAAGCAGCAACCCGTCGTCGTCGAGCCGATCGAAGTCTCCGAGGGCATCCCTGGGGAGGAGATCCTGGCGGAGGGCAGCGAGGAGATCGAGGCGGCCATCGTGGAAGCCGTCGAAGCTGCGGCTGCCGACGAGCCGCTTCCGCCGGCCGATGACGAGCCGTTGCTCGACGCCGCTGCCGAGGAGGAGCCGACCGAGGCGCTCGTTGAAGGCGAAGGCGAAGGCGATGGCGATGTCGATGTCCTGGAACCCAGTGATTCCGCAGAGCTCGGGGTCGAGCTTGCCGCCGAGGACCCCGATGCTGGCACCGCCGCGCTGCCCACGAGCGCCGCGTCGATGGACGCCGTCCAGCTCAAGCAACTCGTCGAGGCCCTGGTGTTCGCCTCGGACAAGCCGATCACCGTCCAGCGCCTGCGCCAGCTGACCCGCGTCAGCGACACCAAGCGGCTGGAGACCACCCTCGCCGAGATCACCGTGGACTACGCGGAGCGCGGCCTCGTGCTCCAGCAGGTGTCCGGCGGCTTCCAGTTCCGCACGCGCCCGCAGTTCTCCGCGTGGGTCCAGCAGCTGATCCAGGGCCGTCCCGTCCGTCTCTCGCGAGCGCAGCTCGAGACGCTCGCGATCGTCGCGTATCGCCAGCCGATCACGCGTCCCGAGATCGACGACATCCGCGGTGTCGACTCCAGCGCGACCCTCAAGCTCCTCATGGACCGCTTGCTGATCCGCGTGCTCGGCAAAAAGGAAGAGGTCGGCCGCCCGATGCTGTACGGGACGACCAAGGAGTTCCTCGACTTCTTCAGCCTCGGCGATCTGCGCGAGCTGCCCACTCTCCGCGAGTACTCCGAGCTGTCCGACGAATCGCGCCGCGTGATGCACTCGCGACTCGGGCCCGGTCCCGATGACGGCGGCTCCTCCGGCTCTTCCGGAGGTGGCTCCGACGGCGGCCCGATGGGCGGCGACGGTGGCCCGATGGGTGGCGACAGCGGCCCGACCGGCGACGGCGGCGAATCGATCGACGCTGGCGCACTCTCCGACGCAGCCTCGGAGCTGCTCGGTAACTCGACGGATACGATCTCCGAAGCGCCGTCTCGCGTGGACGGCGAGACGCTGTTCGCGTCCGAGGCTTCGGACGCTGTCTCCGACCGCGATCTCGTTGCCGCCGCCATCGATGCAATGCCCGCAACCGACGCGACGACCGTCTCCGTGGTCGAGGCTGAGATCTCCGACGCCGTTTCCGCATCCGACGCGGGATCCGACGCCGACGTGTCCGCATCCGACGCCGTGTCCGCATCCGACGGGGAATCCGATGCCGAGGCCGTCGCCGCCTCCGATGCCGACCCCGACCCCGACCCCGACTCCGTTTCCGCACCCGACTCCGTTTCCGCATCCGATTCCGTTTCCGCGTCCGACGCCGTTTCCGCATCCGACGGGGGATCCGATGCCGAGACCGTTGCCGCCTCGGATGCCGACGCCGTTTCCGCATCCGACGCGGAATCCGATGCCGAGGCCGACGCCGTATCCGCATCGCACGCGGAATTCGACGCTGACTCGGACGCCGTGTCCGCTTCCGACGCCCACGCCGACGCCGTGTCCGCATCCGGCGCGGAATCGGATGCCGGTGCCGATGCCGTCTCGGCCTCCGACGCGGCCGGCGAGACCATCTCGGCTTCCGATGCCGACGGCGAGACCATCTCGGTTTCCGATGCCGACGGCGAGGCCATCTCGGTTTCCGATGCCGACGGCGAGACCGTCTCCGCATCCGACTCCGGCCCTGACGCCACCGCCGTATCGATCGGCGAGACCACGTCCGATGCCGAGGACCTCTCCGCGGGCGACGACGCGGATGACGAACACAGGGCGGTCTCCGCGGCCGACGATGACGACCGCAAGGCGTCTGGTGCCGAGCTTGGCTCGGACTCAGAAGCCGCCTCGTTCGACGCCTCTGCCCACCTCGTGGGCACGGCCGAGCCCGACGCTCCCGAGGAGATGCTCGCCGCTGGCTCGCAGCAGTTCGCTGCCGTCGAGCCTCCCGCCGATGCCGTGTCGGCGGACGTGTTTGCCGACGGTTCTGCGGGTACGCTGGCGCCGATGACCGACGCACTGATTGCCCCGCAGGCTGACGCTGCGGCTGACTCTCTCGATCCCGTGATCGCGGCTGACGCGATCGACGGCGAGCCGCGCTCCACCGAACCGGCTACGGAGTAGCCCGTGGGTGAGCTCGTCCGCCTGCAGCGGTATCTGGCGTCCGCGGGCGTAGCGGCGCGTCGCAAGTGCGAGGAGCTGATCACCGCGGGCCGCGTCACGGTCAACGGCGAGGTCGTCACCACGCTCGGCACCAAGGTCGATCCGGACACCGCCGAGGTGACGGTCGACGGCGAAGGCGTGATGGCGCTCGACGCGTTCTACGTCCTGTTGAACAAGCCGAAGGCCTGCATCACCGCGGTCACCGATGACCGCGGCCGCCCGACGGTGATGGACTACCTGCCGAACCTGCCGGTGCCGGTGAAGCCGGTCGGCCGCCTCGATTTTTACTCCGAGGGCGTGCTGCTTCTCACGAACGACGGCGAGCTCGCGGCGAAGCTCCTCGCTCCCGCTTCGCACGTCGCGAAGACCTATCACGTGAAGGTCCACGGCCAGCTCTCGGCAGATCACGTCAAGTTGCTGCGCGACGGTGTGACGCTCGACGACGGCACCACCACGATGCCCGCCGAGATCAGCGTGCTGCCCGGCGAGTCCAAGTACACGTGGCTGGGCATCACGATCCACGAGGGCAAGCACCGCCAGATCCACCGCATGATCGAGGCGCTCGGCTACAGCGTCGACAAGCTGCAGCGCGTGGCGTTCGCGAACCTGACGTTCCACGACTTGCGCGTCGGCGACGCGCGCGAGCTCACGCAGCTCGAGCTCAACGCGCTGCGCGATCTGGTCGGCCTCGATCACTCCACGGTCGCCCGTGGCCGCTGGCGCTCCGATCGCGAGGCCACCGACATCCCGCGCCGCGCCCGCGCCAAGGCACGCGACGAAGCCGAAGCCGCGCACGCCGAGGCCGAAGCAAATCGCGAGCGCAACGCCGCTGCCCGCGCCGCCGCCGGTGGCCTCGAGGGAGACGCCTGGGACGGCGAGGGCGACCCCGACCGCGACGTGGACCTCGACGCGCCGGGCCTCGGGTCCGATGAGGGCGCTGACTTCGAGCGTGGGGCACCGGTTCCGCACAGCGCCTCCGAGACTCCCAAGCATCGCGCGCGCAGCGGCGGCGGCAGCAAGGCATACGAGTCGCGGGCCGTCGGCCGCCGCGGCCCCGACGAAGCTCGTGCACGTCGCGACGACACCGACGCCCGCGCTCCGCGCGGTGGCGCGGGTGGTCCGGGCAGCCGTGGTC
>JACCRC010000456.1 GCA_013813765.1 Deltaproteobacteria bacterium | reverse complement strand
CAGATGCAGCGCCTGCAGGCCGCCTGAGCGTCGGGGCCGGCGCCGGCGCGACCGCTGCCGATGCGCGCGTCGACCAAGAGCGTCGCTACGCTCTACAGGCTCCTAGCGGTAGCGCCAGCGCGGCATGTTGACGCGCACGAGGTCGCTGCGCTCGAACGTCATCGTCTCGGACTCGATCGCGAACGTGTCGCGGCCCTCTCCGAGCGTGATGATCAGCTGGTACTCGCGAAACCTGCGGCGCAGATCCTTCGTGGTCGCGGCGAACAGCACGGTGATCCGCCCCGGGGTGACCGCCTCCACGATCACCTCGAACGCGTTGTGCTCGGCCACAAAGTGCTCGACCAGGAACTTCGCGAGCGCGTCCTCGTCGCAGCCGAGCCGTTCTCGCAGCTCGGGAGCCTCGTAGTCCACGACCGGTAGCGGAATGCCGTGGCGGGCGTTCGAATCGAAAAGCCTGGTCTCCCAGCGTTTGAAGTACTCGTCGTCGGTCACCGATAGCCCTGCGCCTGCATGTTGAAGAGCGTGGCGTAGCGGCCGCCCTTCGCGACGAGCTCCGCGTGCGTCCCGCGCTCGATCACGGATCCGCGGTCGAGCACGATGATCTGATCGGCCATGCGGACCGTGGAGAACCGGTGCGAGATCACGATCGCGATCTTGTCCTCGGTCAGCTCGCGGAACCGCTCGAAGATCTTCACCTCGGCCTCGGCGTCCATCGACGCCGTGGGCTCGTCGAGCACGAGGATGTCGGCGTCGCGGCGCATGAACGAGCGCGCGAGCGCGACCTTCTGCCACTGGCCAAGCGACAGCTCCCGGCCGTTGCGGAACCACTTGCCGAGCTGTGTGTCGTAGGTGTCTGGCAACGACTCGATGATCGGCTTCGCGAGGCCGCGCTCCGCCGCGTCGTCCCAGCGCGTGCGGTCGTCATACGCGCGGTCGTCGCCGGCGCCGATGTTCTCGCCGACGGTGAGCTGGTAGCGCACGAAGTCCTGGAAGATGACGCCGATCCGGCGGTGCAGTGTGGACGGCGCCCAGTCGCGGAGGTCGAGCCCGTCGAGGAGGATCCGGCCCTGCGTGGGCTCGTAGAGCCGGGTGAGCAGCTTGATCAGCGTGGTCTTGCCGGAGCCGTTCTCGCCGACGATCGCGAGCTTGCTGCCGGGCTTGATGTGCAGCGACAGGTGAGTGATCGCGTACTCGTGCGAGCCGGGATACTGGAACGACACGTCCTCGAACCGCACGCCGTCACCGGGCACGGTGCCCACGGTCGCGGTGCCGCCGGGGGCCATCGTCGGGGTGTCGAGGAACTCGTACAGGTTCGAGAGGTAGAGGTTGTCCTCGTACATTCCGCCGACGTCGCCAAGCGCGCTCGTCATCGCCGACTGCGCCTGCCTGAACACGACGACGTACATGGTCATCTCGCCGATCGAGATCGTGCCGTCGATCGCCGACAGCGCGATCCACAGGTACATGCCGTAGAACGCGATCTGGCTGATCGTGCCGAGGATCAGCGCCCAGATCGCACGGCGGATCGTGATCGCGCGGTCGCCGGCATACAGCTTGTTGAAGATCGTCTTGTAGCGGCTGAGGAACCGCTCGCCGAGGCCGAACAGCTTGACCTCCTTCGCGTGGTCCTCGCGCGCGAGCACGGTCTCGACGTAGATCTGCTCGCGGGTCTCGGGCGTGCGCCAGCGCGAGAGGCGGAAAGCATCCCCGGAGAACTTCAGCTCGGCGATGAACGGCGGGATCGCGGCGACGATCAACACCCCGAGCGCGATCGGAGAGAACGCGAGCAGCAGCGCACCGAGCCCGAGCAACGTGATGAGCGACTGTCCTAGCTCGAACGTCTGCGAGACGAGCGAGAGCGGCCGCGACGATGCCTCGCGTCTCGCGCGCGTGAGGCTGTCGTACAGCTCGGAGTCCTCGAACTGCGTCAGCTCGAGCGTCAGCGCCTTCTCGAGGATCTCGACGTTGATCTTCTGCCCGAGCTGCTGGCGCAGCAGGCTGCGCATCATCCCGAGCAGGCGCGAGGTCACCGCGAGCGCGATCACCAGGCCGAGCTCGATGCCCACGAACGTCAGCGCGGCCATCTTGTCGTCGTACGCGTGCGTGCTCGTCGCCGTGACGATCGCGTCGATGAGGTACTTGCCGACGTACGCCACGACGCCCGGCAACAGCCCCGCGATCAAGCTTCCGACCGCCAGCCCGATCGTCAGCGCTCGGCTCGTCGCCCAGACAAGCCCGATCGCCCGCTTGCTGTAGCGGAACACACCGAGATAGTTCTTCCAGTTGATCTGATCCGACGGAGGCGGACCCTGATCGCGCTTGTGTGGACTCTTGCCTTCGACGGCCTTGCCGCCCGCGCCGCCACCACCGCCACCACCCGCACCGCCGCCACCACCGCCGCCACCGCCGCCACCGCCTCCCTGAAAGATGGAGGTCGGAGCAGCGATTCCAGGAACGGCCATGGCCGCACTGTAACCTGCCCGGGGCGCGCGCCCACTCGCCGGTCGGCTAGCTATAAGATACGCGCGATGGGTGAACAGCGAGTCGAGAGCGAAGGCCACTTCGAGATGCTCTGGGACTGCGAGCACTGCGGCCAGAAGGGCCTGCTCGGGCTATCCCAGCGGTTCTGTGCCGAGTGCGGCGGTCCGCAGAATCCGGTGAAGCGCTACTTCCCGAAGGAAGGCGACGCGAAGAAGGTCGAGGGCCACAAGTACGAAGGTGGCGATCGCCACTGCCCGGCGTGCGAGAAGCCGATGGGCACGCAGTGCAAGAACTGCACGTACTGCGGCGCGCCGATGGACGGCTCGAAGGAAGTGCGTGGCATCGTCGCCGCGCAGCCAAAGGTCGAGCCGAAGAAGAAGCGCTGGTGGATCCTGTTCCTGGTCCTCGGGATCATCGCGCTCGTGATCTTAGGCATCTGGTACCGCTTCATCCGCACGAAGTCGGCGGAGAGGGTGGTGACCGCGCACAAGTGGACGCGCGAGATCGCGGTCGAGGAGTTCAAGCAGGTTCGCGAGAGCGAGTGGCGCGACCGCGTGCCTCGCGAGGCGGAGGGCTCGACGTGTTACCGCAAGGAGCGCTCGCGCAAGCAGGAGAAGACCGGCGAGGAGACGTGCACCACCGAGCGCAAGGACAAGAAGGACGGCACGTTCGAGCAGGTCAAGAAGTGCACGCCCGTCTATCGCAGCGTGCCCGTCGAGGACGACTGGTGCACGTACAACATGCGGAAGTGGGTCCAGATCGACACCGCGAAAGCCTCGGGAGTCGGCATCAACCCGGTGTGGCCCGACAAGGGACTACCACCAGCGGACACACACGCCTCGTTCGGCGCGAAGCGGCAGGGCAAGAAGACCGAGACGCTGACGCTCGAGTTCGGCGCCGACGACAGCTGCGATGTATCGGACAGCACGTGGCGCAAGTACACCGACAACCAGAAGGTCAAGGTCGAGGTGAGGGCGTCCTCGGGCGACGTGGTCTGCTCGTCGCTGTAGCGCCCGTGATCAGCGCTTCTTGCGCGTCGTGGTCGACTGGACCTTGCGGCGGCGGAGGCGGGTCGCTTCCTTGAGCCGGCGCTCGGTGCGCTCGATCGTCTGCTGCTGGCTGTGCTTCGCACCCATGCTCGTGCGCTGCACGTAGCTGCCGTCGGACTGCATATCCCACGCGCCGCGCTGATCGGAGAGCTGCGTGTCGAGGAGGTGCCGCATCTCGGCCTGAAGTCGCGCGTCCTCGATCGGCACGAGCACCTCGACGCGCTTCTCGAGGTTGCGCTGCATCGCATCGGCGGAGCCGAGGTAGTACTCGGGCTTTCCGTTGTTGTGAAAGTGGTAGATGCGCGCGTGCTCGAGGAACCGCCCGACCACGCTGACGACCTTGATCGTGCTCGACACGCCGTCGAGACCCGGGCGCAGCCGGCAGGTGTCGCGGACGATCAGATCGATGGTCACGCCGCGCTGCGACGCGCGGTACAGCGCGCGGGTGATGTCGACATCCTCGAGCGCATTCAGCTTCCACTGGATGTGGCCGCGTCCGCCGGCGCCCTGGATCGCGATCTCTCGCTCGATCTTCTCGAGCAACGCGCCCTTCAGCTGCTTCGGCGCGACGAGGAGCTTCTGGTACTTGCGGCGCGGCTTGTAGCCAGTCGTCAGGTAGTTGAACAGCTCGGTGAGGTCGCGGCCGATGGCGTCGTCACACGTGAAGATGCCGAGGTCGGTGTACAGCCGCGCGGTGCCGGCGTGGTAGTTGCCGGTCGCGAGGTGCGCGTAGCGGCGCAGACCGTCGAAGTCCTGGCGCACGACGAGCACCAGCTTCGTGTGCGTCTTCAGCCCGACGACGCCGTAGGTGACGTGGATGCCGGCGCGCTCCATGCGCGTCGCCCACTTGATGTTGGCTTCCTCGTCGAAGCGCGCCTTGAGCTCGAGCACCACGGCGACCTGCTTGCCGTTGCGCGCGGCACGCACCAGCTGCCGGATGACCTCGGAGTCCTTCGAGGTCCGGTACAGCGTCATCTTGATCGCGCGGACCTTCGGATCGTCGGAGGCCTCGCGGAGGAACCGCTCGACGCTCTGCTGGAACGACTCGTACGGGTGGTGGACCATCAGGCACTTCGCATCGCGGATCGCGTGGAAGATGTTGCCGTCGGTCAGCAGGTCAACGGGCGCGGACGGCGCGTGTGGTGCGTCGCGTAGCTCCGGGATGTCGAGGAGCGCGATCTCCATGAGGTCGCGCTGGCCGAGCATGCCTTCCGCCTCGAACACGTCGCTCGCCTCGTCGAGGCCAAGCTCGGACGCCAGCCGGCCGCGCAGCATCGGCTGCATCGTGCGGTCGACCTGGAGCCGCACGACCGGCGCGAACTTCCGCTCGCGCATCTCGATCTCGATCATCTCGAGGAGATCCTCGGCCTCTTCCTCGTCGCGCTCGGTGATCGCGTTACGGGTGACGCGGAACATCGAGCACGCCTCGATCTCCATCTGCGGGAACAACAGATCGAGGTTGTTCGCCATCACGTCGCTGAGGTCCACGAACGTTCGCGAGGTCCCGACACGCACGTAGCGCGGCGTGCCACCACCGACCGGGATCTTGACGCGGGCGAGCAGCGACTCGGAGTCGTTCTCGTAGCGCAGCGACACCAGCAGGTTCAGCGAGAGGTTCGAGACGAACGGGAACGGGTGCGCGGGGTCCATCGCCTGCGGCGTGACCAGCGGGAAGATGTTGCGGATGTAGTACTCGCGCACCCAGGTCTGCTGCTGGGCATCCAGCTCCTTGAACGGTGCGAGCCACACGCCGATCGACTTCAGCTCGGTGTGCAGCTTCTCGAGGATCAGGATCTTCTTCTTCTCGAGCGCGGTGATCAGCTCGAGGCAGTCGTTGATCTGCTGCTGCGGCGTCCGCCCGTCGGGCGTGACGGTGTGGACCTGAGCGCCGACCTGCTGCTTGAGGCCGCCAATGCGCTTCTGGAAGAACTCGTCGATGTTCGAGCTGACGATCGCGATGAACTTCGCGCGCTCGAGGACCGGGATCCGCTCGTCTTCGGCTTCGTGAAGGACCCGCCAGCAGAAGTTCAGGTACCCGAGCTCGCGATTCAGGTAGAGCTCGTGCGAGCCCAGATCCGTCGGTACTTCCTCGCCGAGCCCCGGTGCGGACGGCGTGCGACCGGATAGCTCGATCACGCGCAGCGATGGACGATCGCGCGGCATCTCCGCAGCCTGCTCGGCGGCGGCAGCGAGCACGACCTCGAGCCGATGGAGACCGGAGACTTCGGGGACGATCGCTCGCTCGGAGGACATTCGGTCGAAAGTATACCGGCTCGGTGACGAGAGCGTTACAGAGCCCTGCCGCCTCACCATAGACAAATATGCATACCGGACAATACGTTAGGGCGCGGGAGTGGGGTCCAGGGGCGCCCCGGTGGTCTCGCTGGAGCGGTCTTCCTGGCCGGTGAAGACCTGGAAGTAGCGCCTGGTACCCGCCTGCTCGATCCACACGAGCCCGCCCTTCACCCCGCCGCTCGTGATGGGCGCCGCTCCCAGCTCGATCGTCCATAGCTTGCTGCCGTTGCGGAGGTCGATCGCCGTCATCTGGTTCCAGCCTTCGCCGCTGACCACCTCGTAGGAGCGGAGGTTGTCGGTCAGCGTCACCGGGCCTGTCGCGTCGAGCTTGATCGGACCCTTGCCCGCCCCGAGCTTGACGCCACCGAGCTTCGACGCGTCCTTGATCGCGAGCGCGAACACTTCGGCTTTGTTGTCGCGCACCACGCGCACCGAGACCGCCGTCTCGCCCCACGCGATACCGGTCGCACCGGTGCGGCCGCCGTAGTGCGGCACGAGTGCCTGCCACTTCATCTCGTCGCCGACGTGCAGCTCGACGAACGCGCGATCGCCACCGTCCTCGGCGCGCACGACGATCTTCGCGTGGGGATCGATCACGATGGTCTCGATCACCGCGCCGGCCTTCGGCTTGCTCGTCATCACCAGGTACAGCCCCGCGACCGCCGCGGCGATGCCGACGAGCACGATCACCGGGCCGAGCCAGCCCAGCCGCACGCGCTTCGTCGCCATTCTAGGTCTCGCCGACGGGCTTGCCGCCCGCCGGGGGATTCGAGTGGTCGAACGGCTTGGGCCGCGTCAAACCACCGCCTCCACCACCCGTACCGGGCGTACCGCCGTCCTTCGACTGCACCAGCACGCGACGCCCGGTCGCGAAGAACACGGTGACCTTTCCCGGCTCGGAGATCTCGATCACGCCCTGCCCGAAGCTCGGGTGATCGACCCGGTCTCCGACGACAAACTTCTCGCTCGCGCGGTACGGCCTCGCCGGTTTCGTCAGGTCCGCAGCGACCGCCGGCTTCTCGAACCGCTCCACGGGATCCCGCGACGCGCGCGGCTCCTTCGCGGGACGATTGGTCGCCGGCAGCTTCGCTTCCGTGGGTGCGCCGTGCGGGGACTTGTACCGGTGGTACCCGCTGCACTGCTTGCACTGGACCTTGACGATCTTGACTCCGACCTTTGCAACAACGACATGCCAGACGTCCCCGCACTTCGCGCACAGGGCTTCGACGTCAGCTCCTACTCCGGCGCTCATCGATCGCGACCATAGCACCTCGTGGTATCCGATCGCACGTGAGCCAGGCCGCTGCGGACTCCCTCGTCGTCGAGGCACAAGCGCTGTTCCGCGAGGAGCGATTCGCGGAGGCCGCGACGCGCTTCGAGAAGGCGGCTCAGTTGTTTCCGGCGCATCCGCACGCGTGGAAGGGCCTCGGGCAGACGCTGCTCTGCCTCCACAAGCCCCACGAAGCGACCCGCGCGTTCGATCAGGCGATCGGGCTCGCTCCGACCAGCGCGACGGCGCTCTGGGGCGGCGCGGTCGCGCACGCCGAGGTAGGCAACAAGGTCGTCGCGCTGAGCTACCTGCGGCGCACGCTGAAGCTACAGCCCACGTGGATCGAGATGGCGCGGGACGTCCCGACGCTCGCGGCGTTCCTCCGGCAATCGACGCGCACGACCGAGGATCTCCGCGCGGTGTTCGGTGCGTTCTCGACCCGCACGTACCGTCACGCCGCCGATGACAGTCGCGCGGTCGAGGTCGGCCGGATCATCGATCAGCCGGCGGTGGGCAAGTGGTCGTTCGTGACCATCGGGCTCTCGAATCACGTGTGGCCCGACGCCGAGCGCCCGCGCATCGAGCTGATCCTCGCGAGCACGATCGACACCGAGCTCTGCGGGCAGATCCTCGCGAACCTCGTGTTCCACCTCGCCGACAGCGAGTTCTATCCGGAGCCCGGCGTGGTCGTGCGCGACGTCGTCGGTTCGCTCGGGGCCGACGATCTCTCGGTGCGGCTTCCGCACGTCTACATCGCGGTTCCTCGCCTGTGGGACATCTCGCTGCCGCTCGATCTCGGACCGCCGCCCGTCACGCTCGCGCAGGTCGTGCCGATCAGCGAGCTCGAGTACGAGGTCTGGCGCAGCAACATGAATCAGCTCGAGCCGAGCCTCGCGAAGCGCCGCGTGGATCTCGCGGACCTTCGCCGCATCGGCGGGTGATCGACCTCCGCACCGCCTTCGGGCGGTGCTGCGCGGCCCGGCGCGCCGGGCCTTGCGATCAGGGCAAGTCGCGCGTCGCGACGTTCATCACCGTCACGCCGGGCCGAGATCCCGTCGGCGTGCGGTCCGGAAGCGTGAAGCCGGCGGGCACGTTCTGATTGTCGAAGCCGACGTAGAGCATCAGCCGCCCGTTGCCGCTCGAGCCCACATCCGCGCCGGTGAGGAGGCCGAGCGGCTCGCCCTTCTCCGTCGGAGTCCACACGAGCTCGCGCGCGAACACGTAGTTGACGTGCCACGTGATGCCGTCGAGCGAGTCGGCGTGCCACACGCCGGCCATGTTGTTGAACGCGACGGGCTGGTTCGCGGTCTCGTTCGGTAGATCGCTCGACAGCCACATCTCCCAGCGGCAGTGGGCCTCGTCGTAGATCACCGACGGCTGGGCACCACCGGTCTTCAGATCGGCGGAGGCGCGGAGCAGGCTGCGCACCGGCGCCTCGGCGATCACCCAGTGGATGCCGTCGGTCGACGTCGCGTGCGAGATGCCGTAGCTGTCGACGGTGTTGCAGTCCGTGCCCGTGCAGGAAAAGCTCGAGAAGAACAGGTGGTACGTGCCGTTGACGAGCACGAGCTCGGGATCCGCGACAACGCCATCGACGCCGGCGGGAAAGACATCGGCCGCGGTCAGCACGAGACCGGCCTTGCCCTTCGGTGACTCGGCGGCGGTGATCCGCGTGAACGTCTTGCCGTCGGCGGAGATCGCAGCGCCGATCGCGTAGTTAAAGCTGTACCCGGCGTGCGGGAAGACTCCGCTCGCCCCCGAGTACAGCATCAGGTAGCTCCGATCCGCGGGCGCGGCCGGGTTGTAGACCACGGTGGGCGCTTCGGCGCGGAGGCGATCCCACGCCTGCGGATCCGTCGAGACCACGAGCGCGGGCGCTTCGTCGACGGCCCAGGTGATCCGATCGGCACTCGAGCCATGGCGGATCACGTTGGCCTGGTCCGCGGACGTGTACGACGTGCCGTGCGATGACGCGTAGTACAGCTCCCACCGCGAGGTCGCCGCGTCCCAGCGAACGTCGGGATCCGCGATATGGGTGTCGAGCTTCCCATCCGCGAACGTCTGCTTCGGGAGCAGGCGGGGGTTGTTCGCGCGGCGGTTGAACTGCCCGGTGGCCCCCTGCGGCTGGCAGTTGCTCGGGGGCCCATCCGGGCGCCCGTCGAGGCCGCCGTCTCCCCCGGTCATCGACGAGCCGTCATCGCCGCACGCGGCAAGCGACAGGTACAGCACGAGCCAGCGGCGCACGGGCCGAGCAGCATGCCACCGCCAGACGCCCCTTGTCAGCGTCGAAGTCGGCGTGGCAGGCTCCCCCCATGAAGCGTTTCGCCACGGCTGCAGCCGTTTTCCTTCTCGCCACGGCCGGGTGCGAGAACTCGAAGTCCAAGCTCGACGGCATGAACATGCAGGCGCCCGCGAAGGCCCCGTCCGCTGCGCCGAGCGCGCAGGCGGATCACAGCGGTGACGTCGAGACGCGGCTCCGCCGCCTCGAGGACAACTACGCGAAGCACGCCGAGGCGCTCGACTTCCTCGGAAAGGTCTACTCGCAGCAGAAGCAGCAGCAGGCCCAGCAGGCGGCGCAGGAGCCCGATCCCACCGCCGTGTTCGCGGTCAACATCGCAGACAACGTCGCGATGGGCATGGTCGAGGGGCCGGTCGGAGCGCCGATCACGATCGTCGAGGCCTGGGACTTTGCTTGACCCTACTGCCAGAGGGTCAGTCTGACCCTCAAGGATCTCGTCAAGGAGTACGACGGCAAGGTGCGCGTCGTGTTCAAGAACCTGGTGGTGCATCCGCAGCAGGTCATGAAGGCTCACCTCGCGAACTGCGCCGCGGGCAAGCAGGGCAAGTTCATGGCGTTCTACGATGCGTTCTGGGAGAAGGCGTTCAACCCGTACGCGGCCTCGCGTGACGCGTCGAAGCTCTCCGAGGAAGCGTTCCTGGCGTGGGCGCCGTCCGTCGGTCTGGACGCGACGAAGCTCAAGGCCGACATGGACGGCCCCGAGTGCCAGAAGCTGATCCAGAACGACGCCCAGGAGCTGCAGAAGTTCCAGGTCAACTCGACGCCGTCGTTCTTCGTCAACGGCATCCACGTGGGTGGCGCGCTGCCGAAGGAGAGCTTCAAGCAGATCATCGACGAGCGCCTGAAGGTCGTCGAGCAGTCGGGCGTCAGCCCCGCGGAATTCTACGAGAAGAAGGTTATGGGCGAGGGCGTGAAGCAGTTCCGTTCGAAGGCTGAAGCAGGCGGCGGTGGCGGTGGCCACGGCGCCCACGACGGCCACGGACACTGACCCTACTACAGTTGTAGGAATAAGCCGGGACCGCGCGTAGGTTCCCGGCCTCATGTTCAAGACCTCCATTGCTTTGCTGCTCGCTGCTGTTGCCGTCGTCGGCTGCGAGAACACACAGTCCCGACTCGACAGCGTCGCTACCCAGGCACCGAAGGGCACGCAGGCCGCGGCGGCTCCGGTCAACACGCAGGCCGATCACAGCGGCGATGTCGAGACGCGCCTGCGCCGCCTCGAGGACAACTACGCGAAGCACGCCGAGGCGCTCGAATTCCTCGGCAAGGTCTACGCGCAGCAGAAGCAGCAGCAGGCGCAGCAGGAGCAGTCGGAGCCCGATCCGACCGCCGTGTTCGCGGTTGCCGTCGACAACGACGTGAAGGCCGGCAAGGTGGATGGTCCGAACACCGCGATCGTCACGGTGGTCAAGGCGTTCGACTTCGCGTGCCCGTACTGCGAGCGCGCGGCCTCGACGATGGACGACCTCGTGAAGGAGTACGACGGCAAGGTCCGCATCGTCTACAAGGACATGGTCGTGCACCCGCAGGTCGCGACGGACGCACACCTCGCGACGTGTGCCGCTGCGAAGCAGGGCAAGTACCTCGCGTACAACCATGCCGTCTGGGAGAAGGGCTTCAAGCCGTACGCGGCGTCGCGCGACCCGTCGAAGCTCGGCAAGGAAAACTTGATGGCGCTCGCGAAGGAGCTCGGCCTCGACACCACGAAGCTCCAGGCCGACATGGGTGGCGAGTGCCAGAAGGTCATCCAGGACGACATGGCCGAGCTCGCGAAGTTCAAGGTCAACTCGACGCCGACGTTCTTCGTCAACGGCATCCACGTCGGTGGTGCGCTGCCGAAGGAAGCGTTCAAGAAGATCATCGACGAGCGGCTCGCGGTCGCCGAGCAGTCGGGCGTCAGCGGCGCCGACTACTACGAGAAGGAAGTGATGGGGAAGGGCGTGAAGCAGTTCCGCTCGAAGGCCGAAGCGGGCGGCGGTGGCGGCGGCGATCCGCACGCCGGCCACGGCCACTGAGTCCAACGGCGATCAGGGCTTCAGCCGCGTGCCGTTACCCGGCTGGTAGTCCGTGATCTCCATCTTCACGTCGCCGTAGTCGGTCTTCGCCGCGAGCTTGAGCGGAACGCGCCCGTCGTCGTTCGAGATCCACACGGAGAAGTCTCGCTCGTCGGTGTTCGGGAACTTCCCGTGCTTGCGATCGAGCTTGTAGGCGTGGCCGTCGATCCGGATCGCCGGGAGCTCGCCGAGGTCGGTCGCGAGCTTGCCGACCGTCGCGATCTTCACGTCGACGTGCCACAGGTACCGGCTGCGAAACACCTCGACGGAGGTCGCGGAGCCCTGCGGACCTTCCCAGCCGCGCAACGCGATGATGAACGCGTTGTAGTCCCAGACCTCTTTCATGCCGACGGTCTGCGGCTCGTCGGTCGGCTTCGCATCGTTGATCCCGAACTGGATCGGAACCTGATCGCCGGTGCGGGCCGCGAGATCGATCGTCGTGTGCTCGATGTTCGTCTTGCTGTTCGTCTCGTACTCGTCGACCTGGAAGCGCACCGGGCGGCCGGTCTCGATGTCGATCCACGAGGTGAACGTGTCGTCGATCGCGGCGACCATGTTCGCGAGCCCGACGCTCTTCGCGTGGCCCTGCACGACGATCGCCTTCTTGCCCGAGACCTCGGAGATGTCGCCCACGCCGAGCGTCATCTGCGCGAGCTCGACGCCGCCGAGCTGGATGCGATAGCTCATCCGCTCCCCAGGGGTGACGAGCGGCGCGCCCTCGGGCCACGCCCCCGACGGGGAGCCCTTCGGAGCGGATGGTATGCTCGCGGGACTGTGGGTTCCACATCCGACGAGGAGCGTCGCGAGGACGAGACTCTTCACGCGGGGAGCGTAGCGCGGTTCGCCGGGATGTTCATGGTGCTGATCGGCTTGTCACGGGTAGCTCACGCAGCACCGACTCCGAAGTCGTGCTGGGCGTCGATCGACGTCGCCGAGAGCTTCACCCGCGGTCAGATCACCGGGAAGCTCACGCGCGGCTCGAACGACTCCGCGCGCATCGATGACGGCAAGAAGCCGTTCGCGTTCATCCTGCGCTCGGGCACGCCGCTGCCCGTCGCCGACGGGGATGTCGTCACGTTGACCTACGCGTGCGGTGGCTGGGGCAACCGTTGCGACGCGCGGCTCGACAACTCCCTCGGCAATCCGATCGTGATCATGGTCGCCTTCGGCTCGGATTCGCTGTCGCTGGGCTGGGAGTCGAAGGCGGGCAAGGTGCTGACCCGCACACGGGACCCTAATCAGTCGAAGAAGAGCGTGCGCCGCACGCACGAGCTGACCCTGAAGCGGGACAAGGTCATCGTGCAGGCGAAGGCGAAGCGCTGCACGCGGGTGAAGGAGGGCACGAAGAGCTGGCTCGTCACCGGCGAGGCGGTCACGTGGGACGGTGTGCGCCCGCCCGAGGGTGTCGACACGAAGCAGTACACGCTGATCCGCGAGCCCTGAGCCCCGGTATCCTGTTCGCGGTGCGGATCCTGTACGCGGTGATGTGTGTGCTCCTCGCGAGCACTGCGATCGCACGCGCGCAGACGCCCGCTGCCGACGCGAAGGCGCTGATCGCGGAGGCCAAGCAGCTGCTGAAGGCGAAGCAGATCGCCGAGGCGTGCGACAAGCTCGAGGCAGCGGAGAAGCTCGTCGAGTCGCCGGCAACCGAGCTCGCGATCGCGGACTGTCGCGAGAAGAACGCGCAGCTCGCGAGCGCGTACACGTGGCTCCTCAAGGTCGGTGCAGCGAGTGGCGGCAAGGAAGCGAAGCGCGCGGCGAATGCGCGATGGCGCGCGAAGAAGCTCGAGGCGAAGCTGTTCTACCTGACGATCGAGGTGCCGGCGGAGCGCCGGATCTTCCAGCTCTCGGTGATGCGCGATGACAAGATGATCGACGACGCGACGTGGGGCCAGCGCATCCCCGTCGACGCCGGCACGTACACGATCTACGCGCGTGCCCCAGGGCGAAAGGAGTGGTCGCAGAGCATCACGATCGAGAAGCGCGAGCAGGTCGTGGAGGTACCGGCGCTCGACGAGCTACCACTGCCGCCTCCGCCTCCGCCTCCCCGGACCATCGCGCGGAGCCCGCGTTCGACGGGCCGGCAGTACAAGGTCACGACGATCGCGGCCACGGTGATCGGTGTAGGCGGCCTCGGGCTCGGCATCGGCATGGCGCTACGTGCGCGCTCGCTGGCCGCAGACTCCGACAAGATCTGCCCGAACACCGCGTGCCTCGATCCCCGCGGGCTCGATCTCAACAAGCGCGCGCGCACGTCGGCGACGATCGCGAACGTCGGCTTCGTCGTCGGTGGTGTGGCGATCGTGGGCGCCGCGGTGCTGTGGTGGGTCGGCCGACCGCAGCGATCCGAGGAGAAGCTCGCGATCACGCCGGCGATCGGCGACGGCGAGGCCGGCGTGGTGATCGGAGGCACGTGGTGAAGCTCGCCGTCCTCGCCCTCGCCGCATCGGCGTGCTCGATCCCGGAGAAGGACGCCGAGCCCGATCTGTCGTGCCGCGATCAGGTGCTGCCCACGGAGGCGGCGAGCAAGATCACGGTGAGCGGAACGGTGAGGACGTTCGTCGGCGACATGCCACTCGATGGCGTGATGATCCGCGGCCGCGCGGGGAACGTGAGCCTCATGCCGGTGATGAGCCACGAGGGCGGCAACTTCTTCTACTCGTACAACTCGAACATGGTGCCGCGCGTGGGCTACCTCGACGCGACGGTTGCCGGTTACCTCGACACCCGGCTCTATCCGGCAGTGCCGGTCGCGAGCGACATCGCCGTCGCCGTGCAGATGTTCACCGCGGCCGATGCCGCCGCGCTCGTCACCGCTGGCGGCTTGACGTTCGATCCCACGAAGGGCCTCGCGGTCGTCGAGGTCGTCGACTGCAACGGCTCGCCGCTCGTCGGTGGCACGGTCTCGACCTCGCCGCGCGGACCCGAGGTTCGCTACTTCGCCGAGGGGGAGCCGTCGACGACCGCGACGACCACCGACGCGAGCGGACGCGCCTTGATCGTGAACATCAACCCGGCGGCGACGACGATCACCGGATCATGGGAAGGCACGTCGGTGCGCGGCCACGATGTCGTCGTGATCGCGAACGCGATCGTGATCACCTCGCTCGAACCCTAGCGGCTGTACCGCCGCATCTCGCCGCCGCCGAAATTGAACGCGCCGCCGATCCGGACGTAGCCCTCGGGGGACGCTTCCCAGCGCGACACGCTCCGCGTGGTGAGCGGCGACTGCGAGTGGGACTCCATCCTCGCCGTCTGCGTGCCGCTCTCGTGGCCGCCCGACATGCCGAGCGCGAACGCGACGAAGAAGTGTTCGCCGACCAGCCAGCTATAGCCAACGAGCGCGCGCGCTGCGTAGGTCGTGGAGTCGGTCGCGACGTAGGCTTCGTCCGCGTAGTCGTCGCTGGTCGAGATGTTCGTCGCGCGGCGCAGCAGGCCGGCCTCCACGGTGAAGCCGTCCCACATCTTGTTGCTGTAGAGAACAAGGCCCACGCCGACGTCGGTGATCCGTCCGCCGTGATAGGCCTCGGAGTCGCCCCCGTTGAGGAGGCTAGCCACGGCCCCCGCGGCGGTGAACATGCCCCCGACGTATTCGTAGCTCGCGACGTTGCCGCGCAGCGCGAGGCGCTTGGTCAGGCCCACGTACAGCGAGCCGCCGATCGACTCCCCATCCTTCCAGCGGAGCGGGAGGTTCACACCGATCGCGATCGGCAACTTGGCCTCGGCCCGGGTGGCCGTCGCGATCGACGGCTTTGCAGGCGCGTCGGTCTGGGTGGTGGAGTCTGCGAAGGCAGTGGTGGAGACGAGGGCGAGGAGAGAGGCCGGCAGGAGGACGTTCTTCACGGCAAATTACTCATGCACCCGGAAGGCCACCTGCAATTGCCTGATTTTCTGGGGTCCTCGACGGGTAGCGTGTCAGCCCTTCGACGGTGAATCCACGCCTTCCACAGGTCTTGGGTTCATTCGGGGGGACTGGTAAGGTCCGCGGACTCGAGAGGTCAGCAGCACTATGGAAACGAAGAATCTGGAGCGGGTTGTCATCCGCTTCGTCGGTGACTCGGGCGATGGCATGCAGCTCACCGGTAGTGAGTTTGCGAAGGCGGCGGCGGAAGCCGGCAACGATATCTCGACCTTCCCCGACTTCCCCGCCGAGATCCGCGCCCCCGCCGGCTCGCTGTTCGGGGTGTCCGGATTCCAGCTCCACTTCTCGAGCAACGAGATCCACACGCCGGGTGACGCGCCCGACGTGCTCGTCGCGATGAACCCTGCCGGCCTCAAGACGAACCTCAAGGATCTCGTCGAGAACGGCACGCTGATCGTGAACTCCGGTGCGTTCGTCGAAGGCAACCTCAAGAAGGCCGCGTACCAGACGAACCCGCTCACCGACGGCTCGCTCGACAAGTACAAGGTCCACTCCGTCGACATCTCGCACCTGACGAACGCGGCGCTCGAAGGCAGCCCGCTGTCGACCAAGGAGAAGGGCCGCGCGAAGAACTTCTTCGCGCTCGGTCTCGTGTTCTGGATGTATGGCCGCGAGCCCGAGCAGGAGATCCGCCGGATCTACCAGCAGTTCGCGAAGAAGCAGGAGTTCGGCGACGCGAACGTCAAGGTCTTCAAGGCCGGCTACCACTACGGCGAGACCGCCGAGGTGTTCCAGACCGTCTACAAGGTCCCGCCCGCGCACTTCAAGCCGGGCATGTATCGCAACATCACGGGCAACGAGGCGATCGCGCTTGGCCTCGTCGTCGGTGCCGAGCTCGCCGGCAAGAAGCTGTTCTACTCGGGCTATCCGATCACGCCGGCGTCGTCGATCCTGCACTCGCTCGCGAAGTACAAGAACTTCGGCACGATGACGTTCCAGGCCGAGGACGAGATCGCGGCGATGGGCGCGGCGCTCGGCGCGGCGTACGGCGGCTCGATCGCGGTCACCGCCTCGAGCGGCCCCGGCATCGCGCTCAAGGGTGAGGCGATGGGCCTCGGCGTGATGACCGAGCTGCCGGTCGTCATCCTCAACATCCAGCGCGGCGGTCCGTCGACGGGCCTGCCCACGAAGACCGAGCAGAGCGATCTCTCGCAGTCGCTCTACGGCCGCAACGGCGAGTCGCCGATGCCGGTGCTCGCGGCGAAGAGCCCGGGCGATACGTTCTACTGCGCGATCGAGGCCGTGAAGATCGCCACCCGGTACATGGTGCCGGTGATGCTGCTCTCCGACGGCTACCTCGCGAACGGCTCGGAGCCGTGGCTCCTGCCGAACCTCGAGGCGCTACCGCGGTTCGACGTCGTGCACCGCACGAATCCGGACGGCTACTTCGTCTACGAGCGCGACGAGAGGACGCTCGCGCGCGCGTGGGTCATCCCGGGCACGCCGGGCATGGAGCACCGCATCGGCGGCATCGAGAAGGATGCGCTGACCGGCAACATCTCCTACGCGCCGGAGAATCACGAGAAGCAGACCAAGCTCCGCCAGGAGAAGGTCGATCGGATCGCGCAGGACATCGGCGAGCTCGATCTCTCCGGTCCCGAGTCGGGCGACGTGCTCGTCATCGGCTGGGGCGGCACGTTCGGCTCGCTCCGTCAGGCGCAGCAGGCGCTCGTGACGCAGGGCAAGAGCGTCTCGCACGCGCACCTGCGGTGGCTGTCGCCGCTCGAGCCGGGCCTCGCGAAGATCATCAAGAACTTCAAGCGCGTGATCGTGGCGGAGCTCAACATGGGTCAGCTCCGCGCGGTGATTCGCGCGACGTTCCTCGTCGATGCGATCGGTCTCAACAAGGTCCAGGGCATGCCGTTCAAGGTCTCCGAGGTGACGGAGGCGATCGAGCGCGAGCTCGGCGTCGCCGGGCATTCGACGACCACGGTCACCGTCACGCAAACCACGGCGAACGCGTAGAGGATGTCATGAGCGAAGCAGTCAAGCTGAAGCTGTCCAAGAAGGACCTCGAGACCGACCAGGACGTTCGCTGGTGCCCCGGGTGTGGTGACTACGCGATCCTCGCGACCGTGCAGCGCACGCTCGCGAACCTCGGCATCAAGCGCGAGAACACCGTGTTCGTCTCGGGCATCGGCTGCTCGAGCCGGTTCCCGTACTACATGAACACGTTCGGCTTCCACACGATCCACGGCCGCGCGCCGGCGGTCGCGAGTGGCCTCAAGATCACGCGCCCCGAGCTCGATGTGTGGGTGATCACCGGCGACGGCGACGGTCTGTCGATCGGTGGCAACCACATGATCCACGCGCTCCGGCGCAACATGGATCTCAAGATCATCCTGTTCAACAACCAGATCTACGGCCTGACCAAGGGCCAGTACTCGCCGACATCCACGCTCGGCACGCGTGCGCCGTCGACGCCGACTGGATCGATCGATCACCCGGTCAACCCGATCTCGCTCGTGCTCGGTGCGGGCGCGACGTTCGTGGCGCGCGCCATGGACACCGACGCGAAGCTCACTGCCTCGATCCTCGAGCGCGCGTACGTCCACAAGGGCGCCGTGTTCATCGAGATGCTGCAGAACTGTCCCGTCTTCAACGACGGCGTGTGGGACGGCGTGAAGGACGATCCGGCGAACCACCAGATCATCCTCGTCGACGGCAAGCCGCTCCTGTTCGCCGGTGGCACGAAGGGCATCAAGCTCGGCCCGGATTACCGCCCGCAGATCGTCGAGGTCGGCGATGGCGCCGGTCAGACGCCGCTGTCGCAGATCGTCGTGCACACCGAGCAGGGCTCGCCGCTCTACGCTCACCTGCTCGCGCAGCTCGTCCAGCCGGACTTCCCGATGCCGATGGGCGTCCTCTACCGCGTCGAGAAGCCGACCTATGACGCGCTCGCAACGCAGCAGATGGAAGATGCAAAGGCCAAGCTCGGCCTCGGCGATCTCACCAAGCTGATGTTCTCGGGAATGACATGGGAAGTCGGCGCCGACGGCACGCGGCAATAGTCGCGCTCGCGCTGGGCCTCTCCAGCGCGTGCACGTCCGGCCCGCCGCCTGGCTTTGTCGGTGGCACGGGCGAGCAGTGGTCGATCCCGCTCGTCGGATCGCTCGAGCACAGCCTGTTGCTCGTGCCCGTGACGATCGACAGCAAGGGTCCGTACCTGTTCGCGATCGATCCCGACGCGAACATCACCGCCGTCGACGAGCAGATCGTCAAGGAAGGTAAGTTCCGCACGTTCCAGGGCCCGCACCTCCTCGACGAGACCGACACCCAGCAGATCCGCTTCTACGCCGAGCTGTCCGGCATCGAGATGGGCTCGCTGATCATCGAGCGGCGCAACGTGATGATCGTGAAGCGCCACACGTACGACCGTCAGGGCCGGCGCATCATGGGCATCCTCGGCCGCGACGTGCTCGCCGACTCGCTCGTGTTCGGCTTCGATCGCGACCAGGCGCTCGTGCACCTGTTGACCGTGAAGGCGTTCAAGCCTCCCGTTGGCGCGATCCGGATCCCGTTCCAGCTCGTCGGCGGGCGCATCCCGAACATCCAGGTGCAGCCCGTGCCGCGGCGCCTCGTGACCGCGACGATCGGCACCGAGTCGTTCGCGATGCACGTCGATCTCGGCGAGTATCTCTCCACGCTGCGCGAGTCGCTCTGGGACAAGGCGAGGCTCGCGGCCGCCGCCGTTCGTTCTGGCTCGATCGACGAGGTCGGCATGCCGCACAAGATCGAGAAGGTCGCCTCGGGTCAGCCCGTCGCGGTCGGCGGCATCACGATGGACAAGGTGCTGTTCGCGCCGTACGAGGACAAGCGGTGGAGCGAGACCGACGTCGCCGGCACGCTCGCGCTCGACTTCTTCCGCGACTACAACGTGTGGCTGCACTGGGACGACAAGGCGATCTATCTCGTCAAGCGCACGCCCGTTCCGCTCGCCACTCGCATCGCGCGCTGGGATACCGGCGCGCTCGAAAAGTGCCCGAACCCCGGTTGCGTCTCCGTGAAGCTGATCGATCCGATGGCCGGCAAGGAGCTCGCGCCCGGCGCGGTGCACCCCGGCGTCGTTGTCTCGGTGACGCGCGACGAGCCCGCGGGCGGCATGGAGCTCGAGGTCACCCTCGAGGCCAACGGCCGTCCCGAGCTGCCGCCGCTCGTCGTCAACATGTCGCCCAATGGCGAACGCGTGATGGAGCACCTCAGGGGTCAGTGGGCCGGTGTGACGTTCACGGTCGTCGATGCGAGTCCGTTCCCGCGCGAGTGTCGAAGCGCGACCGGCTGCATCGATCAGATCGCTCGCTAGGGCGCGGCGCGCGAAGCATGCTGTGTGCAGCCGCGCTTCGCGCGGTGCATGTGCCGGCCGGAGCTGCTTCGGGGTCCCCGGGGGCCGCCTGTTCGGGCGACACGCCGGTGCTCGCGCGTCGTGCTCGCCTCGATCGTCGGTGGGCTTGAGCTTTTCTACTCCGCGCGTGGGCCGGCCTCAGACAGGCGTGCCCCAGGGACCCGCTCGCGCGCTCCGGGCCGGCACATGCGAGGACCCGCGAAGCGCGGAGTCACGCGGCGCGCATCGCGCACCCTGCATGCACATCGTGTGGTGGTGTTTCGACGTAACCGTCCGGCCGACGGCGCCTTGCGTGAGGGCGTTTGTGGCTGGAGGTCGCCTCTCGTACACTGAGCTGCATGGCGCCTGATCTGACGGCGTTCTGGATCTCGTTCCCCGATGATCGGGGGTTTCCGTTGGGCCTCGGGGTTACCGCTCATTCCAAGGACGACGCATTCCAGTTGCTGGAAGACCAGGGCTACGACTTTCATCTCCGTGCACGGAGCGTCGACGTCAAGGTCCAGGTCGGAGTGGCCGACCTCGACCTTCACGTGCGAACCGATATGGGGCCGATTGTGGTTCGAGGTGTCTGGTACCCGTGTTTCAACATCGGCTTCGGCGCAGGCAGACGACACTAATGACTGGCGGATCTCCGGACCGGGGGATCTCCGGACCGGGGATACCCGGACCGGGTGACGAAGCGACTCGTACGGTAGGCGTCGGGTAGAGCCGGACCGGGGTCAGCAGAGTATGCGACCGCGATTCTCGCCCGCGAGCGAAACCGGCGAACGAAGACTGCCGCCCGGAACCATCAGAGTAATCGAAGCAGCGCATGGGATTGTCGGATCCAGTGCCAACTTCTTCGGCAAGCTCGCCTTCTGCGCCCTCGAGCTCATGCAGCAGGAGCGTCTCCACGAAGAGAGCAATGGCCGCGTTCTTGACGACGCGACTCGTACGCTAATCGCTACTGTCACCCGAGCTTGTATGGGGCTCTCGCAGCGAAGCGCTGACTACGCCGCGACGTAACCGAACGATCAGCGAAGGGCTCGGAGACCTCGTTCTCAGGGCCTTGTTCCCTCTGCGTTGCAATCTGTCGAAACGTCAAGCTGACGCGCAGACCGGCATCCGGCTCGCGCTTCACCGCGTGCTGCCACTCGCGCTGCGTCGTCTCGTTCATCAGCAGGATCGAGCCGTGCTCGAGCGGCACCGCGACGACACGCGCTCGATCTATGCTGCGAAACACGAGGGTTCGCGTCGCACCGAGGGATGCGATCGCAATGAGGCTCGACGGCACGAGGCCCTCGTACGAGTCCTGGTGAAAGCCCATCGTGTTGCGGCCCGTCTCGTAGAGATTGCAGAGGCAGTTGTTGAACGGATGCGCAGCGAGTGCGGCCGCGCGCGCTCTGATCGACGCGATGACCGGCGGCATCTCGCATGCGGCATACGCCTGCCCAGAGTAGTTGTAGGGGAGGCCGAAGCTCGCGGTCTTTCGCGCGCGCATCGTCTCGATCCAGCGAACCTCGCGCGTCATGAACGACAGCGCGTCGGCGGCATCAGGTAATGCGTTGGCGGTGTAGCGAATCTCGAGTGCGGTCACGGGCGGCTCCAGGGCAAGAGGCAACACAAACGAACACGGCGTTCGGTTTGCGTTGCTTGCAGGAGCGGACCAGCACCGTCGCAATCTAGCGTTTCGCGCGAGCGATGCAATCCCAGGTAACCGACCGGGGGGAGATCGCTCGCTAGGCGCGCATTCGCAGGCGGCGCGCGGGGCAGGGCCGGCAGACGGACAGGCGTCCGCAGACCGGCGGACTCGGACGCGACGGGCCCGGATGCCCGCGAAATCACGACAGCTGCGCTGGCACGCCATCCGCAGGTGGTACCTCGCATTCTCGAGGGCACGTAAAGACAACTGTATGTACAATGAACCTGTGCCACTCCTCAACGTTCGACTGTCCGCTGACGACGTTCGGCTGGTCCGCGCACTGCGTGCTCGCGGGGTGGCGATCTCGGACCTGGTGCGCCGGGCGATTCGCGCCGAGGCAGCCGCCGTTTCCACGCCCTCCGACACAGACGAGGTTTTGCGCACGATGATCGCGCGATTTCCCATGGTCGAGCGTCCGGCCGTTCGGAGCTCCGATCGGCACGAGCTGCGTGCAGCGGTGCGCAAGCGACTGGGTCGCAAGCGGTGATCCTTCTCGACACCAACGTTCTCCTGGCTCTCGTCGACGAGCGGGACTCCCTTCATCGCGTGGCCTCGGCGGACCTGGGGCGAGCGAAGCAGCCTGCGTTCTACGCGCTAGACGCCGTGCTGACGGAGGCGCACTTTCTCCTCCCGCACGCGCCGGGCCGCCAGCGCTTGCGCTTTCTCCTCGAGAATCTGCGCGTCCGGTCCCTCGCGATGGACGAGACGTGGTGGCCGGACGTATTCGATTGGCTCGAGCAGTACGACGAGCACGAACCCGACTTCGCGGATGCGCAGCTCGTCGTGCTCGCGAGCCGGCGGCGCTGTCGAGTCTGGACGTACGACCGGGAGTTCCGGCGGATCTGGCGACGCATCGATGGCTCGCGCGTCCCGGTGTACGGCACGACCCGCTCGGCGTGATCGCCATCGCGATACCCTTCGTGCGAGAGTCGGTTTCGCGTGACGCTGGCGGGTTTGCGATATAACGGCGACGTGCACCGCGGAATGGCTCTCGTTGTCGCGCTGGTGAGCGCTTGCGAGAGCCGGCCGAGCGACGCCGAGCTGGATCGACTCCGCGCCGAGGCGAACGCGGCGAACGAGGCCGCGGCCAAGCTGTTCAAGGAAGACAAGGTCACCGGCTTCAGCCTCACCGTCGCGGGCCAGGTGGCCAAGCCGGCGACGCTCGCGTGGGCAGAGGTGGAGGCACTCGGGACGACTCACGTGGTCACCGCGAGCGCGCAGAATCCGACCGCGAGCTCGACGACCGACTTCGAAGGCATCCTCGTTCGCGACCTGCTCGATCGAGCCGGCGCGGCGCCCGATGCGGCCGAGGCCACGGTCGTCTCGGTCGATGGCTTCCGCGCGACGGTGAAGACGGCGGATGCGCGCGCGTACCGGATGCTGCTCGCGATCCGTGCAAATGGCGCCCCCATCCCGCGCTCGAGCGGCGGCCCGATCTTCCTGATCCATCCGTTCACCGAATCGCCGAAGACGCGCGAGCTCTATCCCGATCGCTTCTGGGCGTTCTACGTCACCCACCTGGTCGTCGGCACCGAGGCACCGAAGCTGACGATCCAGGGCAAATCATTCGATCGCGCGGCGATCGAGGCGATGCCCCAGGCTTCGTTCGACGGGCCGCACGGCTTCAAGGTCGAGTGGACATCGGATTCGGTTCACCTCCGCGGCGTGTCGCTCGTCGATGCGATCGCGGCGGCGGGTGTTCCACTGTCTCCGCGCGGGACGGTTGTCATCCGCGGCAAGTCGCCGATCCACAACGATCCCGCGAGCCCGATCGTCTTCGCCGTCGATGATCTGGCGCGTTGCAAGCCGCTCCTCGCGCTTCAGATGGGCCTCGACGAGAAGCCGATCACCGCGCGCTTCGGCGGCCCGATCGTCCTCGCGTTCACCCCGTGCAGTGATCGCTACGGCTCGCGGCACTGGGTGACCTTCGTCGAGGACATCGAGATCAAGGCGGCGCCGCCGTGAAGCTCAAATCGATCCGGACCCGCGTCGTCCTGTTGACCTCGCTGCTCATCGCGGCCACCGTCGGTGTGCTCGTCTGGCAGTGGACGTCCTCGGTCCGCACGCACGTTCATGACTCGAAGCGCGAGGAGGCGGTTGCCACGGCGCAGACGTTGTCGTTCGCGGTGCTCAACCAGATCGAGGATGCCAACTGGGCCTCGATTCGCCTCAACGTCGATCTCCTCATGCGAGACAACACCGAGCTCGTGTACGTGATGGTGCACGACGCGCGCAACCAGGACCGGATCTCGGCCGCGGAGCCCAAGCACCTCGGCGAGCGGTTCGTCCCGGATGCCGTGCCGCTGTCCGCGACCCGCGCCGCGCTCTCGACGACCACGCGACGCGAGACCGAGGTCCCCGTCCTCACGGACGTCAGCTTCCTCGACACCGTTCGGGCGCATCGCGGCGATCGCGTGCTCGAGGTCGCCGCGCCCGTCTACAACGTGTCGAGAGAGCGGATCGGTACCGTTCGCATCGGCATCTCGCTCGCGCGCGTCGATCAGGAGGTGCGGGCGGCGATGCGCAATGCGATCCTGCTCGGTGCGCTCGCGCTCGTGCTCGCGCTCCTGGGCGGCCTGCTCGTCGCGCGCACGCTGTCGCGTCCGATCCAGCGGCTCGCGGCAGATGCGTACAAGATCGCCGGTGGTGACCTCGGCCATCGTGCGCTCGTCGATCGCGAGGACGAGATCGGCTCGCTCGCGAAGGGGTTCAACGAGATGTCTCGCGATCTCGAGAACAGCTTCGGCAAGCTGCACTTGACGCTCGCGTCGTTCGAGCGCTTCGTGCCGCGCACGTTCCTGAGCGTCGTCGCGCCCGAAGGGATCGAGAACATCGTCGTCGGCACCGCGGCGACGCGTCAGATCTCGGTGCTGTTCACCGATCTCCGAGGGTTCACGACGCTGTCCGAGGGCCTCACGCCGATGCAGGTCTTCGAGCTCCTCAACGAGTACCTCGCGAAGATGGGCGAGGCGATCGACACGGCGGGCGGCTTCGTCGACAAGTACATCGGTGATGCGATCATGGCGCTGTTCGACGACGAGCACACCGACGGCATCGTCCGCGCGATCGTCGCGATGCGTCTCGCGCTGCGCGCACTCAACGTCGACCGCGAAGCTCGCGGTGCGCCTCCGATCGTGTCGGGCATCGGCGCGCACTGTGGCTCCGTGGTGATGGGGACGATCGGCTTCGCGTCGAAGATCGAGTCCACCGTCATCGGCGACGCCGTCAACGTCGCGTCCCGCGTCGAAGGGATGACCAAGGACATGAAGCTCGACGTGCTCATCACGGGAGACGTCGTCGCGCGCCTTCGCGATAAGTCGGCGTTCAAGCTTCGCCGCATCGAGGGCAACGTCGCGATCCGCGGCCGCAACGAGCCGATCGAGCTCTACACGCTCGACGAGTAATCTCGACGCGCGCACAGCACGACGCCATCGTCGGCGAGCGGGCCGTGCACGAGACAGGCGGCGATGAAGTCCGTGGTCGCCGCGACCATCGCAGCGCGACGCACCGGATCGCTCGTGTGCATTCGCGACAGGATGTCCGCGAGCTCGGGTGCTCCGCCTGGCGGCGTGCGAAGCGGGATCGCGACGTGCTCGAGCGTGACGGTGAACCCTTTGGCCTCGAGGTCCGCGGCCGCGCGCGCGAGCAGATAGCCGTGGTGCGACACGAGCATCCCGGCGGCGACGGCCTCGCGGTTGTAGACCTCGACGAGCGTGTTGTTCGGTGCGGGCTGCACGATCACGACCCGTCGGCGCGCGATCCGCGCGAGCTCGGCGACGGCCAGATCCGGATCGTCGGTGTACTGGAGGACCCACGTGGCGATCGCGGCATCGGCGCCGCCATCGGCGATCGGGACGGCCTCGGCGCGCCCGGCGCGGACCGTGAGCTGTGCGGGCAGATGCGCGCGCTGATCGGGGTCCGGCTCGATGACGATCAGCGGGACGCGAGCCGCGATCGTCTCGGCGAGGGTTCCGGTCCCGCCACCGACGTCGACGACATCGGTCGCATCACCGAGGGCCGCGATGATCGCGGCGATCTCGGCGGCCGGATCGAGGAGAGCGGCGAACCGGCGCCACGTCTCGGGATCGAGGCGGTCCGGACCCCAGTATCGATCGGGATACGTGTCACGCGGCCCGCACAGCGGGTGCGCTCGCCAGTCAGCTTCCGTCGCCACGCTCGACAATATACGCAAGAAACGACGAAGGCCCCGTCTCTCGACAGGGCCTCGTGCATGCGGTGCGATCTTCTTCAGCGGCCGGGGGCGCGCGAGAAGCGGCCGTCGCCGGGAAACGGATCCGCGGTCTCGCGGGTCATGATCTCGCCCTCGTCGGGGAGCGGCGTCGCGAGGATGCCGAGAGCGGTGAGGCCGGCGGCGTCGTTGTAGCGGAGCTCGGCGATCGCGACGGGGCGGCCCGCCGCGCGGACGAACTTCGTGAACGTGGCGGCCGAGTAGCGCTGCTCGCCGAACTCGGTGCCGAGGCCCATGCGGCCGCGCTGCTGCTGCTCCTGGCGCGGGGCGGGCATGTACTCTTCCATGTCAGCAGCGCCATCATCGCCGAACGAGCGGCGAGCGCCGGCGCCCGCGGAGCCGCCGCGCGGCGCGCTGCTGGTGGCGCCGGTGGTCGAGGGCGGCGGTGCGGACGGAGCGATCGAGCGCTTCGCCTCGCCGCTCTTTGACGGAGCGCGGTCGACCTTCGCGACGTCGCGGTTTCCACGGTTGCTCGGACGGCTCGAGTCGAAGTCGAGATCGCCCTCGTAGTCGTACGGCGGGCGGTACTGCGGCTGCACGACCTCGGGGACGATGATCTGCGCGCCGGGCTGCTCCTCGAAGAGGGCGACGGCGACGACACCGACGTTGCGGGCCTTGCCCTTCTTGCCGGCGTACGACTCGACGACCGAGGAGAAGCGGAACGTCGCGACATCGGCCGACGAGGTGCGGAAGCCCTCGATGCGGGTCTCGCCATAGGGCGGGACGACGTAGCCGCGCTTGCGGAGGTCACCGTTCTCGCCATCGACGACGTCGAGGCCATCGACCGAGACGACGGCTTCGATGCGGTTCGGCGTCGGGTTGAGGATGCGGATGATGTAGCGCTCGTTCGCGTTGCCCTGGACGTAGAAGCGATCCTTGAACGCGTAGGTCGGCAGGACGTCGCCGCTCTCGCGGAGGATCTGCACGTCGTATGGCGCGCGGACCTTCGCGGGCGCGATCGCCAGCGCGGTGCGCGGGCTGGTGGGAGACGCGAGCTGGTCAGCGGCGGCTACAGAGCAGCCACCGGCGAACAGGAGGGAGGCCATCAGCATCTTCATCCGCATGAGGGAATAGACGCCCGACCCAAGGAACGGATCTAAAGGCGTGTATAGTCCGCGCATGGCGTCTGCGAAGAAGGTGGTCAAGGCAGCCAAGCCTGCGAAGGCAAAGGGGAAATCGGCTGTCTCGGCACCGAAGAAAAGCCCTCAAAAACCTACCGGAGGGCGGAAGTCGCCGGATGTTGCCGCATCGGATCCGACGCTCTTCGATCCGCTCACGCCGGGCGAGGTCGCGGATGCGCTCCGGACGCTCACCGAAGATCGCCGACTGGGCTCCATGGCAAAGGTCGGCCGCTATCGCGTGATCTGCACCGAGCCACTCGTCGTCAAGCCGCCCCACTGGATGGCAGGTCATCGTCTCGCCCGCGTCGTCGCATACGACTACTCCACCGATCGCTGCGTGGATGCGTGCGTAGACCTCGATGCCGGTGTCGTCGCGCACCTCGAGCTCACGCGCGCGCAGCCGATGCTGTCGCGCGATGAAGAAGCACTCGCCGTCTCGATCGCGATGGTCGACGAGCGCGTGCGCAGCAAGCTCACGCTCGGCGAGTCGCCGCAGTCGACGCTGCATTACTGGGGGCGCACGCAGAAGGACCTCGCGTACTCGCGGCGCTCCGCGGCCGTCGTGTTCGGCCGCCAAGATGGTCACGCGACGCTCGTCGTGATCGTCGACCTCCTCGACAACCAGGTGACCCAGGTGGTCCCGGCGGAGCTGTTCTGATGTCGAACGTGATCAACGAAGCGAACTGGAAGTTCCACTGGCGGCTCACCGAGTCCGCGGGGATCATGATCTTCCTCGCTGACTTCAAGGGTCGGCGCGTGCTCTGGGAAGGCTCGCTGCCGTACGTCACGGTGGATCACCAGCACGAAACGATGGAGGTCGCCGACGATGGCGCCGAGACCCACGGTCCGTGGTGGGTCCCGCTCGGCACGCGCACGCTGCAGGGTCCGGTTCGCGTACAGACGTTCCGCGGCGGCGTCGAGCTGTCCGCGGCGTTCCAGGCCGGCCCGTACCAGTACACGCAGCTCTGGCGGTTCCACGACGACGGCCGGATCTGCCCGTGGCTCACGATCTACGGCCCGGGCATCCACGATCAGCACACGTATCACCCGCACTGGCGCTTCGACTTCGATCTCGACGGCGCGCGCGACGATGGCTTCGAGCGCTTCGAAGATCGCCGCTGGCAGCGCGTGGAGACCGAGGGCTGGTTCCCGTACTCCGGCGAGGCCGATCCGCACGGCAACGTGTGGCGCCAGGTCGACTTCGACTCGGGCGCCGCGATCAACATCCGCCCGCACAGCTGGGACGACGCGGAGCTGTTCGCGATCCGCTATCACGACGGCGAATGGGCGCCGTTCTCGCCGCGCAGCGCGGCCGGCAGCTCCACGTTCCCCGCGGCATACGTCGGTGATGAAGCGCTCGACGGCGACGACGTCACGCTGTGGTACGTCGCGCACGTCCACTTCGACCAGTCGTTCCCCTACACGGCGGGCCCATGGGTCAAGGTCGAAGGCCTCGGCTGATCCTCGCCGTCGCGCTGCTCGCCGCGTGTGGCTCGAAGCCCGCGCCGGCGAAGCCGGACCCGCGCGTCGCCGAGCTCGAGCAGCAGCTCACCGATACCAAGGCTGCGCTCGTCGCAGAGAAGGAGGCGGCTGACCTCCTGCGCGGCAAGGATGCCGAGCTGCAGGCGAAGGCCGACGAAGCGAAGGCGCTGCAGGACAAGCTCGCCGAGGCCGTCGGCAAGGCCGGCGAGGTCACCACCGCCGACGGCGCGGTGAAGCTCGAGCTCGTCGATCAGATCCTGTTTGCCGTCGGCGAAGCGGATCTGACCCAGCAGGGTAAGGACGTGCTCGGTAGGGTCGGCGTCGCGCTCAAGGAGACCGACAAGCAGATCTGGGTGCAGGGCCACACCGACGATCAACCGATCATGGTGCGCAAGCCGAAAACCGCTCCTCCGCCGCCACCCACGAAGAAAAAGAAGGGCGCGAAGGCCGAGCCGCCGCCAAAGAAGGAGCCCGAGAAGCCCGACGCGGTGCTCGCGTTCATGACGAACTGGGAGCTCTCCGCGGCGCGCGCGCTCACCGTCGTTCACTACCTGCAGGACGAGGCGAAGCTGGATCCGACGCGCCTCGCGGCCGTCGCGTTCAGCCAGTACCGCCCGGTCAGCAAGGTGAAGTCGAAGAACCGGCGCATCGAGATCGTGCTGTACCCGCGCGCGAAGATCACGCCGAAGTGATCAGATCGCCATCGTGATGTAGCCGGCGACGCCGAGCACGAACGATGCGGCGAGCGCGAGCTGCGCCCGGCGACGGCACGACATCCCTGTTGCCGCAGGGATGTCGCGCACCGTCGCCGACGCATTGACTGGATCCACGAGCTCGAACGGAGTCGTGTCGTCGGTCTCCTCCCGCGACGGGGACCGAGGCCTCGGGGCCTCATGGAGAGGCATCAGCACCGATGCACGCAGTAAGCGCATCGTGGTGCTCAGCGGGTCGACCTTGGCCGGGAGTGCCGCTCCGGTCGCGTGGTTAGCTCGCGTCGACGTTGTTCCGTGGGACATGGCGCTCCAGGACGGAGCAAGAGTGGTTCCACGAAACTGAATTCGGCTCCGCACATGTGCGTACAGCGGAGCTACTACAGCGTTGTTACGCGAGCTACGCGGCTTCGCCGTGGCACTTCTTGTACTTCTTGCCGGAGCCGCACGGGCAGGGCTCGTTGCGCCCGACCTTCTCGTTCGCGACGACGGTTCCCTGCTTCTCGCCGGGACGGCGGCCGTTCATCGCGGCATCGAACGCTTCGACCACGACCTGCGTGGGCTTGATGATCGTCTGCGCGGTCTCCGCCGTCATCGCTGCTTCCTTCACATCCTCGGCGAGCAGCTCGGCAAGCTTCGCGTAGATGTTGGGCTGCATCTCGACGAGCTTCGGGGCGACGCGCTCGTGCACCGGCTTGTCGGCGAGGCCCGCGACCTCGGCGAGCGCCTCGGTGACCACGCGATCCGCATCGCCGAGGTTCTGCGCCGTCAGTCGCGGCAGCGTTCCATCCTGCCCGCGATCGAACATCGCCCACACGAGCGTCGCGTAGAACACCGCGGCTTCGCCGACGGCATCGCCATGCTCGGTGCGCACTCCCGCGGCG
>JACCRC010000455.1 GCA_013813765.1 Deltaproteobacteria bacterium | reverse complement strand
GCGCAGACCGGCGGGCTGATCATGAACGACAGGCCGGTCGATGACGGGGAGCTCGCAAAGCGGCCGGAGCCAACAACGCGTGCACCGGAACGCAAGCAGGAGTCGACGGCACCGACCACCGACTCGTTTGGTTCCGTGGACGCGAAGGCGTCCGCGCAGACCCGGAGCGACGAGGGTGCCGGTCACAGCAAGCTCGTGATGCAGCTCGTGAAGCAGTGCGAGTCCGCCGCAGCGCGCGGCGATTGCGCGGCGGTCCGCGTGATCGCGGGTCGCATCAGGTCCGAGGACAAATCCGCGTACTCGCAGCGCGTCGTGAAGAACAGCTCGATCGCCCGCTGCCTCGACGCGCCAGCGACCACCGTGAAGTAGCGGTCAGTCCGTTGCGGTCTCGAGCCCGAGATCCATCGACGCGAACAGCTCGGTCTGGATCTTCGGCGGACGCTGATCGCCGATCAGATCGAACACGAACGGGAATGGCCACGAGCGGCGCGCCTCGTCGGGCAGACGCTTGTACTTCTCGACGTACGTGCGCACCCACTTCCGGGTGGCCGCATTCGCATAGCCGCCGCCGGTGATCGGGCCGCAGTCGTCCTCGTAGCGCCGCTTGATCGCGTGGAACCGTGTGTCCCGCAGTGCCTTCGCCACGACCGACGCTGCCGCGACCGACGCGTGCTCGTCCTCGGCACGGTCGCAGGACAGGAAGTGCGGGAACCGTGCACCGAGCGCCGCGAACATCCGCTTTCCGTCGGCGATGATCTTGTCGACCGGCGGTGCTTGCTCGATCAGCGTCACGGCCTTCTCGCGCTCGAGCACGTTGAGCTCGCCCCGGCACACGCGCTCGTCGATCTCGGTGTGCTCGACCTCGATGGTCGCGACGAACACGGCGCGAGATCGGATCTCCGCCGCGAGATCGCAGCGAATCGCGTGCGCATCCTCTCCGGCGCCGTACGCCTTCGAGTCACGCAGACCCTTGCGGCTCAGCACGGCGGCGGCCTTGGAATCGAGCGCCACCGCCGCCATCACCATCGGACCGATCGACGGACCGCGGCCGGCCTCGTCGATGCCCAGCGTCAGCCGGTTCGGGAACAGCGTGCGCGGCACCGCGGCATCATAACCGAGACGCGGCCAGCTCCAAGGCACGTCCGATGCCGACCTCGAGATCGAACGCCTGGACGTCCACGACCGCACCCCAGTGATCAATTCGGGCCGCGAGGGCCTGCAGCGCATCACTCGCCGCGCGGGCGAGAGGTTCTCCGAGCTCCCGATCGAGATCCGGAGCGCCGCGCACGAGCGCGTGATAGACGGCGTCCTCCGCGAGCTCGAGCCGCGGCACGTCGTTGCGGAAGAACGCCTCGACGTAGCCACCCTGCAGGTAGCCACGCAGGTACGCGCGTGCGCGATCGAACACCTTCGACAGCGCGAGGCCGATCCGATCGTCCGCGGTGCGCTGCAGATCGCTCACGACATCGACGCCGAGCGCCGATGCGAGCGTCCGCGCGGCAGTCTCCGCGTGCCGGCTGCGGGCGAGCAGATCATCCGCAACGCGCCGGCGGCCCGCCTCGATCGCGGTCTCGAAGCCGGAGGAGAGCAGTGCGATCAGGTAGTCCCGATCCGCCGCGGTCGCCGTGTGCGACGAGAACGGGAGCCGGCGTGGCCGCACCAGATCCAGGACCTCGCGAGCGGCGCGGCGGAATAGCGCGGTCGTGTGATCCGACAGCTCCTTGCGCTCGGAGAGCACCGAGTCCGTGGAGAACTCGCGCGCCGAGGCCATGAGCTCGTCGCGCCCTGCACGTGCAGCATCGGCAGCGGCCGTCGCGCGTTCGCGGCGTTCGTCGATCGTCCGCGTCGCATCGGCGAGCACCGACTTGAGGATGCGCGCGCATGCATCCCGCTTGAGCTGCCGGGCCTGCTGGAAGAAGCGCTCCTCGAGCGAGGACGAGAGCTCGCTCCAGTTCCCGTCCTTGCCTTCGTTCGTCCGCTTCCACTTCAGGGCATCCCGTGCCGAGAACGGAACGATCGCTTCGACCAGCTCGTCGAGCTCGCCGCCGATGAACGAGACGACTTCCTTCGTCTCGTCGGGCGAGAGCTGGTCCGCCTTGTTGAGCACGCCGAGCACGCGCTTCCCCTCGTCGCGAATCGAGCGAAGCGCCTTCTTCTCGCTCGCCTTGCCGCCCTGCGCAGCGGTGAATACCCAGACGATCGCATCCGCCTTCGCGATGAACGCGCGGGCCGTTGCTTCGTGCTCCGGCTGGATCGAGTTGAGCCCAGGCGTATCGACGATGTTGATCTTCTCGAGCTGCGGCAGCGGCACGAGGATCTCCACGCGGTCGATCGCCTTCGCATCCTCGGGTGTCAGCGCGCGCATGTGCGCCATCAGCGCGTCCCAGCCGAGCTCGAGCGTCGCGCCGTCGCGCTTCACGATCCGGCCACCGCGCTCGCGGCCATAGCGCACGACGTTGATCGTCGCGGTCGTTGGTGTGATCCCGGTGGGCGCTACATCGGCGCCGATGAACGCATTGACGAACGACGACTTGCCGCTCGAGAACTCGCCCATCACCGTCACGAGCAGTGGCTGATCGAGGTTCGCCGAAGCGCGCGCGACCTCGCCGACCAGGTGACCGAGCTCGCGCCGGCTCTCCGCGAGTCGCTCGACGAACGCCGCGACGTCCGCGATCTCCGGCCCGGGGGCCCCGAACACCGCCGCGCGCGCCTGTGTGAGCGTCTCGCGTGCTTTCGCGTTGTGGGGCGAGACGCGCAGCGCGGCTAGCGCCGAGGAAGCCGCAGCGGCTGGATCCTTCGCGAGCGCCAGCCGCGCGAGGCAGATGTGCGCATCGACGTCGTCCCGTGCGGCTGCGACCTCGAGCAGCGCCTTCGCACCCTCCGGGTTGTCGGAGAGCATCGCAGCGCCGCGGGCCACCAGCGCGCGGACGTCCATCGGGTCCCGCTGGATCAGATCCATGCCCCACTGCGCCTGCCGGCTCCGATCGCTCGCCGAGATCGCCGCATCGACGGCTGCGCGAAGCACGTCGAGTCCTGCACCGAGGGAGAGCGCGCGCTCGTAGCTCTGTAGCGCTGCATCGTGATTGCCGATCGCGCCGTGCGCGGTGGCGATCTTCGCGTGGACATCACCGCGCTTTGCATCGGCCTGCAGCGCCTCGAGGAAGAACCCGTGCGCCCTCTGCGCATCGCGCTCGGCCAGCGCCGCGTCACCTTGCGCGATGAGAATCTCCGTGCGCAGCACCGCTCCCAGCGGCGTCGGATCCTCGTCCCCGATCTCCCGGGCTCTGCGGAGCCGCTCGCTCGCGATCGATGGCGACTCCTCGATCAAGGAGAGCCGCCCGAGCCCGTACAGCGCGAGCGCAGGAGGTTTGTCAGCTGCCGCCGCGCGCTCGAGGTGGCGCAGCGCTTCATCGTACGGCCCACCATCGGCGACCAGCGCCTCGCCGAGCGCGGCTCGCGCGTCGAGGTCGTCGGCGTCCTCGGTCACGGCCTTGCGGAGCTCGCGAATGGCCTTGTCGAGATCGCCCCGCCGCCTCCACGCGACACCGAGCCCGCGATACGCATCCGCCAGGACCGCGCGGTCACCGCCGGCCTCCACGATCGCACGCCCGAGCGAGCTGACTGCCTGCTCGTACTTGCCCACGCCCGCCAGCGCCATCCCGTGTCCGACGAGCGCCGCCGGATCCCCCGGCCGTAGCTTCAAGCCGCGCTCGAACGCCTCGAGGGCCTTCGCCGGCGCGCGGTTCATCAGCTGCGCCTCGCCGAGCACGATCAACGCCTGGCCATGCTCCGACTTGGCCACCAGCAGGGCCTCGAGCACCTCGATCGCCTCGGTTGGCTTTCCCGCGTAGAGCAGCGCCTGAGCCTGCTCGAGCTGGATGCGGTACTCGTCGAGTACCAGCTCGCTCGCGAGGTCGCCGAGGCGACGCTGCACACGGGACCACAGCGACATGCATCGAGCCTACAGCAGCCGACACGTCGAGGCATGAGCGCTCGACCGGGCTCGTAGCACACGGCTACTCCAGCATCCTCGGGCTGCTTGACCCCATACGCGCCTTGTCCCTGCGCGGAGTTCCACGATCTGCCACCCGGTACGGCGCTTGCGATAGACCCAAGCGTGCGCGTCCTCCTCCTCGGTAGCTTGCTCGCGATTGGCCTCACGGCCGAGGTCGCGGAGGCATCCCCGGGGATGGGTTTCATCGTGGCGGTCCGCGGAGCGCCAGCGCTCACCGAGATCGCTCCCGCTGCGCGGCCCGCGGCGTCAGTCCGCCTCACGCTGGGCGCGCAGCCCGAAGCCTCGATGCCCTCACTCCGGTTCATCGAGCGCCGTGCCGCCGCCGAGCCCGACGAGATGCCGTGGATCTGGCAGGTCCTCCGCACGAAGGTCTACTCGCAGATGCCGCAGGGGCAGCGCGGTGGCGTCACCCTCGTCCTGTCTCCGGTCGTCGTGACCGGTCAGTTCGACACTGTCCCGGGGTTCGGCGTCTCCGGCGACTTCTAGCGACCGCCGGCGAACGTCGACGGCGCCTTGCGGAGACCGAGGCCGAGGTTCATCTCCGCCTGCCACGTACCCTCGACGATCGAGTCGCCAACGCCGTCGCCGTCTTCATCGACCAGGCGTGCCGCGCCAGATGCGAGGTGCAGCGCTTCGAGGCGCAGGTCGGCGAGCCGATCGCGCACGAGGTTGACCGCGGCATCGCGGGGCAGTGAGCTCGCTGTTTCACCGCGAAGTCGGTGAGGGCGTACTCGGCGAGCCATTCGTGCAACACCAGCAGTTCCGCTCACCTCGCTACCTGCGCGATTCGAGTAGCCAGGGGAATCCGCTTCCCACTGCCCACAACCAGGAGCGTGCAGGTGCGGTTGCGCTAGCGGGTCGCGGTGAACGTCGCCGGCACGTGGCGGAGGCCCTGACCCGCGTTGATCTCGGCGGTCCACACGCCCCCCGCGAGGCCGGTCGAGGTCACCGTCGCGTTACCCGCGGCGAAGTGGATCGCGTCGAACTTCATCGCCTCGAACTTGTCGTGGATGCGCTCGACAACTTCGTCGAGGCCACGCTCGCAGATCGACGTGAGCTCGGCCGCGTGGCCGACGCACACGCCCCACACGCACTTGCTCGCGACCGAGCTCGCGACGTTCGGGCAGTTGACCGCCGCGCCGAGCGTCGCGCGGATGCCGCCGCCGTACTCCGCCGTGCACGCGGCCTCGATCGCTTCCCACGCGTACTGGCCATACGCGAGCGAGTACGTGTGGTCGCCAATCGAGACCTTGTCCCTGGTCGACGTCGCCGTCGTGTTCGCCGAGACGACGTCGCCCGGAAGATCGCCGAGCGTGAACTGCTTGTCGATACCGGTCGGCGAGAGGTCGAGCACCGTCAGGCGGTGCGTGGCCATGCCGCCCGCGATCGTCAGCTCGCTCTTCAGCGAGATGTTGGTGAGCGAGGTCTCGGCGAGCGCCGCGAAGCTCGCGGCGACATCGGTGACCGGAACGCCGTTGATCGTGAGCTTCTCGATCTCGTCGTTGATCCAGCCCTCGAGCTTGCCTTCGAGATAGTCGGGCAGGTACTCGCGCAGCGTGCCGACCGCGGGGACACCCGCTTCATCGGCGAGCGTGATCAGCGTGTGTGCCGGGTTCGTCGAGAAGTCGCGCGCGGTGACCACGATCTCTGCCACCGGCTGCGGCAGCAGCGCCTCGACCGTGATGTCGATCCGCGAGTCGACCTGATACGCGCCGCTCGCCACCGGCGGGTGGGAGGTCGTCCCACCGGGGCCACTGGTGTCGTCATCCGACGAGGAGTAGCCGTGGTGGAGGCAGCCGGTCGTGGTGAGCAGAGCGGTAAGAGTCGTGAGGGCGAGGCGCATGGGACGTCTGATGAGCAAAGGTCCGGCCAGTGGGCGAACCTCTGAGGGATCAGCTATCTACGCGCGCAGCTTGCCGAATGACGCGTCAGTCCATGTGGAAACGACCGGCACGCACATGCCGCTTCGTGAAGCCTGCGTGATCGCGGTCGATCAGTCGCCAGCGCTCAGCTCGGCGGGTGGAGCGTCGGGGTCCTCGCCGTGGAGGTTCTCGCGCAGCTGCTTGAGTGCGCTCGTGGCGGCGCGGACCTGCAGGATCTGGGCGCTGGTGACGCCCTTCATCTCCTCGATGTCGCCACCGCTCTCGCGGCGCTCGCGCATCGTGCGGTCGAGGATCTCGCTGATGCCCTTGTAGAGCGTGTTGCCCGCGTTCGACACGAACTCGGAGAGCCGCTTCCCGAAGTCGTCGATGCACTTGTCGAAGTGCGGCTTCATCGCCTCGGCGGCGTTGAGCACGGCGGCGGGGACGCGGTCCTTCGCCTGCACGCGGATGTCGCCCGCGATCTTCGACTTCAGCACGATCGCTAGGATCGGTGCCGCGAGCGTGAGCAGACCACCAGCGAGCGCGTTGACGAACAGCATCACCGTGGTGCCGAGCGCGCCGACCGCGTAGATGCCGACGTCGTACTTGAAGCTGTCGACCGTGATCTCGACCGCCGTGTCCTCCGGACCCAGGCGCTCGGCGAGCGCGCCGGCGGCCGCGGCGACGTTCTCGTTCGTGATCGAGATGACCTCCTCCGCGAGGTGCTCGAGCATCGCCGCGAGCTTCGCTCCTTCGAGCTCCGCCCACTCCTTGAACTTGTCCTCGATGAACTGCGGCAGGTACGCCTTCACGTCGTTCGCATCGACGGCATCGATCTGCGCGGGCAGTGCCTGCACGAACGACTTCGCGAACTGTTCGAGGTCGAGCCCGATCTGGCTCTTGATCGACTCTGCCTCGGCGTCGATCCGGGCGTGCAGCTCGTCGAGCTTGCGCTTGCTCGTATCGAGCTGCTCGCGCACGGCGGAGATCCGCTCCTCGAGCTCGACGATGTTCAGGCTGTAGCTGTGCATCCGCACGCCGAGGTTGTTCTCGACATACGCCGCCGTGCGCGATGCATCCGCGGCCGCGTTATCGAGGATCGTCTGCGCGCGATCGCGAGCGAGAAAGCGCTCGAGGTACTGCATCAGCTCGGGCATGCCGCTGTGCGGGTCCTTCGACTTCGCCCAGTCACGCGCCGACAGCGGGAACAGCACCGGATCCGGCATCATCGCCGCGAGGTTCTTCTTCACGTAGTCCGTGACCGCGACCTTCTCGTCGCTGGACAGCATGTCCATCTTTCCGAGGACGAAGATCATCCGATCGCGTGCGCTCTCGAGCACGCGCGACCGCAGGAACTCGCGCTCGCTGTCCTTCAGGGCCTGACCTGCATCGAGCAGGAACACGACGGCATCGGCGCGCGGCACGTAGCCGTACGTCACCTCGGCGCGCTGCTCGTTCAGATCGTTCACGCCCGGCGTGTCGACGAGCACTACATTGTTCTCGACGAGCGGGCTCGGATATCCGAGCTCGACGTAGCTGACCTCGCTCGCACGGTTGCCGGCGACGGTGACCCAGTCCTTGAGCTGACTCGGCTCGAGGTACCTGCTCTCACCGGTCAACAGCATCACGCGCGCGGTCGGGTTCGCCGCCCATACGACGTGGTTGATCGACGCCGTCGTCGGCGTGATGCCCGTCGGCAGGATCTCGCTGCCGAGCAGCGCGTTCACGAACGTCGACTTGCCGTGGTTGAACTCGCCGAGCACCACGAGGTGGAACCGCTCGGATTCGAGCTTGGGGATGCGCGTGGTGCGGATGTCGCGTGCGAGCGTGGTCATGCCGACGCCTTCGGCGACCGCGGCGAGTTGCTCGAACCGCGTGATGATCTCGCGCTTCGCGGACTTGTGGTGTTCGAGAAGGATCATGGTGCGTGGCTCCTAGAACACCGAGATGAGGTCGCTGACCTGTTTGTCGACATCGGGCAGGCTCGGCTTGCCGGCCGGGTCCTGGCCGGTGACGCTCGCGTAGAGCGCAGAGTTCGCGAACAGCCGCAGCGCCTGGACGCGCTTGGACACGAACGGGTTCGAGCGGAACAGCTCGCCCCATCGGCCGAGTCCCTTCTTCACCTCGGGCGGGCTCTTCAGGTACTCCTCGGCGTTGAACGCGGAGCCTTTCTCGAGCCCCAGCTCGAGCTTCACCATCGCGCCGAGCGTCTTGTCGAGGTCGCGCACCGCGAGCAGCGCGGCGCGGTCGCAGGTGATCTCGGCGCGGCGCGACCACGCCTGCAGCGTGATGATCGCGGGCTGCACGACCCAGCGCACGAAGAACGCGGCGGAGTCGGTCAGGTAGTGCAGGGCGGTGGCGTACAGGATGTGTCCGTTCTGCACGTGTCCGAGCTCGTGTCCGATCGCGGCGATCAGCTCGGTGTCGTCGAGCTTCTCGGCGAGGTCGAGGTTGACGATCAGGTGCGGAGCATCCTCGGTGCCGAGGACCTTCACCTTGATCTTGTCGGTCGGTGCTGCGAACACCACCGGCACGCGAACGTGCAGGGCAGCACCTGCGGCCTTCGCCGCCTCGTACACGCGCGGGTACTGCTGATCGCTGACCTTGACCGCGGTGCCGAGCAGCTCGGTGCGCGCGACGTCCCGCCACAGCCGCGTGGTGGCCTCGAGTGCCATCGTCACCGGGCGCGCCATCGCCAGGTTGCGGCGGAACTTCATCTCGGCGCGGAACGCGTACGCCGCGCCCTCCCTCGCCGATTGTTCGATCGAGCCGCGACGTGCGGCGATCCACTTCGCGAAGTCGAAATCAACGCCTACCGACATGGCTGGACTATAGCCCCTCAGACCGCGGGCGCTCGTGCAGTGCGGCGCGCGATTCGTCCGCGCGCGACCGCGAGGAGCACCAGACCGAGCACGACCGCGAACCACAGCGTCGCGAGCCGGATCAGCAGCGTCGCGTTCAGGGCAGTCGCTTGATCGACGTTCGTGGCGCTGTTCACCAAGAGTACGGTCATCGCGCCCTCGGTGACACCTAGCCCACCGGGCAGGAAGGACAGCGCGCCCGCGATCGAGGTCGCCGCATAGATCACGGTCGCGAGACCGAGCGAGACCTCTGCGCCGGGGAATGCATTCACGATCAGCGCGAACCCGATGCACTCCATCCCCCACGCGGGGACCGCGATCAGGGTGGCGAGCACGAGTAGCGACGGCCGGCACAGCGACGCGAGGCCGGTGTAGATCTCCTGCAGCGGCGCGCGCAGCTTGCGCGTGAGCTTGGGCTTGGTCACGAGGTCGATGAGCGCGCGTGTCGGGCGCGGCCAGGCGAGGAGCACGAGCCCGAGGACGACGACGCTGCCCGCCGCGAGCACGAGCGTCATCTGCACGCCGTAGATCGCGACGCCGATCACCGCGAGCAGCAGCAGTGCGAGCAGATCGGTCACCCGCTCCGCGAAGATGATCGGCGCGGTCTGCGTCGCCGGTACGTCATGGAGCTCGCGCAACAGGTAGCTCTTCACCAGCTCCCCGAGCTTGCCGGGCGTGATCGACAGCGACAGCCCGGCGCCGAACACGAGGGCGCTCGAGCCGACCGGCACCGCCACCTTCTGATGGCGAAGGTACAGCTGCCAGCGCAGGAATCGGATCGCGTAGTTCGTGAGGGCCAACCCCACCGCCGCGGCGAACGCCCACCAGCCGAACTCGCCCAGGCGGTTCCCCAGCTCCCGGACGTCGCCGAGCATCACGATCGCCGCGATACCGATCACGGCCACGATCGCGACCCAGATCCAGCGGCGCACGGACGGTTAGGTATCACGGCGCGCCTTGACGATGGGAAGGCGCGCGGCGTAGCGTCGCGAGATGACCAAGGCGCAGCAGACGGCGAGTATCCTGGTGGTCGACGACGATCCGGAGATCGTGTCGATGCTCAGCACGCGCCTGACCAAGCGCGGCTACAAGGTCTCCACCGCGAGCGACGGCCACCGCGCGCTCGAGCTCGCGAAGCGCGAGAAGCCGGACCTGGTCCTGCTCGACGTGATGATGCCCGGCAAGTCAGGCTGGGAGGTCGCTCGCGCCCTCAAGCAGGACCCGGTCACGCAAGGCATCAAGATCGTGATGGTCACCGCGATCGGCGAGCAGGTGAACGAGATCACGTCGCCGCTCTACGGCGCGGACGCGCATATCGACAAGCCGTTCGAGTTCGATCGCCTCGAGAAGGTGATCGCCGGCCTGGTTAACCAGAGCTGAGCAGTTTCGTCGCCTTCTGATACGACGGGCTCTTCGCATCGACCATCTGCTGGACGGTCTTGAGCTTGTCCTTCGCGCCCGCGGGATCCGACGACATCATCCCCTGCGCTTCCTTCACGAGCGCGCTCGCCTGCTGCTCGAGGTTCTGGCGGATGCCCTGCGTCGTGCTGCCGCCGCCGCCGTTCGCCTCGGCAACCGCGACGGCCTGCTTCGCCTCGGCAAAGCTCTTCCCGGCGACGTAGGACGCAGCGGCCTTCGCCGCGATCGGACCCAGCTTGGCGGTGATCTCCGCCGCGAACACGCCGGCGTTGTCGAAGTTCTTCGCGCGCTTCAGCGCTTGATACGCTTCCTTCGCGGGTGTGCCAGGCGCCATGCCGACGTTGTAGGCAGCGCCGAACTGGTCGTAGACGCTGGCAGCGGACTTCAGATCCGACGCGTCCTCGGGATCCGCGCCCGACGCGGCGGCGCGCAGTGCGTTCGCGGCGTCCTTGAAACGCTTCGCTCGGAACAGCTCCTCGGCCTTTGCCTTCACGCCCGAGGTATCGGCGGCAACGCGCTTCTTCGCCGGCTCCTTCTTCGGAGGCGGCTCACGCTTCGGCGGGGGCTCCTTGACGACCTTCGCCACCGTCTTCGGCGGCTCCTTCTTTGGAAGCGGTTCCTTCTTCGGCGGCGGCTCCTTCTTTGGAGGCGGCTCGACCTTCGCGACGACCTTCGGCGCCGGCGGCGGTTCCTTCTTGGGTGGCTCGACCTTCGGCGGGTCGACCTTCGGCGGCTCGACCTTCACGACCGTCTTCGGCGGTTCGGTCCTGGGCGGCTCGGTGCTCGGCGGTTCCTTCTTCGGCGTCTCGATCGGCTGGACGGTCGCCTTCGAGACCGGCGGCGGTGCCGTCTCTTCCTTCTCGGGCTCCGGCTGCGCGGTGTTGTTGCCGCCGCCACCGCCGCCCTTGATGATCGCGACGGTCAGGATCGCGGCGAACAGCGAGAGCGCTGCACCGCCGAGGATCATCTTCGTGCGTCGCGAGATCTGGGGCTGCAGCGAGTACGGCTGCTGCGGCACCAGCACCGGCATCCCGTTGTACGGGGTCGGCGGAACGAGCGCGGTCGACGTCGCATCGCGCGGGAGCTGATTCCCGACGACTACCATCTGCTGGTTCGAGTGCTGCTGCGGATATCCGTTCGGCGCGTAGCCCGGTGGCAGCTGCGACGGCGCCATCGGGAGGCCCTGGCCGGGGATCGTGGTCGGCATCGTGCCCGGCAGCGGCATGCCCATCGAGTCGCCGAGCATCGTCGGCGCGTTGAGCGGCCGGGGCATCGGGTTCTGCCCCATCGTCGGAATCGTCTGCGCTGCCGACGGAATCGGCTGGGGATAGCTCGTCGCCATCGGCGGCTGCTGGGACATCGACGGGCTGCGCGGCCGGTTCAGCGGCGGCGGGAGCGTCTTCGGTCGCGCGTACGCAGCAGGCGGGGACACCTGGTTCGGCGTCATCACCTCGTCGGTGCGCAACGGCTTGCCGGCGACGGTCGATTGCTCCTCGTCGTCATCCTCGTCGTGCTGCGGCGACGTCTGATCGACCGTGACGTTCACGCTCGAGTTCGAGCTCGCGACCGCGCGCGGCAGACCGTTCGGGAGCTCGAACCGGAACGAGGTGTTGCCGATCTCGATCGTGTCCCCGTTCGCGAGCATGAACGGCTGGTCTTCGAGGTTGTTGTTGACCAGCGTGCCGTTGCCCGAGCCGCGATCGACGAGCACCCACGAGCCTTGCTCGTAGCGGAGATCGAAGTGCTTGCGCGAGACCGCGATGTCGGTGAGCACGACGTCGTTGTCGACGGCGCGACCGATCGTGTAGCTCTTGCCCGGAGACACGTGCAGCTCGACGCCGCGATCGTTGCCCGCGGTGATCAAGAGGCGCCCATGGATCTGCGGCACGATCATCGAGATCGCCGCGTTCGCGCGCTGATCGTCCACCGTCGGCTCGTCCAGCATCCCCGCGTTCGTGGACGTCACGTTCGTCTGGGTGCGCCTTGGCGCATCCATTGCGAGTGAGCGGATTTTTTCTGCGACCTCACCCTGCTCGACCGTCGTGGAGGCTTCTTCCTCCCACCCCGATTCGATCGTGGTCTTCTCTTCCTCTTCTTCAGAGAAAGCTTGGGCCTTCGGCACCACGTGCGCACTTACGCGCTGTGGCGCTCCAGGATTAGGAGCCCGGCCCATCCCGTAAATTGTACGGGCGGTAACGCTAGCGATCAATGACACGCCTCCCGAGGTGTCCTACCTTTCCCCGCATGTTGCTCCTCGTTCAGCGCGGGTCTTCGGTCGAACCATTCGACCTGGTTCCGAGCAAGATCATCGGCATCGGACAGAATTACCGGGCGCACGCCGCGGAGATGGGTAAGGGAGTTCCCGAGGAGCCGCTGATGTTTTTGAAGCCCCGATCGGCGCTCCTCTCCGACGGAGGGGCCATCGAGAGGCCCTCCGGGTACGAGCGGGTCGATTACGAGGGCGAGCTCGGGGTCGTGATCGGGCAGCGCGCGCGGAATGTTTCGAGGGATCGCGCGCTCGATTTCGTGCTCGGTTTCACCTGCGTCAACGATGTCAGCGTCCGCGATCTGCAGAAGAAAGACGGGCAGTGGGCGCGTGCGAAGGGCTTCGACACGTTCTGCCCGATCGGTCCGCGCATCGTCGCCGGTCTGGATCCGTCGAGCTTGAAGATCCAGACGCGAGTCAACGGCGCGATCCGGCAGGACTCGTCGACCTCGGATCTGATCTTCGACGTGCCCACACTGATCTCGTTCTGCAGCAGGCACATGACGCTCGAGGTCGGCGACGTGATCTCGACCGGCACACCGGCGGGTGTCGGCAACCTCGCGGTGGGCGACACCGTCGAGGTCGAGATCGAGGGCGTCGGCATCCTCAAGAACACGGTGATCGCGCGCCCATGACGATCGTGATCGGGCTCGGCGGCAACGTCGGGACCCATGAAGAGGTGCTGCGCCGCCTCCAGCTCGCACGCACGGCGCTGACCGTGCTCGGTCCCACGCGCTATGCGCCGCTGTATCGCTCCGCTCCGATCGGTCCGGTGCAGGCGCCGTTCCTCAACAGCGCGGTGTCGCTGCGCCTCGACGACGTTCAGCCTCCCGAGCTGCTCGCCACCGTGCAGGAGATCGAGATCCAGCTCGGCCGTCGTCGGCGCGACGAGACGCGCTGGGGACCGCGCTCGCTCGATCTCGACGTGCTGGTGTGGGACGACCGCGTGTTTCGTACGCCCGATCTCGAGGTGCCGCATCCGCGACTGACCGAACGGCGGTTCGCGCTCGAGCCGCTCGCCGAGCTGCTCGGCCGCGATCACGTCGTCGCGGGACATACGCTCGAGCACTGGCTGTCTAGCGTGCGCGATCAGCAGGTCGAGCACCTCGCCACGACCTGGTGACTACAGCTTCGCGAGGTTCGTGCGGTGCGTGTAGACGAGCAGGCCGAGCGTTCCGAGCGCGAGCGTTGCGGTCCACGACTCGCCGCGCAGGAACGTGAGCACGCATAGCGTCGCGACCCCGGCGAGCGAGCCGAGCGCCGGCACGCGCTTCCAGCCGAGCACGACGAGGAACACGACGAGCGCGATCGCGACATCCGACGGTGCGAGCACGAGGAAAACGCCGGTCGCGGTGGCGACGCCCTTGCCGCCGCGGAACTCGAGGAACGGCGAGAAGCAGTGGCCGATGATCGTGGCCGCGCCGACCGCGCAGACGATCCAGGGGTCGCCGACCCGATCGATCGCGTACCACGTCGGCAGGGCGCCCTTCGCGGCGTCGAGGACCAGCACGATCGCGCCGAGCTTCGCGCCGAGCACGCGCGTGACGTTGGTCGCGCCGATGTTGCCGCTGCCATGCTCTCGGATGTCGACGCCCTTCGCGTTCGCGAGGATCACGCCGAATGGAATGCCGCCCGCGAAGTAGCCGAGCAGGACCAGCGCGAGGAAGTAGATCACGTGGCCCACCAGCGCCTCACCTGCTCGATCGACGACGTGCGCGGGAGCCCGGTCGGCAGCGTGTCGAGGAACACGCGACCATAAACCTTCGTGACGATGCGGCCGTCGAGGATCGCGACGATGCCCCGGTCATCGCGACGGCGGATCAGCCGCCCGAAGCCCTGCTTCAGCGCGATCGCGGCCGATGGCAGCTGGATCGCGGCGAACGGATCCTCGCCGAGCTCGGCGCGCGCCTGCATGCGCGCTGCGACCAGCGGATCGGTGTGCGGTGCAAACGGCAGCTTGTCGATGATCACCTGACTCAGCGCATCGCCGGGGACGTCGACACCTTCCCAGAACGACGCCGTACCGAGCAGCACGGCGTTTGGCGTCGAGCGGAATCGATCGATGAGCGTCGCGCGGGGTGCCTCCCCTTGCACGAGTCGCGGATACGGAAGCCCGGCGAGCCGCGTCGTTGCCTCGCGCAGCGCGCGGTGGCTCGTGAACAACAGGAACGCGCGGCCGGTGGTGATCGCGAGCAGCTCCCTCACTCGATCGGCGGCGGCGACCGAGAATCCCTCGTTCACTGGCGGTAGATCGCGCGGCACGTAGAGCATCGCCTGCTTCGCGTAGTCGAACGGCGAGTCGACGATCAGCTCCTCGGCGTCGTCGAGCCCGAGCCGCGCGCGCGTGTACGACAGCGCCCCGCCGGCGGCGAGCGTTGCCGAGGTGAATACCGGCGTCGGGCCTGCGGTCACCACGTGCCGGCGCACGAGATCCGCGACGTCGATCGGCGATGCACTGAGGAACGTGCCCGTCGGCCGCGCCTCGCCCCAGTACACGTGGCTGCGCTGCCGCTGCTCCGCGATCGTCGCGAGGTCATCGCGCAATGCGCGCGCGCGTCTCGCGAGTCCGGTCAGCGCGGCGCGGCTCCCCGCCTCGGGATCCGCTTCCTCGTCGGGCGACGGCTCGGACTCTGCCTCCGCCGTGCGTGCGAGCTCCTCGAGTGCGCTGTCGAGCCGGAACCACGCCTTCTGGCGCTCGGGGTGATCGAACATCCCCGGCGGGATGATCACGCGTCCCGCGTCCTGCATGTCCGCGGCGACCAGCGCGACGCGCAGCAGCGAGAACAGCGCGAGGCCGGCGCGCTCGACGGTGTCGATCACGTCGAGCGCTTCGCGCTCGACGGGGATCTGGCGCTCGCCTTCGGCTCGCGGGGGCGCCGCGCGGCCGGTCCACAGTGGCATCCGCGCGAGCGTCAGGTGTGCATCGCGCACGAGCTCGCCGACCCTCATCGTGGAGATCCGGGCGCCGAAGTGCTCGGTCGCGACGTCCTCGAGCTGGTGCGCCTCGTCGAAGATCACCGCGTCGTGATCCGGCAGCACGCGCGCGCCGGGATACGCCGCGCGCAGCGAGCGATCCGCGAAGTACAGGTGGTGGTTCACGAGGATCAGCTGCGCCTGCTCCGCCATCCGTCGCGCCTGCGTGATGAAGCAGCGCTCGAAGTACGGGCAGCGCGGACCGATCCGCGCATCCGGTGTGGTCGTGACCTCGTTCCACAGCGGCGCACCCTCGGCGAGCCACTCGACCTCGGATCGATCTCCGGTCTCGGTGTGCTCGGCCCAGTCGACGAGTGACGCGAGGGACACATCCGGCGTGGCCCGGCTGCTGGCCTCGGCGAGCTTGCGCTTGCACACGTAGTTGCCCACGCCCTTCAGCACCACCGCGGAGAACGGCTGCGAGAGGAGCGAGCGCAGAAGCGGCACGTCGTGGCGTGCGATCTGATCCTGCAGCGTGCGTGTCCCCGTCGACACCACGACGCGCTTGCCCGAAAGCAGCGCGGGGATCAGGTACGCGAGCGTCTTGCCGGTTCCCGTGCCCGCCTCGACGATCAGCGCCCGCGCATCCTCGAGCGCGCGTGCGACCGCCGCGGACATCACGCGTTGCTCGGCGCGATCTTCGTAGTGAGGGATCGCCTGCGCGAGCCCCCCACCCGGTGCGAGCAGCTCGCTCACTTACGCGAGGCCTTCTCGACGTGACCGCTGGTTCCAAACCGCCGCGCGAGCTCCGCGAACACGCGTTCCATCGGGATCCGACGCGAGGTCAGCGCGACCATCACGTGAAAGATCAGATCCGCGGTCTCCGAGACCACACGCTCGTCGGTCCCCGCCGGCAGCTCGGCCGCGAGCTCGCCGCTCTCCTCGGCGATCTTCGCGAGGATCTTCGGCATGCCAGCGTCGAGCAACGAGCGCGTGTAGCTCTTCTCCGGCGTCGCGGCATCGCGCCGTGCGTCGAGGATCTGCGCGAGCCGCACGAGAACCTGCGCGCCTTCCGCCGCCGGTACGCCGTCGTCCTTGGCGCCGGCATCCGTCTCGAAGAAGCACGTCGTCGCGCCGGTGTGGCATGCGGGGCCGTTCGGACGGACGCGTGCGAGCAGCGTGTCGCCGTCGCAATCGGCGCGCAGCTCGACCAGCGCGAGCGTGTTGCCCGACGTCTCGCCCTTCTTCCACAGGGCCTGCCGCGAGCGCGACCAGAAGTGAACGATGCCGGTCTCGCGCGTGAGGCGCAGCGACTCCGCGTTCATCCACGCGACCATCAGCACCGTGCCGGCGGTCGCATCCTGGACGACGCACGGCACCAGCCCCTGGCCGTCGTACGCTGGCTCGATCGACACGGGGCTACGTTCGCCAGCCGGGATCGAACTGTCAACGTTTCAGATCCGGATCGCGAGCCCGCGCTCTGCGAGGAACGCCTTGGCCTCGCCGATGGTGTGCTGGCCGAAGTGAAAGATCGATGCCGCGAGGACCGCGTCGGCGCCGGCCTCGAGCCCGCTCGCGAGGTGCGCGAGCTCGCCCACCCCGCCCGATGCGATCACTGGGATCGTGACGGCGGTCGCGACCGCGCGCACGAGCTCGGTGTCGTAGCCCTGACCCGTCCCGTCGCGATCCATGCTCGTCACGAGCAGCTCTCCAGCACCGCGGTCCGCGACCTCGCGGCACCACGCGAGACCGTCGAGGCCCTCCGGCGTGCGACCGCCGTGGCTGTAGATCTCCCACCCTCCGCCGGCCTTGCGCTTCGCATCGACCGCGACGACAATCGCCTGGCTCCCGAAGCGCTGCGCGCACGCAGCGATCAGCGCGGGATCGCGAATCGCCGCGGTGTTGACCGCGATCTTGTCGGCTCCGGCCTCGAGCAACCGCTCCGCATCCGCGACCGAGCGCACGCCACCACCGACGGTGAGCGGCGCGAACACCTGATTCGCGGTGCGCCGCACGACATCGATGATCGTCGAGCGCCCTTCGGGTGATGCGGAGATGTCGAGGTAGCAGATCTCGTCGGCGCCCTGCGCGTCGTACGCGGCGGCCTGCTCGACTGGATCGCCCGCGTCGCGCAGCTCGACGAAGTTGATGCCCTTCACGACGCGGCCCTCCTTCACGTCGAGGCACGGGATGATCCGGCGCGCGAGCATCAGACCCTCGGGAGCCCGTGCGCGACGCGCGCTGCCTCGGAGACCGTGAACCGCTTGTCGTAGAGCGCGCGGCCCACGACGACGGCCGCAATGCCCGCGTCGCGCAACCGCACGAGATCGTCGAGCTCGCCGACACCTCCGGACGCGATCACCTCGCACGGGACATGGCGCGTGAGCTCTGCGGTCTGCGCCACGTTTGGACCGTGGCGCAAGCCATCGCGCGCGATGTCGGTGTAGAGCAGCGCCGCCGCTCCCCATCCCGCCGCTCGCGCTCCGAGCTCGAGTGCCGTGACGTTGCCGCTCGTCGTCCAACCATCGACCGCGACGATGCCGTCGCGCGCGTCGACCGCGACGATGATCCTGCCCGGATGCGCGAGGCAGACCTCCTCGACCAGCTCCGGTGTGCGCACCGCGGCGGTGCCGAGCACGACGAACGCCGCCCCGAGGTCGAGGATCAGCTCGACCGCAGCGCGATCGCGGATGCCACCACCGACCTCGACCGGGATCGGCGATTCGGCGACGATCTGGCGTACCAGCTCGAGCTGGCGCGGCTCGCCGAACGCGCCATCGAGGTCGACGACGTGCAGGCGATCCGCTCCGTCGTGCGCGAGCGCTGCGACGAGCTTCACGGGCTCCGCATGGAACACGGTCGCGCGGTCTCGCTTGCCTTCCTCGAGGCGTACGGCCTGACCACCGAGGAGATCGATCGCGGGGAAGAACTTCATGCGGCCTCGACGAAGTTGCGCAGGATCCGGAGCCCGACGTGCTGGCTCTTCTCGGGATGGAACTGACAGGCGAACAGGTTGTCCTTGCGGATCGCCGCGGTGATGGGGATGCCGTGCGCGGCCTCCACGATCCGCAGCGACAGATCCACGGGCACCGCGTGATAGCTGTGCACGAAGTACGCGTGCGCATCGTCATCGAGCCCCGCGAGCATCGGATCGCGCGTTCGCTGCACGAGCCGATTCCAGCCCATGTGCGGGACCTTGAGCGCCGGATCTCCCGGGTGCAGCCGGCTGACGACGCCGCGGATCACGCCGAGCCCCGCGCATGGACCTTGCTCCTCGCTCTCGTCGAACAGGATCTGCAGACCGAGGCAGATGCCGAGGTACGGCTTGCCGCTAGCGATCGCCTCCCGCAACGAATCACCGAGGCCGCGCTCGACGAGGCCGCGCATGAACACGCCGAACGCGCCCTGGCCCGGCACGACGATCTTGTCGGCCTTGCGGACGACTTCCGGATCGCGCGTGACGATGACGTCACCGCCGGCCTGCGCGAGCGCGCGCTCGACGGAGCGCAGATTGCCCGAGCAGACGTCGACGATCGCGATCACGCGATCAGCGTACCCTTGGTGGACGGAACCGCACCCCCGAGGCGCGGATCGATCCGCGTCGCCGCATCGCAGGCACGGGCGAACGCCTTGAAGATGCACTCGATCGTGTGGTGCGCGTTGCCGCCGTAGTGGAGGTTGACGTGCAGGTTGCACTGCGCGCGCGTCGCAAACGCGGCGAAGAACTCCTTCGCCAGCTCGCAGTCGAACTCGCCGATCCACTTGCCGTCGAGCCCGATGACCTTCCACACGAACGCAGGGCGACCGCAGAAGTCGATCGCCACCGTCACGAGCACCTCGTCCATGGGCAGTGTCGCGGAGCCGTACCGCACGATGCCGGCGCGGTCGCCGAGGGCCTGCTCGAACGCGTTGCCGAGCACGAGCCCGGTGTCCTCGACGGTATGGTGACCATCGATCTCGATATCGCCCGCTGCCTTCAGCGTCAGATCGAACACCCCGTGGCGCGCGAACGCGTCGAGCATGTGCGTCAGGAACGGCAGCGGCGTGGTGATCGAACGAGCGCCAGTCCCGTCGAGAGCAAGCTCGACACGGATCTGCGTCTCCTTCGTGTTCCTCTCGATCCCGGCGGTGCGCGCCACGTCTCCTTGTATCAGGTGGGTCGGGATCGTACAAACAAGCACATGGCTCGGCATCCAGGGTTGCTCGCTCCGTTGTTCCTGCCGTTTGTCCTCGCTGCCTGCAGCGGAGGTGGCAAGACGCCCCCGAAGAAGCCGGTGGCCACGAAGAAGAAGCCGGTCGATCCGCCGAAACAGACAGAGACCGAGGAGGACCGCGACAAGAAGCGTCTTGCCGCCGCGCACGGCATCGTGCCGGACGGCTCCTCGTGCCTGCCGACGGCGCTCAAGGAGAACACCGCTCCGCGCCTCGAGCTCGCAGCGATCGGCGCCGACGCCGTGGTCTGCGCTATCGACACCGACGAGACGCGCTTGCTCGGTCCGGTCGCCTGCTGGAAGGTCGACCTCGCTGGCGGCGGTCTCACGTACATTCCGGCCTCGCCGCTGCCCGGCCGCGGCATCTCGGTCCTGATCGACGATCGCTGCGCCCGCGGCTACTGCCTCCCGAAGGACGCGAAGGCGCCGGCGGGCAAGGTCGCGCGCATGGCGTGGAACGCCGAGGGTGCGAAGGTCGCGATCCTGTTCGGCGATGACGTTCACGTCTACGACGCGTCGTCGAAGGCGCACGAGTCGAGCTTCTCGATCCGCGGCGACAAGGGCGTCACGAACGATCCCGGCGCGGTTCACTGGGTCGGCGACATGGTGTTCGTCGAGGGCATGGACTCCGGCCCCTATGCCGGCGTGTGGGCGTTCAAGGCTGCCGATGGCGCGCCGGTGGGGGGCATCGAGGCGATCGGTGCAAAGGACGGCAAGCCGATCTCCACGTTCGGCGGATCGTTCTCGCTGCTCGACAAGGGCCGCGTCGCGATCGCCGAGCAGGGCTTCTCGACGGTGACGGTCTACGAGACCGCGAATGGTGCGCGCTCGAAGCTCGTTCGCAAGCTCACGAAGCCGCCGTGCAAGAACGACGAGGTCGACGCGTACTGGAAGGACGAGAACGACAAGGTCGGCGCGAAGTGCAAGGACGCGCTCCAGAAGAACTTCGCGCACCTCCAGGGCGCGACGGCGGTCGCCGGCAGCAAGAACTTCCTCGTGATGCTGCGCGGTCCGCGGCTCGGTGAGCTCGCCGTGCTCGACTCGAAGACGCTCGCGGAGAAGAAGGCGATCAAGCTCGCCTGGTGCACGGGCAACGAGGCCGCTGCCGGCGGTGGCGGCGGCGCGCCGAAGGACAAGGCCGATGCGCTCGCCAGCGACGACGACGAGGCGAAGCCCGCGCCGAAGGGCAACACGCGCGCGCCCGCGAAGAAGAGCAAGGGCGCCGAAGATCCCGACGCCGGCGGCGAGTAGTCGATCTACTAGCGCCGTAGTTGCTGTACGCGCTCGCGCGATGCGGCGACATCCTGCTCGCGCACTCCACCGACGAGATCGAGGCGAGCCCGCTGCTCGCGACCGGTCTGCGCGTCGCGCGCCTTGACCTGCAGGATCCCAGACGCGTCGAGCTGGAACGTCACCTCGATCGAGGTCTCGCCGCGCGGCCGCGCCGGAAGACCCTCGAGGCGCAGGTCGCCGATGACGGTGTTGTTGTCGAGCCGGCGTGATTCGCCCTGGCACACGACGATCCGCACGGCGTCCTGCTTGTCGCGCGACGTGGTGAAGAGCTTCACCATCTCCGCCGGAAGGCGCGAGTTGCGGCGGATCAGCTCCTCGCAGAATCCGGCGACCGTCGCGATCCCGAGGCCGCGCGGCGTGACGTCGAGGACGACCGCGGGGCGGTACTCGGGCAGCGGCTGCTGCTGCGGCATGGGGCCCGGTTGCCGAATGGTGGTCGGAAGCTGCTGGGTCTGCAGCTGGATCGGTATCTGCTGCGGAATCATCGTCGGCCGCTGGTGAGGGGCCGGCGCGGGCACGGGCGGCTGGAAGCCCTTCGCGGTGCTCGACGGCGCCGGCTCCTCGAGATCGAGCAGCGCCGAGAGTGGCGCCATCCCGCGCTGGGTTGT
>JACCRC010000431.1 GCA_013813765.1 Deltaproteobacteria bacterium | reverse complement strand
TTGCCGATCTGCGGAGCACCGACGAGCAGCGACGGCACTAGCCGCTGCCGCTCGGCACCGAGGCCGACGGTGTTGGCGACGCGCAGGCCATCGCCCTGCTCCTGCAGCCAGACCATCGGCGCCGGATCGATCGCCAGCACGCCGGAGACGTACTTGACGATGCGGCTGACCGCGCGCGTGTCGCGATCGAGATCCGTGCGCCCCTCGGGGGACAGCCCGAACGCGGTGATCGGCTGTGCCGTTCCCGCGGCGAGCGCACCGAGCGTGGAGCTGAAGATCGCGCCGACGTGGCGGTCTTCCTTCGGGTGGATGATCGACTTCTGCCACAGCTCCTCGGTGAGGCGCCGCGGTGCGGGCGTGAACTGCGTGGGACGAAGGCGAAGGTACAGGCCCTTCTCCTCGTCCGAGGCAGCGCCGAGGAACACGAGCGCCTGCGCGACGCAGAACGCCTTGTCGAGCTCGTGCTCGGCCCGGTACAGGCTCGCGAGCGCCTTGTAGAGCTCGACGCGATCCGGGGCATGACCGAGCAGGAACTGCAGCTCGGCGATCGCCTCGTCGCGGCGGGCCTCACCTGCCTCGAGGTAGAGGTCCGCGAGCTGCTCGTGGCGCGCGACGTCGTCGGGCGCGAGCTCGCACGCCACCTGGTAGGCCTCCGTGGCCGCTTCCACATCGCCGAGGTGATCGAGGCAGACATCGCCGAGGCGCGTCCACAGCTCGAGCATCTTGTCGGGGGCCGCGTCGTCGCCCATGCGCTTCAGCTGGCGGCGATACGCGCGCGCGAGGTTCTTCCAGTCCTTCTTCTCGGTGAGCAGTGCATCGATCGCGTCGAACGCCTTCGGGGTGAACGGCGCATCGTCGAGCGCGGCGTTGAAGCGATCGACCGCGAGGTCGGTGTCCTTCAGCTCGTCGCGCGCGATCACGGCGGCGGTATAGTGGAACCGCGCGCGGCGGTCCTCGGTCGTCTCCTGCGCCGAGAGGTGGTCGAGGGCGTCGATCGCCTTCTTCCAGCTCTTCTGCTCGGTGTACGCCTCGAGGAGCTTGTGCAGCAGGACGCGCGAGTTCGGAGCGAGCTTGACGCCCTCCTGATACGCGTCCACCGCCGAGCTCGCGTCCTTGATGCGCTCGCTGTAGATGTCGCCGATCTCCTCGTACAGCTTCGCCTGGCGGGCATCGGTGCCCTCGGTCGCCGCGACCGCATCGATCTGCGACCGCTTCGCGTCGGCGACCATCTTCCACTCGCCGCGCTGACCACCGAGCTCGACCATCGCCTCGAGCGTGGGCTCGTGCATCGGCTCCTTCTCGAGCGCGCGGCGGAAGTTCGCTTCTGCCTTCTTGTCCTCGCCCTGCGCACGCGAGGTGACGCCGAGCCGGTACCAGATGTCCGCGACCTGGGTATCGGAGAGCGACGTGCGGTGACGCGCGAGGATCTCGCGGTAGCGCTTGTCGATCTCGATCCACTTCGCGGTCGCGGCCTCGGTACCCTCCTGGGCCTTGGCCTCGAGCATCAGCACGCTCGACAGACCGATCGCGGCGTCGAGGTTGTCGGAGTTTGCCTCGACCGACCGGCGGTAGTGCCGCTCGGCCTTCTCCGGACGATGCAGTGCCTCGTAGGCACGGCCGAGCTGCGCCTCGCGGCGGCTGCGCTCCTGCTTGTCGAGGCCCTCGGCCTGACGCGCCAGCATCTCCAGAACGCCGAGCGCATCGTCCCACCGCTTCGCGGCGACGAGCTGATCGGCGACGGCCTGGCCGGCCTGCACGTGATCCGGCTCGAGCTTCAGCACGCGCTCGTACAGCTCGAGTGCGCGCGGCTTGTCGTTGAGCTTCGTGTCGGCGAGCCCGGCGGCGTGCCACAGGAGCTCGACGCGCTCGACGCGGTTGCCCGACGCGGCCTCGGCGCGGAGCAGGAGCTCCACGGCCTGGCCGACGTTCGCGCGCTGCTCGTGCACGGCCGCAAGGCCCTTCAGCGCAGCGAAGCTCTCGGAATCGACCGACAGCGCCTTGTCGTAGTGGCGCTGCGCGACCTCGGGGTCGAGCAGCTGCTCGAAGGCGATCTTGCCGGCCTCGGCGTATAGCGGGGAGCCGCGGTCACCTTCGAGCGCCGCGTGCTTCACGAGGATATCGACGGCGCGATCGAACGTCTCGGTCTTGACGTACAGGCGCGGAAGCACCTGGAGCGCCGTGCGGTTCGTGTCCTCGATCGCGATCACGTTCAGGAGGCTCTCGATCGCCTTGATGTGATCCTCGAGCTTGGTCTCGTGGATCTTCGCCGCGGCGAGGTAGAGCTCGACACGCTGGGCCGGCGTCTTCGCGGCCGAGATGTGGCGCGCATAGAGACTGACGAGCGGGTGCCACTCCTCGCGCGCCTCGAGCACGCGCTCCAGGCCGCGATAGGCGTCGTCCGCGTTGGGATCGGCCTGCAGCAGCTTCTCGTACGCGCTCGCGGCACGAGCCTGATCGCGATCCTCGAGCTCCGCGGCGAGCTTGCGCAGCGTCGCGAGCTTCTCGCCCTCGGGCGCGACCGAAGCGAGGCGCTCCATCGTGCGGAGGTAGTCGTCGGTGCGGCCCGTCTTGTCGTAGAGGTCGACGAGCGACTTCAGTGCGGTCGCATCGCTACCATTCGCGGCGACGGCGGCCTCGTAGCGCTGGATCGCGCCCTCGAGGTCACCGAGCTTCTCCGCGCGCATCGTGCCGAGCTCGCGGCGCAGTGCCGCCGAGCGCCCTTTGTCACCGGTCTCCTCGGCGATCTCGGCGCGGCGCTCGAGCACCTTCGCGAGGTTCGCCCACCGCTCGTCGCGGCGGTACAGACGCTCGAGTGCGGCGAGCGCGTCATCCGACGACGCGTCGAGATCCGCGGCCTGCTGATACACCTCGGTGGCCTTCGCGGTCTGCGCGAGCTGGCTCTCGAGGAGGTCACCGAGGCCGAGCAGGAGGTCGACCTTCGCCTCGGTGTTGCCTTCGATCTCGGAGTGCGCGCGCAGCGTGTCGGCGAGGTCCGCCCACTTCTGCTGCTTGCGGTACGCCTCGGCCTGCGCCTTGTAGGCGATGCCGTTCGTGGGATCGAGCTCGAGGGCGCGGCGCAGCGACGGCAGCGCGTAGTCCACGCGGTCGAGCTTCTGCGCGTACCAGCCGCCCAGGCGCGCCCACCACTTCGACGCGACCTTCGGGTCCTGCGCGTCGGTCGCGATCGCGGAGCCCTCCTGCACGAGGTCGGCCCAGCCACCGGTCGCGGCGGCGAGCTTCTCGGCGAGCGCGGCGGACTCGTCGTCGCCCGGATCGACCTGACACGCGGTGGTCACGGCCTCGAACGCGCGCGGCAGATCGCCGACGCCCGTCTCGTAGACCTCGGCGAGCTGCCGGAGCAGCTGCGCGCGATCCGGTCCATCGCCGGCGTGCTCGATCCGTCCGAGCAGCACCTCGATCACTTGCTCCCACTCGCCCGCATCGCGGGACTTGCGCTCGATCAGATCGAGTGCGTCGCGGGCCTCGGCACCTTCGTCGCCGCTCTCGCCGAGCAGCGCGATCCAGCCCTCGACGTCATCGGCATCCGGGCGCGCCTGCAAGAGCGTCACGCCCGCGGTGCGGCAGGTCTCGCGCAGGGAGTCGAGCCACTCGAGCACGCTGCGCTCGGCGACCTCGTCACCGCCGCGGCCGGCCAGGTTCACCACCTCGATGAGGTGATCGGCCATCAGCTCGTCGACCGTGACGGGGCCGACGCCGGCGCCCAGGAAGTAGTGCGTGCCGCGCGGCGGCTCGAACATGCCGAACACGCGATCGAGCAGCGCGGAGAGATCGGGGTCGCCGTAGCGGAACCCGACGAACACGAGCGAGCCCTCGACGTAGAGCTTGCGTGCGTAGTCCTTGAGATCGACGGCGCGCGACAGCGCGCGGCGCACCGAGTTCGGCGTGACGACATAGGTGTCGAAGTTGCCGAGCATCTTGACCAGCGTGCGGCGGCGCGGAGAGAGCTCGCCGAGCTCCTGGTAGGTCACGACGCGCGCGGAGGGCCACTCGGCGGGCGATTGCGTGTCGAGCGCGTGCTCGAGGACGTCGCCGGGGAACGTGGTCCAGATGTGGCGGAACGGCAGCGACGCGAGCGCCTTCGGCAGCGGCGGCACCTCGGCAGGCGCGGCCCACATCTCCTCGACGATCTTGTCGCAGGTCTCCTCGCCGAGTGCGCGAGCGAGGAAGCCCACCGCGCGGACCAAGCTGCCCTTGTGCAGGAGCTTCTCGAGGTCCTTTGTCGCGACGTCGTCGCCTTCGCGACCACGTGTCTCGAGCGCCTTCGTGAGGCGCTCCAGCAGTTGCTTCCAGGAAGGGACTCCGATGCCCGCACCGACGACCAGGGCAGCCTTGCCCGTTCGGATCTGATCGATGAGGGACTCGGGGATCGTGTGCTCAGGCATCCTAAAACCCCAGGTCTTGAATTGTTGAAAGAACTAACCCCGGCGGCACCCTATCCAGGGACCCGGACAGCTGCAAGCGAAACCAGCGCCGTCGGTGATACCGTCCGCTGGGGTTCGTGCGTCTTCGCCGAAAGATCACCTTCGCCTTCTTCGGGGTCAGCTCCCTCGTGTCGATATTGCTGGCCCTGTTCCTCTATCGCTTCGTCGAGCGGCAGCTGGAGTCCGACTTGCGCGACAGGTTGCGCGATCTGTCCCACGTCGGCTCGCACACCATCGACCTCCCCTCCTACCGCACCCTGCTGGGCAAGCTGGGCGAGCTGGACGCCGCCGCGGTCACCGCTGCCGAGCGTAGCGACGAGTACAAGCGGATCTACGACGAGCTCCGCGTGATCCGGTCCGCGGAACCGGAGCTCATCCGCTACGCGTACGTGCTGACGCCGACGGATGACCCGAACAACCCGAAGTTCGTGGTCGATGCCGACGTGCTCCAGCTGGTCGCGAAGGCGGCGTCAGGCGTGCCCGGCGAGACCGAGGATATCTCGCACTTCAACAAGACGTACGACGTCTCGGAGGTGCCGGTCCTCAAGAAGGCGCTCGTCGAGTGCGCGCCGTACATGGAGAGCGAGTTCGTCCACGATCCGGTGTTCAACGTGAACTCGGTGTCGTCCTATGCACCGATCGCCGGTCTCGACGGCGTGCCACTGCGCGACGCGAAGGGCCGGTGCCTCGGCGTGCTGGGCGTCGACATCACCGACAAGAACATGCGCACCGCGCTCGATGCCGCCGGGGGCCTCGCGATCAAGATCTCGCTCGCGATGATCGCGCTCGCGCTGATCGTGTCGATCGCGATGGGCACCGTGCTGACGCGCTCGATCCTCGCGCTGACGAACACGGTGAAGCGGTTCGCCGACAAGGACTTCTCGGCGCGCACCCGCGTCTTCACGAAGGACGAGGTCGGCCAGCTCGGCGAGAACTTCAACACGATGGCCTCGACGATCCAGGAGCACAACGAGAACCTCGAGGAGCTCGTCACCCAGCGCACGAAGGAGCTCACCGCGGAGAAGGCGACCTCCGAGCGACTGCTCCTGAACGTGCTGCCCGGACCGATCGCCGACCGACTGAAGACCGGCGAGAACCTGATCGTCGACCGGTTCGACGCGGTCAGCGTGCTGTTCGCCGACATCGTGGGCTTCACGGCGATGTCGTCCCGCACGACGCCCGAGGAGCTCGTGACGATGCTGAACGATCTGTTCTCGTCGTTCGACCGGCTCGCGGAGAAGCACGGGCTCGAGAAGATCAAGACGATCGGCGACGCGTACATGGTCGTCGCCGGCATCCCGCAGCCGATCGCGAATCACGCGAGCGCGATGGCCCACATGGCGCTCGACATGAACGCAGCGATCAAGGCGTACGCGGACAAGACCAGCTCCGAGCTGCTGTTGCGGATCGGCATCGCGTCGGGCTCGGTCGTCGCCGGCGTGATCGGCGAGAAGAAGTTCATCTACGACCTGTGGGGCGACACGGTGAACACCGCGAGCCGCATGGAGTCCAGCGGCGTCCCCGGGCGGATTCACGTCACCGAGGCGACGTACATGAAGCTGCGCGACGAGTTCGAGCTCGAGCAGCGGCCGCAGATCGAGATCAAGGGCAAGGGCCTGATGACGACCTACCTGATCGTCGGGCCGAAGCCTCGCGACCCGGCACGCGAGTCGACGAACAAGCTCACCTGACGACCGAACATCAGGGACGGACGGCCAGGAAGTCGGTCTCGAACGCGAAGCCTGCGATCACGTAGGGCACCGCGCGCGAGACGTAGTCGTCGGCGGTGTGCCCCGGATCGAGCGTACCGGGCTCGCCGGTGCGGTACTTGTGCGAGAGGTACCAGGACAGGATCAGGATCAGCGTCGGCTTGTTGAACTTCGACGGGCCGGTGTCGCGCAGCGTGTACGCGCCGAACAGGCCGAGCCGCTGGTGGCTGTTCTCGTTATCATATGCGTCGAACGCCGCCTGGTTGGTGAAGTGCTTCGCCTTGTAGAGCGGCTTCACGAACGTGTGGCGCAGGCCGATCGCGAGGCCCTTCTTGCCGGTGTAGAGGACGTCGGTGTCGGTCGAGAACGTCCAGCCGTTCTGCGGCAGGAGCGTGTCGAACGTGGGCTCGTACGCGGTGACGTCACCGTCGCGAATGTCGAGGTTCCAGTAGTCGAGCTGGAACAGGGCGCGCACCGCGATCTTTCCGACCTTGAGCTGGAGCAGCGGCTGGATCGAGGCGTGGAGGATCTTCGTCGCCTGCGGCTTCAGCGTCGGGTCATCGCGCAGATCCTTGTTCCGCTGGTCGGAGAAGTTCGCGTCGGCAGACGTGAACGACTGGAGATATCCGAACGTGCCGAAGTACTGCTGGATCTCACCGAACGCGCGCAGGTTGAAGATGCTGGCCGGTTGCAGCTCGCCGCCGACGCCGAGGCTCGCGCTTGCCGGATTGAGCTTCGGGAACAGCCCGAGGAACATGAAGTTCGTCTTCGTGATCGCCTTCTCCGAGTAGTAGAGGCGCTTCTGCAGGCCGAACCGCGCGCGCGTCTCGAGCCCGATCGGGTTCACGCGGAGGAGGGTCAGGTCCGAGATCATCAGGCGCCAGCCACTCGGCGGCGGCGCGTCCGGATCGAACGGCTTGGGTCCGTCGAGCTGCGGCGTCGGCGGTGCCGGCTCCGGTGATGGATCTGCCGGTGCCGGTGCCGTCGCGTCCGGCGGTGGCGCCGTCGCCGCCGGATCCCCAGCTGGCGCAGGCGGTGGATCACCGTCCTGCGCGTACGCCGACGAACACAGCACTGCCATTGCGAGCCACACCATTGCTCCACGCATGCGGCGCAGCATCGCACGATCTCGCGATCTCGCGGGGGTGTCAGCGAGCTGATAAGGTCGCGGCGCGCATGCCGTCGGTCGCCGAGATCTATCGGGCTTCGAAGAAGAAGCGCGACATCAACTGGTTCACCGAGTGGGTCGCCCGCCCCCCGGCAGCGGTGGTCGTCTGGCTCCTGCGGAACACCCCGATCACGCCGAACCAGGTGACGTTCCTGTCGGCGGTGGTCGCGGCGGGCGCCTGCGCGATGTTCATCTTCCTGCCCGGCTACTGGTGGCTCGTCGCCGCGGCGCTGGTGTTCGAATTCTCGTTCGTCCTCGATTGCGCCGACGGCATGCTCGCGCGCCTCCGCAAGATCGCGTCGCCGCTCGGCCACCTGCTCGACTTCCTGATGGACGAGCTGAAGGCCATGCTACTGCTCGGCGCCGTCACGGTGCGGGTGTGGCAGGACAGCGGCGGCGACGTGCGCCTGCTCTTCGTCGGGCTCGGCGGACTGTTCTGTCTGGCCGCCGGACTCTCGCTGACGTCGTTCATGCGGCGGCCGGAGTACGGTGCGAAACCGCCGACCGAAGATGGTCAGCCGGCCGAGGTCGGCGGGCGCAAGGGACCGATCGGCATGGTCCTCTCCGGGATCGAGTTCCTCGCGCGGATCGTCGTGCACTACCCGCAGTACCTCTGGATCTGCGCGCTCGCGAACCGCATCGACATCTTCTTCTGGGCGTACGCGGGCGTGAACGCGCTCTACTTCGCGAAGACACTCGCGGCGATCCTGTTTCGCCTCGGCCGGTTCGGTCACACTACGCAACCATCATCATGAAGATCACCCGCGCCATCCTGATCGCGGCCGGTCGCGGCAAGCGGCTCGGCACGCACACCGACGAGGTCCCGAAGTGCATGGTGCCGGTCGGGGACAAGCCGATCCTTGGCTGGGTGTGGGAGGCACTGTCGGCAGCGGGTGTCGACGAGCTCGTCGTGATCCGCGGGTACCGCGGCGACGTGCTCGAGACGTTCATCCGCTCGCTCGTCCCGAAGGTCACGTTCGTCGACAATCCCGAGTGGCAGACCAACAACGTGCTGCTCTCGATGGCGTGCGCGCGTAAGTTCCTCGACCGGCCCACGTACCTGACGTACTCCGACATCATCTTCACGCCCGCGGTGGCCGCGGCCGCGGCCGCGTCGACCGCCGAGATCGGGCTCGTGATCGATCGCGAGTTCCGGACGAACTACGAGGGCCGCACCGAGCACCCGCTCGAGGAAGGCGAGGTCTCCGACCTCATGCCCGACGGCTCGGTCGCGCGCGTCGGTAAGAAGGCACTCCCTCCGACCGAGGCGATCGGCGAGTACATCGGCCTCGCGCGGCTCGGCGAGCGCGGCGTCGCGAGCGTGGCAAACACGTTCGATCAGCTGCAGCTGCGCTACGCGGGCCGCGAGCACGAGCCGTTCATGCGCGCCGCTACGTACAGAAACGCCTACCAGACCGATCTGTGGCAGACCATGATCGATGGAGGCATCCGGATCGATCCCATCCTGATCGATGGTCAGTGGCGCGAGATCGACACCGGCCAGGATCTCGAAAGTGCGCGCTTGCTGGTAAAGTCGTCAACGAAGGAATGGTCATGAAGAAGGTCACAACGCGCCTCGGCCTTGCAATGATCGTTGCGCTGTTCGCGGGCACCGCGTGCAACAAGCCGAGCGAGGAGTCGTGCCAGAAGGCGCTCGCGAACATGCAGACGCTGCTCGGCACCGAGCACCTGAACGACGGCACCGAGATGCAGGGCGAGGTCCGGCGCTGCCGCGGCGGGTCCTCGAGGAAGGCCGTCGACTGCGCGGTCGCGGCCAAGACGCTCGACGAGCTCAAGAAGTGTGACTTCATGAAGGTCCCCGACAAGAAGTGATCCGCGCGCTCGCGGTCCTCGCGCTATCGCTCCACGGCGGTGCGGTTCTCGCCGGACCTGCCCTCGTCGCGCTCGCACCTGGTGAGGCTGATGATGCGCGCAAGGCGATCGCGCTCGGCCCCGATGGCCAGGTCTATGCGCCCGTGAGCAGCGGCGAGTGGGTGCGTAGCCAGCCGATCACCACGGCCGACACCCTCGTCATCGCCGGCCGCGCGGGCCAGAGTGTCGTCGCGTTCGGCGACGGCGTCGTCTATCGGCTCGCCGACAACGGCTGGTCGGCGATCCGGCTGGTGCAGAAGGGAAAGGCCGTGATGAGCGGGGGGCGGCGGGCGGTCGCCGCCGTCGGGCGTCAGGTGTTCGCGCTCGATCGCAGCGCCGGTGGGGAGCCCGCGAAGCTCGCGGTCGCGCCCGCCCTGGTGCTCGCGATCGGCAGCGGCGAGGCCGGCGTCGTGATCCAGACCGCTGGGGGACTCCTGCGCCTCGAGGGAGCCGCATTCAAGCCCCTCGCCCGTGCGCCACGCCGCATCACGCGGCTCGTCTCCGAGCGGTGGGTGCTGATCGATCGCGGTGCCGTGGACCTGAAGACCAACGCCACCACGAGCTGGCCCGCCGGGCTGACGATCCAGGTCGCGGAAGCCGGCACCGGCGTCGCACTTGTCGCGGTCGGTTCGACGCGCACCGGGCTCGAGCTCGTCACGCTCGCCGGAACGAAGCTCACCCGCGAGCCGATCGCCGAGACAGCGGGCGCGAAAGCCGTCGGCGTGGTCGTCGACAAGGCCGGACGCGCCACGGTCGCGCTCGCCGATGGCCGCCTTGCCCGTCGCGAGCGCGATGTATGGACCATCACTTCCGTGCGCGAGGCGCTCCCCGCCCCCAAGGCCGGTTCGCCGCCAGCCGTTTCCCCATAGAAACTGCGCGGGTTGCGTATCCTCGGATCGATCCGCTACCTTGTACGCTTCGATGGCACCGCACGTACTCGTCGCCGACGACGATGCCTGGATTCTCCGCATGGTCGCGACCGTGCTCGAGAAGCGAGGCTACAGCGTCGAGACCGCCGTCGACGGCGAGGACGCGCTCGCGCGAGCCCGCGCCCGCACGCCGGATCTCCTGATCACCGACGTGATGATGCCGAGGATGGACGGGTGGTCGCTCGTCCGTCAGCTCCGCTCGCACAGCGAGCTCGCGTTGCTGCCCGTGATCTTCCTGACCGCCCTCTCGTCCGAGGACGATCGCATCCGCGGCTTCCGGCTCGGCGCCGATGACTACGTGACGAAGCCGTTCCGCTTCGAGGAGCTCGACCTGCGCGTCGCGAAGACGCTGCGGCGCACGCAGGCCACGGTGCAGGAGACCCGCGAGCAGCTCGGCGGCTCCAGCCTGCGCGGCGATCTCTCGCACGTCGGCCTGTCGTCGCTGCTCGTGCTGATCGAGATGGAGCGCAAGACCGGCCTGCTCCAGCTTCGTGCTCCGAACGGACCGTCGGCGCAGATCCTCGTGCGCGAGGGCAAGGTCGTTCACGCGCGGCTCGATGACGCCGAGGAGCCCGTCGATGCCGAGTGCGTCTACTACCTCCTGACCTGGGGCGCCGGCGAGTTCGAGTTCACGGCGTGCCTCGTCGAAGGCGCGGATCGCGTCTCGGTCTCGACCACGCACCTCCTCATGGAGGGCGCGCGCCTGATGGACGAGCAGAACGATCCCGCGCACGCCAGCGCCGCGGTGATCAACGTCCCGCCGATCACGCCCGGCAACGACGAAGGCTGGTGAGCCGGCGCCGGCAGTTGCCGGCCAGTCGAGCACCCACGCAGATCCGCACGGTTACCGCTGGAACACGCCTTGCTCGTGCTCCCATGCATGAGGACGCGATCGTTCACCGTGATGACCCTCGTGCTGGTGCTCGCTTCCGGCTGCTTCGTCGGGAAGGCTTACAGCAAGATCGGAAAGGTCTACGGCCAGGCGGTCTCCAAGACCTACGGCCGGCTCATCCCGAGCCTGCCCAAGGGCACGGGCGCACCGGCCGCCGACGGTCAGGTCGTCGCCG
>JACCRC010000419.1 GCA_013813765.1 Deltaproteobacteria bacterium | reverse complement strand
GCTCGGTGCGATCCTCGTGATGTGCACGCCGAAGACCGAGTCCACGCTCCACCGTGGCATCGGCCTGACGGTCACCGTCATCACGTTCCTCGTCTCGCTGCTGTGCCTGCGGTACTTCAACCCGAAGGCCGACGGCTTCCAGCTCGTGTTCGATGTCGAGTGGATCCCGATCCTCGGTGCGCACTTCAAGACCGGCATCGATGGCATCAGCATCTTCCTCGTCCTGCTGACCACGTTCCTCGTGCCGCTCACGCTGCTCGGAACGGCGAAGCAGATCGAGAAGCACACGCGCGAGTTCATCTGCGCGGTGCTCGTCCTCGAGGCCGGCATGCTCGGCGCGTTCGTCTCCCTGGATGTCTTCCTGTTCTACGTGTTCTGGGAAGTCATGCTGATCCCGATGTACCTGCTGATCGGCATCTGGGGCGGTCAGCGCCGGCTCTACGCGTCGATCAAGTTCGTGATCTACACGATGGTCGGCTCGCTGCTGATGCTCGTCGCGATCTTCTACGTGTACGTCCAGTACGCGAACGTCACCGGCACATACACGACCGACCTCGAGAAGCTGATGCAGGTCTCGCTGCCGTACGGCGCGCAGAACTGGTGCTTCGCCGCGTTCGCGCTCGCGTTCGCGATCAAGGTCCCACTGTTCCCGCTCCACACGTGGTTGCCCGACGCGCACGTCGAGGCGCCCACCGCGGGCTCCGTGATCCTCGCCGGCGTGCTGCTGAAGTTCGGCATCTACGGCTTCCTGCGCTTCGCGATGCCGCTGTTCCCGCACGGCGCCGTCACGTGGGCGCCGGTGATCGCGATCCTCGCGGTGGTCGGCATCATCTATGGAGCGTTCGTCGCGTTCGCTCAGGATGACGTCAAGAAGCTGGTCGCGTACTCGTCGGTCAGTCACATGGGGTTCTGCGCGCTCGGCATCTTCGCGCTCACCGCGTACGGCATCAGTGGATCGATCTACGCGATGCTGTCGCACGGACTCACCACGAGCGGTCTGTTCCTCGGCATCGGCGTGCTTTACGAGCGCCGCCACACGCGCCGGCTCGCGGAGTACGGCGGGATCTGGAAGCAGATGCCGGTGTTCGCGGGCATCTACCTGATCATCGTGATGGGCTCGGCGGGGCTTCCGGCGCTGTCGGGCTTCGTGGGCGAGTTCTTGACGATCTTCGGCACGTTCAACGCCGGCGACACGTTCCCGGCGGCCGCCCCGAACTTCCTCCCGGCGCCGCGCCTGCTCGGTGCGCTCGCCGCGACCGGCGTGATCTTCGGCGCGATTTACCTCCTGTACATGTTCCAGAAGGTGTTCTTCGGGAAGCTCGACAAGGCGCGCAACGGCTCTCTCAAGGATTTGAACGGCCGCGAGATGCTGACGTTCGTGCCGCTCGTGATCGGCATCTTCTTGCTCGGCATGTTCCCGCGCCCGCTGCTCGTGGTGATGGAGCCGAGCGTGCAGAAGTTCATCCGTGACTTCGGCAACCGCGTCGCGGAGCCCGATGGTCCCGCGCACATCTACGGCTCGCTGCCGAAGGCCGACGCCCAGATCCAGAAGAACCTCGACGCTGCCGCGAAGGGCGCCGAGGGCGTTGGCAAGGCGCTTGGAGGTGCCAAGTGAACTTCAGCTTCAATCCTGCGGACCTCGGGTACATCGCTCCGTACCTGATCCTCGCGGTCGTCGGCATGCTGCTGGTGCTCGCCGAGGCGTTCTACAAGGGCAAGGATCGCTCGGCGCTCGTCGGCCTGACGGTCGCGGGCGCGCTCGCCGCCGCGATCGCGTCGGTGATCCTGTACCGCCAGATCGGCAACGCCCGCATCCCGCTGCTCGGCGAGATGCTGCTCGCCGACAAGACGTCGTACGTGCTGACCGCGCTGTTCAGCGTCGTCACCGCGTTCGCGGCGCTGATGTCGCCTGCTCACCAGAAGGAGCACGACTGGCAGATGGGCGAGTACTACGGGGTGATGCTCCTGTCGTGTTCGGGCATGGTGATGCTCGCGCACGCGGCGAACCTCGTGACGATCTTCCTCGGCATCGAGACGATGTCGATCGGCGTCTACGTGATGTGCGCGATGCGCCGTCGCTCTCGTCGCGGCAACGAAGCCGCGATGAAGTACTTCCTGATCGGCGCGTTCGCGACCGGCTTCCTCATGTACGGCATGGCGCTGCTCTACGGCGCCGCCGGCACGAGCAGCCTCGTGAAGATGCAGACGGCGCTCGCGCAGACCAATAACCCCGGTCTCGTGATCGCGGGCTCGTTCCTGCTCGTCGTCGCGTTCGGCTTCAAGGTCGCGGCCGTTCCGTTCCACATGTGGGCGCCCGATGCGTACGAGGGCGCTCCCACGCCGGTGACCGCGTTCATGGCGGCTGCGGTGAAGGCCGCGGCCATCGCCGCGATGATCCGCGTGTTCGGTCTCGCGCTCGGCGGCGACCTCATCCCGTTCGGTTCGCTCGGCTGGGCGAGCCCGATGGTGGTGATCGCGGCGATCACGATCACGATCGGAAATATCTCCGCGGTGCGCCAGGACAACATCAAGCGCATGCTCGCGTACTCGTCGATCTCGCACGCGGGCGTGCTGCTCGTCGGAATCTGCGCGCTCGGCCTGGGCTCGACCACGGCGAATGGCGCGATCGTCTACTACCTGATCGCGTACAGCTTCACCACGATGGGCGCGTTCGCGATCGTGGCGTACGTCGGCAGCAAGGGTCGCGAGCGCCTGCTCGTCGACGACTGGGCCGGCCTCGGTGCCCAGCATCCGGCGGTCGCGCTCGCGATGGTCGTGCTGTTGCTCTCGTTCGGTGGAATGCCGCCGACCGGTGGCTTCTTCGCGAAGTTCTACATCTTCAAGTCGGCGATGGAGGTCCATGACGGTCAGCTGATCTGGCTGGTCATCATCGGCGTCGTCAACTCGGCGATCAGCATCTACTACTATCTGCGCATCGTGACCGCGATGTACTTCAAGGAGGCGAGCCAGCCGTTCGCACCGACGAGGTCGGGTGGTCTGTTGTTCGTCATCGCGTTCTGCCCGCTGCTGGTCCTCGAGCTCGGTCTCATGCCGGGCTGGTGGCTCAAGCTCGTCGGCTGACATGAGCGCACTGCGCCAGCTCGCGAAGGCCGTCGGCCTCGACGCCGACTACTCCAGCTGGAAGGGCGAGCCGACGTCGGCGAGCGACGAGTCGGTGTTCGCCGTGCTGCGCGCGCTCGCACCCGACCTCGGGATCAAGCTCGAGCGAATGGACGACGCCGCCAGTGCGATCGGCGTGCTCGAGCGCGAGATCTGGCGGCAGATCGTTCCGCCCGTCGTGGTCGGCTGGAACGGCCACCTCGAGGTTCCGTTCTCGGTGCCCGCCGGCGCCGATGCGGAGTGGGAGGCCGAGATCCAGACCGAGAGCGGCCGCACCGTGCGTGCGAATGGTCGACTGTTCGATCTACCCGCGACCGCACACGCGCATCCGGCTGGCATCGCGCACTGCATTCGTCGCGCGAGCATCTCGCTCGACGGAGAGACCGGCTATCACAGCCTGCGGTGGAAGACGGCGGCGGGGCAGGGCGAGGCGTTCGCGATCAGCGCGCCCGAGCAAGCGTGGGGCCGCCCGGGCAC
>JACCRC010000413.1 GCA_013813765.1 Deltaproteobacteria bacterium | reverse complement strand
CCCAGGGACCGATCGCGAGCTCGCCCTTCGGCCCAACGACGACGACCGCGACCGGGTTCGCCTTGCCGAGCGGAACAGCAGCGGCAGCGTCGGCACGCGGGAGCTCGAGGCCTGGCGCGGCAGAAGGCGACGGCGACGGCGGCGGCGATTCGCTGCGGCTGCAGCCGACAATCGCGATCAGGATGATGAAGCGCATCGCGCGCGCTACGGCGTCCGGACTTCAGCGTCGAGCACGGCGAGCATGAGGTGCGTCACGCGCGCGAGGTGATCGAACGAGACGTTCTCGAACGTATCGGTCGCCTTGTGGTAGTGCGGCGTGTGATCCATCGCGACGAACTCCTCGCCGACGCCGGTGGCGCGAAAGCCCGCCTCGAGGAACGCTTGATGATCGCTCGACTGGAACGAGACCGCGGAGATCGGCATTCCCGCCGCCGCGCCGTGGGTCTGGTAGACCGCCTGCAGCGCCGGAGTCGGTGACCACAGCTCGACCGCTTTGTCGCCGTCGCCGTCGAAGCTCAGCATGTCGAACACGTGCACGCCCATCACGTCCGTGCCCATGAGCGTGCGCACGTACTGCCGGCTGCCGATGAGCCCGAGCTCTTCCTGATCGAACATCGCGAAGATCACCGGGTGCTGCCGCTGCGGCACCGTACGCAGGTAGCGGGCGGCGGCGAGCACCATCGCGACGCCGGTCGCGTTGTCGGCCGCGCCCGGTCCCGCGGGCACGCTGTCGAAGTGCGCGCCCACGATGATCGCGCCGCCGCTGCCGGAGGTCGCGTCGAGCGTCGCCAGCACGTTCGAGCCCGTGTAGATGCCGGTGTTGTAGTTGTGGCGGCGCGGCGTGAGCCCCAGCGCGGTCAGCTCGTCGGTCAAGAACACCCGGGTCGCGTCGCGCTCGGCCACGCTCGCACGGTGCGAGAGGCGCAGGCCCGGCGCGATGTCCTGCTCGCCCGAGAGCGAGCCGACGATGCGGCGCTGATAGCCATCGAGCCAGTTGCACTCGCCGAGCGGCGCGCAGTCCGGCGGGTGCGCGGCATCGACCGCGGCGTCGGGGCTCGCTGGCGCATCCGGATCCACGATCGCGCGCGGCGGATCGCTACAGGCGACGAGCAGCGGCAACGACAACAGCGCGCGGCGCAACATGGGAGAGAACCTACGACAAGGCGCCCGCACGGTGTGCAAATACGTGCTGTCAGCGAGAGCAGTCGTCCCACAATAGCCCGTCGTCGCGGTTGCGCGTGACGCGCGCGTAGCCGTCGGCCGCGTGCGTCACGTTCGCCGGATCGTCGTCGCCCAGCGAGAGGAGGCGAACGTAGGCACCGAGCGCAGCTTCGTGATCGTCGAGGATCGCGAGGCCGTCTGCGATGAACGGCAGCAGCGAACGCTCGACCCGCGGCAACAGCTCCACGATCTGCTGGCTGCGGTCGATCGCCTCGCGCAGTCCCCTGCCCCGGCCCCACTGCAGCTGCTGAGAGTCATCGCTCTTCATCGGAACCTGACCGAGGCGCACCAGGACCGGCGCGAGCTCGTCGATGCACCCGGCGAGCGACGCATTCGGATTCGCCGCGATGAACGCGGCGAGCGAGTCGAGCGCCAGCATCGCCCGCGGATCGATCGGGATCGAGATCGCTTGCGTCCCGCCGGGCTCGATCCCGAGGTACGCCCCGACCAGCGCCGCCCGCGCGCGACAGCTCGCATCGGCGGTCGTCGCCGTGCGTGCGCGTTCCGCGAGCTCTGCCGCGACCGCCTCGCGATCCCAGCCGGTGAGCGAGCGCTCGAGCGTGAACGGCAAGCTCACCGCGACCGGACCCTCGGGCTGCGATGCGGCGGCCGTCGAAGCGAGCGTGTCGGTGATGCACGCGTGCAACGCGGCGTCGCCCACACCCGAGACCGTGATCTGCGTGAACGCGCCAAGCGCTCCCACCACGAACTGCGTCGCGAGCGTGCCCTCCAGGTCCGGCTGGCGTGCGAGCGCACCGAGGTAACACGACCGCAGATCGCCGTGCACCGCCATCACGGCGCGGCGGATCTGCGCCTTGTCGACATCGTGCCGGGCGCACCGGGACGGCCACCGGCGCAAGCGGCGAGGTGCCGGCGCAGGATCGAAGTCGATCACGACGGGTGTCAACGCCGGTTCGTCGACCGGCAGCGGATCGGTTGCGAGGAAGCAATGTCCGCGCTCGGATGCAGCGGGCGGCGCCGCGGGCAGCACCTTGAGCGGTGTCGCGCTGCTCATGCTCGAGAAATCGAGCCGGATGCTCGCGTGCGTGGTCCGAGGCGCCTGGCGCGGAACGCGCACGGCCAGGAGCGTGGCCTGGAGGCACGCCTCGAACTGCGGCGGCGCCTCGACCTTGACGTCGCTGATCGCTCCAAACGGATCGACCTCGAGCTCGACGAACACGTCGAGGATGTCGCGCGTCGAGCGCACCCGCAGCTTGCCGCGCGCCACTCGGATGCAGTCGGCCAGTCGCGAGGTCTGCTGGGCGATCGCCGACCGGATCGCCTCGGGATCGCGCGCGTAGCTCGCGCGCGGCTGCGTCGTGGCGGTATAGCCGAGGCGCGAATCGATCGGGATCGGGGAGAAGTCGTAGCTCTTTCCCCGTCCCGCGAGCGCCAGCGGCGGCGCGGTCGCGGTCGGGCAGTACCGCTTCACGGTGGTCTCGATCGGCGCTGCGTACGCAACCGGCGTCGCGACGAACGCCTCGGGCGGCGGGGCAACCGGCACGACCTTCGGCGGGGCGGCCGGCGACGTTCCCACCGGCGCGGTGCATGCGCAGCAGAGGATGAGGAGTGCCCGGATCACGATCGCAGGATAGAGCATCTCGCCGCAGCGTTCCCACGTGAGGCGAGCGCTACAATTGACTCGGCCGCAATGACCGACTTCGCGTGGCTCTCGGCTCTCGACGATCCGTCGCTGATCCGCGCGATCGAAGACCTGTACGTGGCAGGCGCGCCCGAGCCCGATCTCGAAGCGCTATGCCGGTCACTCGCCGGGCGCGGGCTCGCGCTCTCGGTCCCCGGCGGTACGGTCCGCGTCGATCTCGGAGACTGGACGTCCATCGTGATGATCCGGCTGCGCGCCTGGGAGCCTCACCTGTCGGGCCTTGCGATGGCGCTCGTTCGTCCGGGAGACTTCGTCGTCGATGTCGGCGCGCACGTCGGAACCTGGACGCTGTTGCTCGGTTCGCTCGTCGGTGAACGCGGGCAGGTGGTGGCGTTCGAGCCGTACGGGCCGAGCGCCGCCCGAGCTCGCGACGCGGTGCTCGCAGCCGGGCACGGTGATCGTGCACGCGTTGTCGAAGCGGCGGTGGGCGAGCGCGCCGGTCGGGCGCCGCTGTACGCGGGCACCGACTCGATGTTGCACTCGCTGGTGCTCGGCACCGGCCACGTGACCGACGTCCCGGTGACGACGCTCGACGAGCTCGGTCCGCGCGCGGTGCGATTTCTCAAGATCGATACCGAAGGGCTGGAGCTGGCGGTGCTCCGCGGCGGTCGCGCACTCCTCGCAGGCTGCGATCCCTCGCTCCTGATCGAGCTGCATGCCGAGCAGCTCGTGGCGCAGGGTTCCTCGTCGGCGGAGGTGTTCGCCGAGCTCCGCGCGCAGGGCTTCGTCGTGTTCGATCTTCGGCCCGAAGGCTTCGATCTCCACGTCGAGCCGCTGCTCGACGAACGCGCGCCGACCACCCACCACGTGCTCGCCCGCCGCGACCCGTCGCCGTTCGTCGTGTCGCTGCGTTAGCGCGCGCGGTCGAGCGCCGCGAGCGCGCGCAGGTAGCCATCGCCCCAGCGCACGCACGGCTCGAGCCGGTGTGATTCGCTCCACTCGTTCCACGATGCGATCAGGACCGGGTGGTCGGGCGCCGCGCCACGCTCGTCGAGGAACTCGAACGCGCTGGCCACCGCCGCGGCGACGGCATCCGGCGTCGCACCTTCGACGATCGGCGTCCACGGAAATCCGATCCGCGTTCCGTCCCAGTCACGCGTGCCGCGCGGCGTCGCGTCCCATCCGGCGGCGACCGAGGGCAGGTACGGAATCGACAGCTGCGCGGCGACCCGCCCCCAGTCGGAACGGCGTGCGGTGGCGAGCGCGCCATAGTCCTGGCGCGGTGGGCCATTCCACTCGGGCCACCAGACGTACGACGTCAGCGCATCGAGCCCTATCGAGGACAGTGCGGCCACGTCGTCGGGTCCGTTGATGCAGCCGACCAGATACAGGCCCGGGAGCCCGCGACGTGACGCATGCTCGCGCAGCTCCGCGATCGCCTGCGCCGCGCCGGCTCCGAGCGCGGCCGCGAGGCGCCACGCGTGGAACACGGCCAGCAAGGGACGGCCGTCGACGACGATCGCGCGCGGATGCGAGAGGTACGGCAGCACGTGGTCGAGCAGCGCGAGCAGGTCCTTCGCGCAAAATCGAAACAGGCGATCGGTTCCATGCGCGGTCGACGGATCGTCCATCCCGACCGGCAGCGCCACGCGAGGCCACACGGGACACCACATGATGCCGAACCGGAATCCCGCAGGAAGGTCGGCGTCCGACGGCAGCACGGCATCGCGCAACGTCTCGCCGTACAGCGTCGCGCCGTCGGGCCGCCACCAGGTGTCGAACACGAAGCCATCGATCCCCGCGGCGGCGGCGGCATGCGACTGGCGGATGATCGTGCTGGGCAACGAGTCGTCGAGCTCGCCCCACAGCGGGACATCCGGTTTCGCGTGGCCCTCGAACCACGGCCTGGCCGCGCGAACCAGATCCCATTCGAACCAGCCGCTGTCGGAGCGATGGTGCGCCGGATAGTAGTAGACGTACAGCGGCCGTCGCATCGTCACGTGCCCTGCAGGATCCGCTCGGCCTCGTCGAAGTCCGCTGCGGTGTTGAGGTTGAAGTAGCGCCCGGCGAAGTGCCACACGCCAAAGCGTGTCGTCTGCATCGCGAAGCCGAGCGCGGCCGTGATCTCGCGCTCGCCGGTCGACGGGTTCACGGGCGCCGCGCCAAATCGATCGATCACCTCCGGCGTCAGCCAGTACAGCCCGAGACCGCACAGCAGTCCCGTCGTGTCGGTGGGCTTCTCGAACACGGCCGCGGCGGCACCGTCGCGATCGATCCGTACGCCGAAGTTGCGCACCGTCGCCGCGGGTGGCGCTTCGGGCCAGATCACCACCGCGGGGGGAGAAGGAGGCGGAGCGGAGAGCTCGCCGTCGAGCACGATGTCGCCGAGCACGACGAGCGCGGGGCCGCTCAGGTGAGGGAGCGCGAGCCGCACCGCGTTTGCGACGCCGTCGGGCCTGGACTGCGTCACGACGATCGCCGACGGAATCGTTTCCGTCACGAACGCGGGCACCATGACATCGCCCGCTGCCACCACGACGATCGGCGGCGCGCTACTCGTGTGCAGCGCGCGCAGCTGTCGCCACAGTCGCGCCACGATCGGCTCGCCCGCGAGCTCGACCATCGACTTGGGCACACCCGGCTGGCGTCCTGGCCAGCGCGTGCCTCGCCCGCCGCAGATCAAGACCAGCTGCGCACTCATTGGAATCGCAGCACGAGCTCGGCGTCGAGCGTGCGCTGACCGGCAGACAGATAGTCGGTCGCGACCTCCGACACCTGCAACCCTGCGACGACGAGGCTCGCGCGGAGCGCCAGCGGTAACCGCAGCGGGTGCTCCCCGGTCGCGGCCGCGGACCGGGCCAGCTCGGCCCGCATGTCGTCGGGGGTCACCGGCTCCACGATATCAAGTCACACCCCCGCGATGGCTCGTGATCGCTCGGACGTTGTTGCCACTACGGCGATTCGTTACTTGCCCATCATCGCGGCCATCTGCTTCTCGCGGATCGCCACGAACGGCTCGCGGTACTTGTCGAGCAGCGCGAGCGTGGGGGCGCCGTACTTCGCCGCGAACGCCTTGCGATCTTCGTCGAGCTCGGCGAGCTGGGCCTGGTAGATCTTGACCTCCTCATCCCCCATCGGTCGGTCGGCGTTGCGGTCCTGCAGGAACTGGAACCGCCTGCCGCCCTCGAGCTTTTCGGCCTCGGCTTCGATCGCCTTCCACTTCTCCGCCTTCGGCGCGTTGTCCGCGATCTTCTGGCGGTAGCCCCCGAGGGCCATCTCCTTGGCCCAGAGCTCCGAGGTGAGCTGCGTGAAGCTCCCGACGTCTTGCTGCGTGATGCCCGCCTTCGCGATCGCCGCGGTAGTCAGGTCGCCGAGCTTCTTGTAGCGCTCGTCGCGTGAGATCGCCTTCGTGCCGCCCGACGCCATCGCCCCGGCCGCGCCCACGAGCAGGTCGACGTGCTGGACCATCTCCTGTTCGTAGACGAGGATCTTCTTGACCTTGTCCTCGTCGAGCGTACGCGCAAACGCGACGACGCTGTCCTCGCCGGCCGCCGCCGGTGTGCCCGCCACGGGGGTGGCACCGGGGGTCGAGGGCGAGGGCGAGGCCGAGGCCCCGCTCGAGGTCGGGTCGCCCTTGTCCTCCTTCTTGGAACAGGCGGAGACGCAGAGGGCCAGGACGATCGTGGTCAGGAGGGTCGTGGAGTTCATCAGGCTGCCATCTTACCCGCGAACGCGCCGCGGTCGCGCGGTCCGGCGGCCGTAGAGCGAGCTAGGGCGTCATCGTGACGCGATTGAGCGTCGGCACGGCCAGCGGCGACTGCGACGTGAGGTAGCGCTCGAGCGCATCGACATCGATCGAACCCGTGGCGCGATTGGTACCGAGCTTGAGAACGGCAAAGCCATCGCCACCGTCCGCGAGGAAGGCGTTGACCGTGATCCGGTACGTCATCGTCGGGACGACCGTCACGCCACCGATCTTGATCGAGGAGGGGTCGACGCGGCTACCGATCGCCGCCGAGGCATTCCACGAGTACTGGAAGCCCGCAGAGACCGAGAGCATGTTGACCTTGAGGACGCCGCCGACCATCGACCACTGCTGTTCGAGCAGGGTGTCGAGCTCGGCGCCGGTCACATCGAGGGTGACGAGCAGGTTCGAGAACGGCTGCACCGCGAACGCCTCGCCGTAGGTGATCTGACCTGCTGCTTCACCACCGGAGATCGTGGCGGCCAGGATGTCGGCGCGAACGCCACCGGGATTCATGAACGCGGCAACCGCACCGGCTGCGCGCGTGCCATCGAGCTGGGCATCGGCGATCACGGCACCCATCGTGGTCTCGCCGTCCGCATCCGCGACGCGCACGAGGTCACCGTTGACGGTGCCGACGACGCGGTTGGCAATCGGCGCGATGAGGGTCTCGTAGCGCGTGATCAGGGTCGTCTGCGCGACGTGCTTCGGGACCGTGCGGGTGACGATCACGTTCGTCGCGGTCTTGCTCGTGATCTTGCCGGTGAGCTCGTCGATCGTGAGATCGATGTCGGTGATGATCCGGCCGGCGTGCGCCGCGCTCGTGATCAGGCGTCCATTGACCGTGCAGTTGTAGGCATTGTGCGTGTGGCCGGTGACCAGGACCTCGATCGCAGGGTCGAGGCGGGCGGCGATCTCGAGGATCGCGCCCGACGCAGCCGTGCACTCGTTGTAGAGCCCGGTCTGCTTGCCACCCTCGTGGAGGAGCACGACGATGCTCTCGACTCCCTGCCCTTTGAGCTCGGGGACGAGGCTGTTGATCGTGTCTGCCTCGTCGTGGAACACCAGGCCCGCGACGCCAGCGGCGGTCGTGACGAGCGGCGTTCCTTCGAGGGTCAACCCGATGAAGGCGACGCGCGCATTGCCGTAGTGACGGATCGTGTAGGGCGGCAGGAATCTGTCGTTGGTCGCGGTGTCGATGACATTCGCGCCGAGGAACGGGAAGCTCGCGCCGTTGAAGCCATCACCGTCGCGACAACCATCGACCGGATGGCATCCGCCGGATTGCATGCGGAGGAGCTCTTCGGGGCCCTTGTCGAACTCGTGGTTACCGACCGACGACACGGCGAGGCCGAGCAGGTTCATCGACTCGATCGACGGCTCGTCGTGAAACGCCGCAGACAGCAGCGGCGTCGCGCCGATCAGATCGCCGGCGGCCACGATGGTCGTGTGTGGATTGGTCGCGGCGAGCTGCGCGAGGTGAGTGGCCATGTACTCCACACCACCGGCGTCGACGAAGTTGACGAGTGGATCGGGCCCGGTGACGATCTTGCCCGACGACCCACTCGGCGGCTTCAGATTGCCGTGGAAGTCGTTGAACGCGAGGAGCTGGACCGCCACGGGACCGCACGCGTACTCGGGGTGCGCCGACGCATACGCGAGCATCCGCGTGAAGCTGGCCTTGCCGATGTGCTTGATGTCGTCGAGCCGCTTCAGCGTGGCGAACCAGCCATCGTCCTCGGTCTCGGGAAGAGCATCCGCGCCGCGACGGAACGCGACGATATTGGCCGCCGCGCGGCTGGTCAGCTTGACGTCGAAGTCGAGCGTGTCCTTGCTGGCGAGGTTCGCGAGCTTCAGGACGGAGCACGCATCCGGAGAGCCGTCGGCGATCCCGGAGTCGGACTTGCCGTCGACCGTGAAGGCCTCGTCCTCGGGATCTTCAGCGTCGTCGGCGGAGGAGGTGCAGCCCAGGAGGGCAATCGGTGCGAACAGGATCGAAGTGAAGACGGAGCGCATAGGGTTTCGTGCCGGCCTGCACCATGTGTGCCCTCACGCCCGACGATCGTTCGCTGGCTTACGGAACGATTCGCCGGCAACTCGAGTAGCCATGGCGCTACGAGCTTGCGTCATGCCACTCAGCGGCGACATCGCGGCACGGACACCCGTGCTGATGTTGCGTTTCGCGATTGACTCGCCGCACGTCACGCCTTGATCGCGTGCGAGGCTCGAGCCATCGGGCGGTGCTTGACTCGAACAAGCGCGACGCGATGGCGGCTCGCTGCGGTCGTTGCTCGCACGATCGAGCAGCTGGCGCGCGCGCTGCCGAACGCCACCTTTCAGATCATCGCGGGCGCGGGGCACGACCTCAGCCTCGAACGACCATGCGAGCTCGCAACGCGGGTGGCGGACTTTTTCGACGTCTGCGAGACCCCGTCGTAGCCTGGGAAAAGCTCGTGGCGTTGTTGGCATCCGGCGCGGACGTGTGTTTGCATCTGCGCAATGAAGAATCTCAAGACAATGGTGTTGGTGGTCCTGCTCGCTGCGTCGCTCTCTGCCTGCAAGAAGAAGGACGGCGGCGGTAGCGGCGACAGCCTCGGCGTTCCCGAGTGCGACGAGTACCTGACCCGGATGGACGCCTGCGCGAAGAAGATCGGCGACAGCAAGGGCGGCGGGCAACTCACGAAGATGGCGGACATGATGCGCAAGTCGTGGAAGGAGGACGTGAAGGATGCGGAGATGAAGAAGTCGATGCCCGAGGGCTGCCGCAGCGCCATCAGGGACATGGCGAAGCAGAACCCCGATTGCGACTGGGGCGTTGCGACTGCCCCCGCGGCTCCCGCCGCGGGCGGTGGTGATCTCCCGCCGGAGTGCGCCGAGTACAAGGCCGCGATCGAGGCGCTGTCGAAGTGCGAGAAGCTCCCGCAGGCGTCGCGCGACGCGCTCAAGCAGTCGTACGAGCAGACGTCGGCGGCGTGGGCGAGCGTGCCGGCCGAAGGCCGCGCCGCACTCGGCACCGCGTGTAAGTCGGCCACCGACGCTGTGAAGCAGTCGGCCGCCGCCTGCAACTAGCAAAAAGACGGAGCGAGCGCTGCCGCGTCCTCGGACGTGGCGCGCCCGACCCGTTGGGAGCGTGCTATTAGGCGCATCCATGAGCGGCTCGCAGGACGACTCCACCGCGGATCTTCAAACCGATCTGGCGGGCAAGCTCGACTACACGACGTACCTGAGACTCGAGCAGCTGCTGTCTGCGCAGCGCCCGCTCGCGTCACCTCCGCACCACGACGAGCTGCTGTTCATCGTGCAGCACCAGACGTCGGAGCTGTGGTTCAAGCTGGTGCTTCACGAGCTGAAGGGCGCGATCGTCGCGCTGCAGCGCATGGACGCGCGGGCATGTTGCAAGATCCTCGCGCGCGTCTCGCACATCCAGACCCAGCTGATGAACCAGTGGAGCGTGCTCGCCACGCTCACGCCCAGCGAGTACGTCCAGTTCCGTCACGTGCTAGGGCCCGCGAGCGGCATCCAGTCGTACCAGAACCGGATGATCGAGTTCATCCTCGGCAACAAGGACCCGCGGATGCTCGCGGTGTTCAACCACGATCCGCCGGTGCTCGCGGCCGTGCAGGCGGTGTTCGAGGCGCCGACCTTGTATGACGAGTACCTCCACTTCCTGGCGCGCAGTGGCATGTCGATCCCGCGCGAGGTCCTCGAGCGCGACGTCACCAAGCCCCACGAGCCGCATCCCGAGATCGTCGCCTCGTTGAAGAAGGTCTACGCCGAGCCAGTCATCTACTGGAACGCGTACGAGATGGCGGAGAAGCTCCTCGATATCGACGAGGCGTATGCGCTATGGCGCCACCGTCACGTCAAGGTCGTCTCGCGCGTGATCGGCAACAAGCGCGGCACCGGCGGCACCGCGGGCGTCGCGTACCTCGAGAAGATCGTGTCGCACGTGTTCTTCCCGGAGCTGTGGGACGTGCGCACGGTGATCGAGGAAGCGCGACACTGAAGCGATTCAAGCAGCGGGAAACCATGTTCCATGTTGGACTCCATCGTGCTCATTCACCGGCTACCCACGTCATAGTGGGCAGAACATGGGTGATCCACGCCTGAAGGACGCGCGCCGCGCTGCGCCACCACCACCGCCACCAGCCCGCCGGAGCTTAGGGCGGAAGCTCGCGATCATCGTCACCCTGGCGCTGGGAATCGCGTTCGCAGGCGTCGTGTTTGGCCTGGTGATGATCAAGCGGGTCGAGACCGGCGAATGGGGACTGCCCGACACCGGCGACTTCGAGCGGATCGTGAAGGTGGAGCCGGGGGCGCCGGCCCGCGTGATCTATCTCGCCCGACGGCCGATCGAGCTCCGCGCCGGGCGTGACGATTCTTCCAAGGGCATCTCCAGCGCGGTCGCGAGCGTTCGCGCCAAGGCTGCGCGCGGGGCCACCGCCACGCAGGCGCCCGTCGCTGCCGATCAGCCGGTGAAGTTGCCCGGCTGGAATGGCACCGACAAGGGCTGGAAGCAGGTGCTGGCGTGCGTGCGCAAGCTGTTCGAGCCGTTCGACGTGGTCGTCTCCGACGAACCGCCGACCGCCGATGACTTCGTGCTGGTCGCGGTCGGTGGCAAGCCCAAGGATCTTGGCGTCAAGGATCGGCGCGTCGGAGGGCTCGCGCCGTTCAATGGCGGTGTGATCGCGAAGCCCGTGGTGTTCGCGTTCAGTGCGCAGCTCGGTAACGACGTGCGCAACGTGTGCGAGACGATCGGCATGGAGGTCGCGCACGCGTACGGGCTCGATCACGGGTACAGCTGCAACGACGTGATGACGTACCTCCCGCGCTGCGGGGCGCGGACGTTCACCGACAAGGACGTGCGGTGCGGCGAGGGCAAGGCACGCAACTGCGAGGGTGGCGAGCCGACGCAGAACTCGTACCGCCGTCTGCTACAGGTGCTCGGCCCGCGCTCGCGTACGAAGGCGCCCTCGCCGACGCCGTCGCCGTGATGGTCCGCGCGCCTCGACAGCCTGCCGAGCAGCAGCCGACCGGGGACTCCAGATCCTGTTAGCCCCGGCAGTACCGGCCACCTGAGTGGCCACCGCAATTGCAACTACGCGGACCGCATCGGCAGGACCACGGCACTGCGGCTGCACCTCGAGGCCGGGTGCAACGGCTCCTGATTCTCGCGCTGCTCATCGGCGGCTGTGCCGACGTCCCGGATGATGAGCTCGACGGTCCGCAAGACGCGACCGAAGGCCTCGGAAAGGCCGACGGTACTGCCTGCCCGGCCCACCTGCGCTGCGGTGACCCCGACGCCGCCACGATCCTGTTTCCGGGCAATCCCGGCTGCGCCGGCGGAAAGGGCTGCGAGCGCATCC
>JACCRC010000409.1 GCA_013813765.1 Deltaproteobacteria bacterium | reverse complement strand
GTCGACGGCGGTCCACCGCCGGAAGTCGACCCACAGGTACGCGCCCCCGGGCGGCGACGCAGCGGGTGCGGTCAGACGTGCACGCGCACGGTCGCGCGCGGCGATGTAGCTCGCGCGGGCGGAGGTGAGGAACGGGGCGCCGTTCGTGAGCGCGCCGAGCGCGGCACGCTGCATCGCGACCGGCACGTTGTAGACCGAGTGATTGACGAGCTTCCGCAGCGTCGAGATCACGGGCTCGGGGCCGAGCGCGTACCCGACCCGCAGGCCCGCCTGCGCGTAGCTCTTCGCGAACGAGAACACGGTCACCGTCCGCGCGAACGCACCGGGCAGCGACGCGATCGAGACGTGCTTCGCGTCGTATCCGTAGTCCTCGTAGACCTCGTCGGAGAGCAGCCATAGATCGTGGCAGGCCGCGAGCTCCACGATCCCCGCGAGCTCCGCTTCCGACAGCATCACGCCGTCGGGATTGTTCGGCGTCGCGAGGTAGATCGCCGAGGTCTTCGGGGTGATCGCGCCCGCGAGCTCGGCGAGCGTGACCTCGATCGGCACCACGCCGAACCCGAGGGCCATGCCGCGGATCAGCGGCCAGTGCGGTGTCAGCAGGATCAGCTCGTCCCCCGGATCGCACAGCGCCTGCACCGCGCACGACAGCGCGTGGGTCGCGCCGCACGCCACCTGGACGCCGGCCGATGTGATCTCGATCGCGTTCTGCGCACGCGCCTTGTCGGCGAGCGCATCGACGAGCGGAGCCCAGCCGTTCGGGCTGCCGTAGGCGTAGAGGTCGGCGGGCGACATCCCCGCCCACTCGATCTCGGCGAGGTTCGCCGGCGGAGGCAGGTGGGTGTCGCCGATCTGCAGCGGGATCACGTCGCCCGGATAGCGTGCGAGGTGCTCGCGGAGGCGCGCGAAGATCGAGGCCGGCACACGCGCGCCAGCCGTCGAGACTTCCGGGAAGCGCGACACGGCGGGACCTTAGCATCCTCGCCCCGGTCTCCATGATAGGTTCGCGAGCGATGTCCGCCGAGCTCGCGCCCGCTGACGTGGTGTCGCCACGCCGCCGCCCGCTTGCCTTCGAGCTGATGTTCGTCGTGCTGATCGCCGCCGCGGTCTACATCCCCGGCATCTGGCGCTACTCGCTCGTCGATCCGTGGGAGACGCACTACGGCGAAGTCGCCCGCGAGATGCTCGAGAACAACGACTGGGTGCACACCGAGTGGCGCGGCACCATGAGCGGCGACCCGAAGGACAACGAAGGGTTCCGATCGAAGCCCGTCCTCCAGTTCTGGATGATGGCGAGCGGCATGCGCCTCATGGGCGTCGGCGAGAACGGCGGTTACTCCGGCGAGATGACCGACTCGGTGCGCGTGATGATCGGCATCCGCTTGCCGTTCATCCTCGCGGCGATCAGCGGGTTGACGCTGCTGTGGTGGATGCTCGCGCGCCTCGTCAGCCGACGAATGGCGTGGCTCGCGTTCCTCACCGTCGGAACGACACCGATCTTCTTCATGATCGCGCGCAACGCGATCCCCGACATGCCGATGGTCGCCTGCACGATCGGCGCGCTCTCGCTGTTCACGATGGCCGTCGAGGACGGGGAACGACCGATCCTCCCGATGTGGCGGATGCGGCTGGGCAGGAGACAGATCGCGTTCGACGCGCGACACGTGGTGCTCGCGATCGCCGGCGGCATCATTCTGATCCAGGCCGCGTACTACGCGTTCTACTTCATCATGTCACCGCAGCTCGCGGTGCGCGGCCGGATGCCGAGCCCCGCACTGTGGCTGCCGCTGATCATGGTGCTCGGCCTCGGCGCGATGTCGCGCACCGGCTGGCTGATCCTCCGCCTTCCCTTCGTGCTGATCGGCGGTGCGATCGCGACGATCAAGAACGAGCCGATGCCCGAGCGCCCTGCCCGCGCACCGGCACGCGGCATCATCGGCTTCATTCGCCTCCTGTTCGGCTGGTCCACCGACGGAACGCTCGAGGTGTGGGACAAGCATGCGCTCGATCGCTACATCGTGCGCGCGATCCTCGTGTTCCCGAGCATGCTCGTCGTCGGTAAGGGCCAGCACGACAAGGGCCGTCTCGGCGTTGCCTGGGAGTGGACCGGCGAGGTCGCCGAGAAGCTGTTCGTGATGAAGCCGCTCACGACGATGCGGCAGGTCTATCTGATCGGCTGCTACTCGCTGCTCGGCGTCAGCGTCCTCGCGAAGGGCCCGCCCGGCCTCACCGTCGTCGGCATCGTCGGCACGCTCCACGTCATCATCCTCGGCCGCTGGCGCATGCTGTGGGACGGCGGTTTCGAGATCAAGCGCGGCATCATCATGATGCTCGTGACGTTCGTGCCCTGGCACGTCGCGATGTTCCTCAAGGACGGCCTGCGCTTCATCGACGAGTACGTGTTCACCCACGTGCTGAACCGCGCGGCAGTCGGCGTCGACAACTCGCCCGGCACGTTCGAGTACTACACCGATCAGATCGGCCACGGCATGTGGCTGTGGGCCGCGCTCCTGCCCGCTGCGCTCGCGTGCACGTTCCTCCGCGCGCGCCAGGACACGCGCGAGGGCCGCGTGCGGTTCATGGTCGGACTGTGGGCGATCTGCGCGTTCTCGCTGTTCTGCCTCGTGCAGACGAAGTTCCACCACTACATCCTCCCCGCGATCCCGCCGCTCGCGATCCTCGTCGCGTTCCTGCTCGAGGACATCTGGAGCAAGAAGTACAGGCTGCACCCGCTACTCGCCGGGCTCAGCGTCGGCATCGTGCTGCTGCTGTGCCGCGACCTCATGCACGAGCCCGAGCGGTGGATCGAGATGTTCGTGTTCCGCTACGACCGCCCGTGGCCCAACGGTGAGCCGTGGTCGATCGATGTGTCGGACGGCGTGTTCGCGCTCGGCATCTTCGCGGCGCTCGTGATCCCGGTGATGGCGACCCGGTTCGCGCGCGCGGGCGTGATCCTCGTCGCCGTCGCCGGCCTCGCGATCTGCGTGTGGGCGCTCCAGGTGTACATGCCGATCGCCGGTGAGCACTGGGGCATGCGCACCGCGGTGCGCGAGTACTACAAGCAGCGCGCGATCTACGGCCAGAAGCTCGTCTACTTCAGCGCGAACCAGCTTCGCGATGACTGGAAGGACATCGAGGACGAGTGGACGTTCGACACGATGATCCCGGAGACCCTGCACGAAGGTCAGCCGATGTCGATCGAGATCGAGCTGCACAAGCCCGAGGACGAGCGCATCACCGAGACCGAGCTCGTACTCGTCGGTACCGCGACGGACATCGGCGATCACTCCGTCACGATCAAGCTCGCGAAGGGCGAGCGGCAGAAGCTCGATGCGCTGATCGAGAAGGGCAAGGGCAAGCGCCCGCGCACGCGCCCACCCGTGCGCTCCGTGGATGCCGACCGGCTGATCGCGTGGCAGCTCTACTGGCGCGGCGAGAACTTCTGGTCCGGCGGCGAGATCTGGGCCTGGCTGCCAGAGCAGAAGACCTCGCTGAACAAGACCGACAACGTCGAGTTCAACAAGTACATCAACGACCGCACGCGGGCGCCGCTCGGCCGCCGCTACTTCGTCGTGACCGAGGCCGGCCGCATCACCGGAATTCGCTCGATGCTGCCCACGCAGCGCGGCCGCGACACGTTCGAAGTGCTCAACACGGCGAGCAACAAGTTCTCGCTCGCCGGCTTCACGCTCTGACCGATGCAAGGCCCGGCAAGCCGGGCCGCGCAGCGCCGCCGAATGGCGGTGCGAAGGTCGATCGGCCAGGCGACACCGACGTGTAGGTTCGCCTTGGATCGTCGTGTCAGGGCAACGGAAATCCGGCCGCGGTGTCCCACGAGTCGCAGCGCCGGATAGACCCGATGTCGGGGTGGCGCGTGGAATGTTGGTGCTATCCTCGATCGTTGGAAGGCAGATTCGGGCCCGACGGGGTCCAGTCGCGTAGGAGCCATCGTGCAAGCTACTGATACGTCGTCCATCCAGCGCCTCATCGGTCAGGCGCGGGGGCGGATCCGCAGGCAGTGGGCGCTCGAGGGAGCCACCACCGCGCTGATCCTTGCCTCTGCTGCCGCGCTCGCCACCGTGTTCGCCATGCGAATCGATGCCGTGTCCACATGGACAGGCGTCGGTCTCCTCATCGGCTGCGCGGGCATCGTCCTGGTCGGCGCCGTGATCGGCGCGCTGCGGCCGATCGACGACGAAGCCGTCGCTCGCCGGATCGACCGCGCGTCGGGCCTCTCCGACCGACTGTCGACGGCGATCGCGTTCAAGCGCACGCTCGGCTCCGCGAACGCAGAAGGCGCCGACGAGACCGAGGACCTCATGGTCGCCGCGATCAAGGACGGCGTTCGCGCCGTGCCCCGCGCCGACATCACCGCGGCCGCGCCGTACACCGAGCCGAAGGATCTGCGCGCCGCCGCCGTGTTCGTGGTCGTGTCGGCGCTCGCCGCCGGCCTCATGATCCCGCGCGAGGACTACTCGCCGCACCTCTACAAGGCTGACCCGGACCACGCTCGCCCCGGCGAGATCACGCTGATCCGCGGCGACAACCTGATGACGGGCCTCAAGCCCTCCGAGGCCCACGACGCCGGTCGGTTCGTGCCCTCGGACGGCAGTGTGCTCCTCGGTCCATCCGACAAGGCGCGGCCGATGACGGTCCTCAACTGGACGGCCGCGGGGATCACGATCCGCGTCCCCGACGACGCGCCGATCGGCGACAGCGTGCTCTACGTGATCATCGGAGAGCAGAAGCTCGGGCCGCTCGAGTTCACGGTCGTCGATCTCAAGGACACGCGGTACCACAAGGAGGACTCGGTCCTCCTCGATCCCGACGAGCGCGCGTACGTCGAGCGCATCCTCGAGCAGCTCCGCATGGTCGCGAAGCGCGACAACGTCCCCGAGTTCGAGGAGTTCGCCGACAAGATCGAGCAGATGCTCAAGGAGGCCGAGGAAGGCAAGATCACGAAGGAGCAGCTCCTCGAGGCGCTGAAGAAGGCCGAGGAAGCGCTCGCGAAGAACGCCGAGCCGAACCAGGCCGAAGTGAACAAGCAGATGTCCGAGATGGGCAAGGAGCTCTCGAAGGACCAGACCACGAAGGACCTCGGCGACGCGCTGCAGAAGAACGATCTCGAGAAGGCGAAGGAAGAGCTCGAGAAGCTCGCGAACCGCCTCGACCCCGAGGAGATGAAGAAGGAGATCGAGAAGCTCGAGAAGCAGCTCGAGAACAAGCAGCTCTCCGAGAAGGAGAAGCAGGAGATCCAGAAGCAGCTCGACGAGCTCAAGAAGCAGATGGAGCAGGCGAAGAAGGAGCAAGAGGCTCTCGAGAAGATGCAGAAGGACCTCGAGAAGCAGATCAAGGAGCTCGAGGAGAAGCTGAAGGACAAGAACCTCAGCGAGAAGGAGAAGGCGGAGCTCCAGAAGAAGCTCGACGAGCTGAAGAAGCAGCTCGAACAGGCCGAGCAGAAGCAGCAGGACGCCGCGAAGAAGCAGAACGAGCTCGAGGAGCAGAAGCAGGAGCTCAAGAAGCAGCTCGAGAACAAGCAGCTCTCCGAGCAGGAGAAGCAGGAGCTACAGAAGAAGCTCGAGGAGCTGAAGAATCAGAAGCCGCTGACCGAGAAGGAGAAGGAGCAGCTCCAGAAGCAAATGGAGAAGGTCAGCTCGCAGATGAAGCAGCAGGACAAGCAGCAGCAGGAGAAGATGGAGCAGCAGCAGCAGAAGCTGCAGGACGAGATCAAGCGCCTCCAGAAGAAGCAGGAAGAGGCGAAGACCGAGAAGGAGAAGCTCGACGCCGAGCGCCAGCTCCAGAAGAAGAAGGACGAGCTGCAGAAGCTCGACAAGGACAACCAGGACAAGAACGACTCCGCGCAGCGCGAGGCGGTGAAGCGCCTGCAGCGCGACATGGAGAAGGCCGCCGAGAACCTCGAGAAGCCGAAGCCGGATCCGAACAAGTCCAAGGACGAGCAGGACAAGGAGCAGCAGGAGCGCGAGAAGCAGGCGTCGAAGAAGCTGAAGGACGCCGCGCGCGAGACTGGCCGCGTCGATCAGGATCAGCGCAAGCAGGCCGCGCAGAAGAAGATGTCATCGCAGATGGACGACCTCCGCGAGGCGATGCGCCGCGCGAAGCAGAAGGGCAGCAAGGGCCCGCAGGATCCATTCGGCAAGCAGGGCAAGAACAAGGACTTCGCGCAGCGCGCACGAGGTCAAAAGGGCTCCGGCCAGGCGTGGAAGCCGGGCCAGGGTCAGCAGGGTCAGGGCAAGGGTCAGGGTCAGGGCCAGCAGCCCGGCGGTCAGGGCCAGGGTCAGGGCGGCGACTCGTGGGGTACCGGCCACGACGACAACCTCGTCGGTGATTCCACCGGCAAGACCGGCAAGACGAAGGACGACGACCTTCAGGGTCAGCAGGGCGGCAAGGGCACGTCACGCCGCCAGACGATCCTCTCCGCCGCGCAGAAGGGCTTCGCGTCGACGAGCTACAAGAAGGTCTACGCCGACTACGAGAAGATCGTCGAGGAGGTCATGCGCAACGAGAAGATGCCCTCCAGCTACAAGTATTACGTGAAGCGCTACTTCGCGAAGATTCACCCGAGCACCGGCGACTCATCGACCCAGGACACCCCATGACTCAAGCCACGCTCTCGCGCGACGTCGAAGGCACCGTCACCTCGTTCATGGACGACCTGCGCAAGCTGCGCGAAGAGATCGGAAAGATGATCGTCGGGCAGGAGACCATCGTAGAAGGCGTCCTGACGTGCCTCCTCGGCGGTGGTCACGCGCTGCTCGAAGGCGTCCCAGGCCTCGGCAAGACGATGCTCGTCCGCACGCTCGCGGACACCATCCACGCGAACTTCTCGCGCGTCCAGTTCACGCCCGACCTCATGCCCGCCGACATCGTCGGCACGAACGTGATCACGGAGCAGAACGGCCAGAAGGTGTTCGAGTTCCAGAAGGGACCGATCTTCGCGAACATCGTGCTCGCCGACGAGATCAACCGCGCCACGCCGAAGACGCAGTCCGCACTGCTCGAGGCGATGAGCGAGGGCTCGGTCACCGTCGCGAAGCAGACCTACCAGCTCGAGAAGCCGTTCTTCGTGCTCGCCACGCAGAACCCACTCGAGATGGAAGGCACCTACCCGCTGCCCGAGGCGCAGCTCGACCGCTTCTTCTTCAAGCTCGTCGTCGAGTATCCCAGCAAGGACAACCTCCACACGATCCTCGACCGCACCACCACCGATGAGGTGCCGCACCCGCGCGCCGTGATCGACAAGTCGCGGATCATGGAGATGCGCGAGCTGGTGCGGAAGGTGCCGCTCGCCCGGCAGATCCAGGACTACGCCGTGCGCGTCGTCCTCGCCACGCATCCGGAGAATCCGGAAGCGACGGCGATGAGCAAGCAGTTCCTCCGCTACGGCGCGTCGCCGCGCGGACTGCAGGCCGTGATCCTCGCCGCGAAGATCCGCGCGCTGCTCCAGGGCCGCTACGCGGTGTCGATCGATGACATCCGTGGCGTCGCGCCCCCTGCCCTGCGCCACCGCCTGATCATGAACTTCGAAGGCGAAGCCGAAGGCATCAAGCCCGACGCGATCATCGGCGAGATCCTCAAGGCGACGAAAGAAGTCTGATGGTTGGCCCCGCCATCAGCGGCGCATTCAAGACTGTCACCGGTCGCAGCGCGCAGAACGAGCCGAAGAAGAACCGCGCCGCGGATCGCTCGGAGCTGTTCGACGAGCGGTTCCTGAAGACGCTCGAGCACCTGCACATGGTGTCGAGGAAGGTGTTCGCCGGAAACCTGCGCGCCGAGCGCCGTACCCGCAAGGTCGGCTCCGGTATCGAGTTCGCCGATCACCGCACGTACCAGCGCGGCGACGACTTCCGGTACATCGACTGGAACCTCTATGGCCGCCTCGACAAGCTGCTGCTGCGGCTATTCGAGGAGGAAGAGGATCTCCACATCTACATCCTCGTCGACGTCTCCGATTCGATGTCGATCGGCACACCGCTGCCGAAGCTGCACTACGCGATGCAGGTCGGCGCCGCGCTGACCTACGTCGGCCTCGCGAACCTCGATCGCGTCGCGATCATCCCGTTCGCGGACAAGATCCTCGACCGCCTTCCGCCCGCGCGCGGCAAGAACCGCATCTTCCGCGTGTTCGACTTCCTGCGAAAGTGCGACATCGGCGGACAGACCCAGCTCGCCGAGTGCATGAAGACGTTCGTCACGCAGAACAAGCGGCGCGGCCTCGCGGTCGTGATCAGCGACTTCTATGACCCCGACGGCTTCGAGCAGGGCATCAACACGCTCCGCTACAACAAGTTCGAGCCGTTCGTCCTCCAGGTCTACGACAAACGCGAAGCCGAGCCGAACCTCCACGGTGACCTCTCGCTGGTCGACTGCGAGACCGGCGACACCCGCGAAGTCACGATTTCGAAGTCGCTGCTCGAGGCGTACACGCGCGAGCACGAAGCCTACTGCAAGGAGCTCGAGGCGTACTGCACGAAGTACGCGATGCCGTTCTTCCGCACGCACACCTCGATCCCGTTCGACGAGCTCGTCCTCAAGATCTTCCGGTCCGGAGGCTTCTTGCGGTGAGCTTCCTCGGCCCGATCGCTCTCTCGACGTGGCTGATCATCGCCGGTGCAGCGGCAGCACTCGCGGTCAGCGCGTACATCATCAAGATGCGGCGGCGCCGCTTCGAGGTGCCGTTCGCGCGCCTGTGGAAGCGTGTCCTCGAGCAGAAGGATGCGAATGCGCTGTGGAAGCAGCTGAAGCGGCTCGTCTCCCTGCTGCTCATCCTGCTGATCCTCGGAGTCATTCTTTTCGCAGCCCTCGATCCCACACTCGGCGCGGTGTCGCGCGAGTCACGCAGCGTCGTCGTGCTGATCGATGCGTCGGCGTCGATGAAGGCGATGGACGGCAACGAGTCAGGCACCCAGAGCCGCCTCGACATCGCGAAGGAGCGCACGAAGGCTCTGATCGACTCGATGGGCGGCGGCGACCTCGCGCTGGTGGTGAAGGTCGACGGCCAGGCGACTCCGATGTCGCGGTTCTCCAGCGACGCGCCGATGCTGAACAAGATCATCGACGGCATCACCGCGAGCGACACGCCGGCGGATCTGACCCGTGCGCTCGGCGCCGCGGCGGATGCGCTGCGCGACCGGCCGAATCCGCTGATCATCCTGGTCTCCGACGGCGCGTTCCCGGAGCAGCAGCTCGGCCTCGTCAACTGGGCGACGATCGATCGTTCGGTCGATCCGTCGACGCCCGCGCCGGCTGCGAAGAACCAGGCCGCGTGGAACGCGAAGAACCTCGCCGCGGTGGACCTGTCGAACGTCGACGTGCGCTACATCCCGGTCGGCCGGCGCAGCGACAACGTCGGCATCATCGCGTTCAACGTACGCCGCTACATCGCGAACAAGGCGGCGTACGAGGTCTACGTCGAGATCCAGAACTTCGGAACCGAGCCGGCGAAGCGCAAGCTCAAGATCTCGAACGGATCGAATCCCGTCGACACGCAGATGCTCGAGCTCGCGCCCGGCCAGCGCATCCACAAGATCTACGCGAGGCTGCCGGCCTCCGATGACAACAAGCTGCGTGCGATGCTGCAGCACGTCGAGGGCGACGGCGGCTCGGATGCGTTCCCGCTCGATGACGAGGCCTACGCGCTCTTGCCCGCGCGCAAGAAGCAGAAGGTCGCGATGATCACGGAGGACAACCTGTTCCTCGAGGGCGCGCTGCTGGTCTACGACAACGTCGATCCGATCAAGTACTCGCCCGCGGAGTACGACGCGAAGCCTTCGATCGTCGACGGCGTCGACGTGGTGATCTTCGACGAGCACACGCCCACCGTGCTGCCGCCGCCGCCCGCCTCGCTGCTGTTCTTCCACCCGCAGGGCGAGCACAGCCCGTTCAAGATCGCCGGCGAGACGCAGAACCCGCGGGTCACCGAGGTGGATGAAGGCCATCCGGTGATGCGCTGGGTGACGATGTCCGACGTGTACATGGACAAGAGCAGCGTGTTCGCTGTCGATGCGAAGAAGGGCGAGTCGACGCTCGCATACGGCGTGCGGCAATCGCTCGTGGTCGCGAAGCGCGACGGCAAGCGCAAGATGCTCGCGTTCGGGTTCTCGCTGCCGTCCACCGGCCGCGATGGCGCGACCGATCTGCCGATGCGCGTCGCGTTCCCGATGTTGCTCGTCAACACGCTCGACTGGTTCGCCGGCGACACCACGGATCTCCTGACCACCTACTCCACCGGGCAGCGCCAGCGCGTCCCGCTCGACGGCGTCGTCGGTGCCACCGAGGCCGAGGTCAAGGGACCTGACGGCAAGCTGACCCGCACGCCGGTGCTCGACGGTCTCGCGACGTTCTACGCGGCGAAGGTCGGCTACTACGACCTCACCGCGAAGACCGAGGACGGCAAGACGCTCGCGCAGATCGAGCTCGCGGCGAATCTGTCATCCACCACCGAGTCCGACATCGCTCCGTCGACCGAGCTCACGCTCGGCGGCAAGAAGCTCGAGGCGCCCGAGGCGTTCAAGATCACCCGCAGTCAGAAGCTCTGGATCTATCTCATCCTGTTCGCGATGGCCCTGATCATCGTCGAGTGGGTCACCTATCACCGCCGGATCACCGTCTAGTATGTCGTCGCTCGGCAAATCGCTTCGCGCTCTGTGGGCACCGGGCCCGCTGATCCGGCTCGGGCTCGCCATCGCCGCGTCGATCGCACTGTGGATGGGCATCACGTGGTGGATCGGTGACCAGACGTCGATCCACATCACCGGTATCGGCGACCGTCCGATCGACCTCCTCTCTCCGCAGTGGCTGCACCTCGCGGCGATCGTCCCCGCGTTCTTCGTCCTCCGCGTGCTGTCGCTCACGGACCTCTCGATCCTCCAGCAGGTCGTCCAGGCCTCGCTGCGCTCGCTCGTCGTGATCGGCGTCGCGGTCGCGCTATCGCGCCCGTCGTGGATCACCGAGCAGAGCAAGGTCTCCACGGTCCTCCTCGTCGACGTCTCCGACTCCGTCTCCGACAAGCAGCTGCAGGCCGCGAAGGAGTACGTCAAGACGTTCGAGGAGACCGAGGGCGACGGCAATCTTCAGCTGATCACGTTCGCCGAGAAGCCGAAGGTCGTCCGCGAGGAGGACGGCTCGCTGGTCGGCTCGATCAAGCGCCACGTCGGCGCCGGTGCCGGCACCGACACGCAGGCCGCGATGCAGCTCGCGTACGGGCTCTACCCCGATGGCTACCTGCCGCGCCTGGTGATCGTCTCCGACGGAAACCAGACCGTCGGGGACGTCGCCGTCGAGGCCTACCGCGCCAAGGAGCTCGGCGTGAAGGTCTCGTGGCGCACCTTCGATCAGGACAAGACCAGCGAGATCCGCGTCGTCGGCCTGATCGTCCCCGACGACATCAAGGTCGGCCAGCCGTTCGAGGTCACCGCGGAGGTCTGGTCCACCGAGCCGCAGCGCGCCACGCTCGCGCTCCAGCAGGACGAGTTCCCGAATCCCCTCGAGCCCTCGAAGACCATCGAGCTGCGCGAGGGCAAGAACATGGTGAAGTTCAAGTCCGACGCGAAGCACGCCGGCGCGACCACGTACACGCTGCGCCTCGCGAAGTTCGACAAGGACACCGAGAAGGCGAACAACCAGGCGGTGATGACGGCGCCCGTGAAGGGCAAGCCGAGCGTCCTCTACGTCGAGGGCGGAATCCTGCGCGAGCCAGGCTCGGCCAGCTATCTCCAGAAGGCGCTCGAGCACGAGAACATCGACGTGACTGTCCGCGGCCCCACCGGCATCCCGGCGAATCCGAAGGAGCTCGAGAAGTACGACCTCGTCATGGTCTCCGACGTCCCCGCGCACCTGATGGGCGCAGGCCAGATGGCCGCGCTCGACACCTACGTCTCGTCGATGGGCGGCGGCCTGATCATGGCCGGCGGCGAGGACTCGTTCGGCTCGGGCGGCTACGAGCGCACGCGCATCGAGCAGATCATGCCCGTGCGCTTCGACTCCGAGAAGATCAAGGAGCAGCCCGACGTCGCGCTCGTCCTCGTCATCGATCGCTCCGGCTCGATGCAGGGCCCGAAGCTCGAGGCGGCGAAGGAGTCCGCGCGCGTCACCGCCGAGGTGCTCTCGCCGAACGACTACATCGCCGTCGTCGCGTTCGACTCCGAGGCACAGGTCTTCGTGCGTCCGCAGCGCGCTGCGAATCGGATGCGCATCTCCGCCGAGATCTCCCGCCTCCAGTCCGGCGGCGGCACGAACATCTTCCCCGGCCTCAAGGAGGCGTTCGAGATCCTGCAGGGAATCAACGCCAAGGTGAAGCACGTCATCGTGATGACCGACGGCGAGGCTCCCGCAGACGGCATCCCCGAGCTCATCCAGGACATGCGCGGCGCTCGCATCACCGTGTCGGCCGTCGGCGTGCAGGGTGCCGATCGCAACCTCCTCTCGATGATCGCGGACGCCGGTGACGGACGCCTCTACATGGTCGAGGACATCGGCGCGCTGCCGAAGATCTTCATGAAGGAGACGCAGGAGGCGCAGAAGTCGCAGCTCGTCGAGGACGACGTCCATGTCCGCATCGCGAAGCGCGTCGAGGCGATCGAGGGCACCAACGTCGAGGCCGCCCCGACCCTGAAGGGCTATGTCACCACCAAGCCCAAGCCCACCGCCGAGACGATCCTGATCTCCGACCTCGGCGAGCCCATCCTCGCGCGCTGGCGTCACGGCGCTGGCACGACCGTCGCGTGGACCTCCGACGTCAAGAACCGCTGGGGGGTGAACTGGATCCGCTGGGGCGGCTATCCGAAGTTCTGGGCGCAGGTCGTCCGCACGTCGATGCGTCGCAAGACCTACGACAGCTACGACCTGTCCGCGAAGGTCTCCGACGGCCGCGCACTCGTCACGGTCGACGCGATCGACACCGGCGACAAGTTCGTCAACGAGCTCGAGACCAAGCTCGAGGTCATCGACCCCGCGACGAACAAGACCACGCAGACGGTCGCGATGGAGCAGACCGCCGCCGGCCGCTACACCGCGGACTTCCGCATCG
>JACCRC010000408.1 GCA_013813765.1 Deltaproteobacteria bacterium | reverse complement strand
CGCCGGAGGCGTCAGCTATCGCGCCGGGACCGTCGCCGCCGGGAGCGTCCGCGCCGGGACCGTCGCCGCCGGGGCTCGATCCGCTTCCGCCGCACGCCGTGACGAGTGCCAGGATCAGTCGGTTCATTCGCATCAGGTTTCTCCTCGATGAGTTGCTGCAACGTCGGCAGCAGGAGCTTGCGGCGCACCAGGACAACGAGTCGTTCCGACAGCTCGGTGGCCGCCGTGGTCAGCCGGGCGACATCGCCGCGCTTCGCCCGGCGCACGACGCCCTCGCGGAACAACCTGAGCTCGACCGCCGCGAGCGCGCGCAGCGCTGCCAGGTAGTCGTTGATGATCTCGAACGGCAACATCTCGGCCGAGATCCCGGCGCGCCGGGCCGCCCCGAGGGTCGACAGCAGCGCGAGATCGTCGCCGCGGTACTTGCCGTCGGATGCGGTGGGTACGGCCAGGCCCGCGGCCGCGAGGATCTCGAGCTCGCGAGCGGTCGCCTCGCCACGCGCGAGGATCTCCGCCCGCGTTCGCGCACGCGAGCCGCCGTGGTGCGCGAGCACCTTCGCGATCGCATCGGCAGCCGCCAGATCATCCGGTGCCTCGCCGTCGCCCTCGATCGACTGCTTGATCACGTCGAGCGGGAGGAACTGCCGCTGCTGCAGCTCCTTGATCGCGCGTACCTTCGTGGCGAGCGCCGGGTCGTACCAGGACATGGTGCGGCCACTCTTGCGCGCCGGAGCGATCAATCCCTCGCGCAGGTAGTGCTTCAGCGTCGCGATCGGTACGCCCGACCGCTTCGCAAGCTCACCAATCCGGACCAGCTCCACGGACTGGATACTAGAACGTTCTAGTTTCTAGTCAACGGCTAAGGCTCAGTTGTCGCGCGCGCCCTCGCGGATCCAGACCAGGATCTTCAGGTAGTCCGGATCCACGGCGCTCGCGAACGTGATGTTCGGGTGCCGGTCGGGCGGCTCCTCCTTCGACGGATAGCGCAGCACCGTGCTCGCTTCGGGGTTCCCGAGCTGCACGCGAGTGTTCGGCTTCTCGAGCAGGAGCTCCTTGTAGGCGGCGTTCGGGCTCGAATCGAGCTTGAGCCCGCCGAGCTCCATACCCACGCCGCCGCCCGAGTGGCACGCGACGCAGCCGCGGTTCGCGAAGATCGGGTAGACGGTGGTGGCGAACGAGACGTTCGTCGGTAGCACGAGCCCGCCGTTCGCGACGCGCGCGTCCGCGATCGTGACGACGCCGGCGTTGATCGCCGACGTCGCCATGTCGAGCGTGTACGTCGCCGTCGCGGACTGCGTGAACGCGGCGGTGCCCGCAGGAACCTCGAAGAACACGGCCCATCCCGATGCCGACGACGCCGTGGCGCCCGGTGCCGCCGCGAGGTTCGCATCGAGGAACCTGGCCGGCATCGCTCCGTTGATCACGAGCGAGCTCGCGGGGATCCCGGCCTTCGGCTGCCCCGTCGCAGGATCGGTGAGCCGCACGAACAGCACGCCCTTCGCGGCGGTCGGCGTCACCGCGAATGCAGCCGAGAGCTGAGCCAGCAGCGCCTCGCTCACGACCGGCGTCATGATCCCGTCGAGATCCGAACGAGTGACCTCCACGGTCGACGAGAACGTCGCGCGATGCGTGGGTGGCGCTGCAGCGAGCACCTGAAACGCGGAGTTCTCCGGGACCTGCGTGATCGTGAAGTCCGAACCCTCGGTAATGACCTTCGGTGCAGGCACGAGCCCCGATGTCGTGACGCTCGTTGCACCGTCGAGCGGTGCACCCGTCTTGAAGTCGACGACCCGGCCGGAGACGGTCAGCGCTCCGCCGACCGGACCACTCGAGTCCTCGAAGTCGCAGCCAACGATCACGAGGACACCGGCGAACAAGGTGTGGAGGCGCATATGGGTCGAGTGGGTAGCTTACCGAGGGTGGTCGCAACTTTCTCCCCGGGGGTTTCGCCCCACCCCACGTGATCGCGCGATCACGATCTCGCCGGGTTACCGCACGCAGATCCGGCGCTCGCGTTGCAGGGTAAGGCCCCGTGGGACCGATCCGTTTGCTCGTGGTCGTGCTGGCGATGGCTGCGTGCGGGGCAGAGCTCTCGGAGGGCACGATGCCAGCGCCTGGCACCGGCCCCGGACCCGCATCGGTGGACCCCGGGGGTGGGGGCAGAGGCGGCGGCGGCGGGGGTGGAGGCAACGGGGGGAACGGCACCTCGATCCTCACGCCCACCCAGTACATGACGAAGCTCGCGATGACCCAGTGCGATCAGCTGTTCGCCTGCCGGCCCACCTACCCCGCCGCGGCCGGCGACTTCGCGATGGCGTACGGCAACGCGGTCACGGATTGCTACGCGTTCGCGATCGCCGCGTTCGAGACGGCGGAGCTCGAGGCCGAGGTCTCGAAGCAGCGCATCACGTTCGACGGCGCAGCGGCCGCGAGCTGCATCCTCGGCTTCGGCGAGCCCGATTGCTCGACCTTCTGGACCCACGACTGGCTGTGGGGGCAGGCCTGCTACCACGTGTTCGCCGGAACCGTTCCACTCGGCGGCACCTGCGGCAGCGACTACAGCTGCGCGGCGCCAGGCGCGTACTGCGACGAAGCCACCGAGCGCTGCGCGACCGCGCCGTAGGCGTGATGGCAAGAGTGTTACGCGCGTGTCATGCGATCAGGGGTGGCGCGCTCGGTGTGGCTCTGGCTCGGACTCGTGGTGGCATGCGGCGCGCCCGCTGAGGACGACGACGCGCGCCGCGACCCACCGCGTTCGATCGCGAAGATCGGCGCAGGGCAGATCGACGTGATCGTCAATGGCGACAAGCTCGCGATCCTCTCGCAACACCAGCTGCGTGCTGGTGTCCGGATCGACGAGCTCCTCCCGAATCATCCCTACGTCGCATGGAAGTCGATCACTGCATACGGTCCGGGCGGCGGCCCGTTCGAATGGCTCGACCCTGTCGTGAACCACGCCGGAACCGTTCCGCTCGCCTTTCTCGATGGAGAGCGCGGCGTCCTCGCGCTGATCGATCCGGCGCGTCCCGAGCTGCGCGAGACGCGGTTCGACGGCATCGACGAGATCCGCATCACCATCCCGAAGCCGCCAGGCACGCCACTCGAGGCGCTCGCCGATGGCTGCCGTCCCCCGTCGAAGAGCGAGCTCATCCCGACGCCGACGGCGAAGCGCTGGCGAGGAACCTCGTACCAGTTCAACATACCGATGCACTGGCGCAGCGACTTCACGATCAACTTCTCGGAGCTGGTCGACAAGCCATAGGCACATCTCTGTCGGAGATCGTCGTCGGTGCAACTCCGATACATGTGCGTCACGGTGTGGCACTTCAGCGTGAGGCGCATTGCCACGAGGCGGATCCGGCCTCACGGTGACAGTTCACACAACGCGCTGAGGAGTACCCGCCACATGAACCACCTCTACCTTGCCACGCTCGTGACATTTGCCGCTTCCTGCACGTCAGGCCCGGGCAACACGTCTGGCAATCACGAGGCGGCACCCGGTGGAGATACGTCTAACCCTGCGAAGCGTGGCTCTCCGGTGGAGGACGTCCGCGCGGCGTGTGGTAGCGACGGCGCGCTGACCGCGGCGGGCACGATCATCACGCGCCAGCCGTACCTGCAGCAGGTGACGCCGACGTCGGCGATCGTGGGCTGGGTGACGAGCAACCCCGACGGCCAGCGCGTCGTGTTCACGCACCCCGACGGCAAGAAGGTCATGGAGGCCGGCGGCACGGTCGACGAGAAAGCGCTGCGCGTCGGCAACGCTCGGCAGATGTGGTCGCAGGCCTCGGGCCTCGAGCCGAACACGATCTATTGCTATGGCCTCAGCGGCTCGGGTGACATGACGTCGCGCGTGGGCTTCCGCACCGCACCGGCGGACGACAGCAACGGTCCGGTTCGCTTCCTCGTGTTCGGTGATTCGGGCGGTGGTTCGAATGGCTTCACCGATCAATTCGCGCTGCTCGATCAGATGAGCACCGTGCCCTACGAGCTGATGTTCCACACCGGCGACATCGCGTACGACAACGGCTCGATGGCGGAGTTCGAGGACAACGTCTTCAGCGTGTACGCCGAGCTGTTCCGGCACATCCCGTTCTTCCCCGCTCCGGGCAACCACGAGTACCGCGCGACAGCTGACGCCGCGCCGTTCCGCTCGGTGTTCTCGCTGCCGGGCGGCACCGGCGACACCTGGTACTCCTACGACTGGGGCCAGGTTCACCTCGCGTCGCTCGACACCGAGGCCGACTACGACACGCAGATCGCGTGGCTCGATCAGGATCTCGCGACCTCGAACAAGCCGTGGAAGATCGTCTATCTCCACCGCCCGCCGTACTCCTCGGGCGCGCACGGCTCGGACACGAATCTGCAGACGAAGCTCGCACCGGTGCTGAAGAAGCACGGCGTGCAGGTGGTCTTCGCCGGTCACGACCACAACTACGAGCGCATGATCCCGCAGGACGGCGTCGCGTACATCGTCACCGGTGGTGGCGGACGTGGCACGCGCCCCGTCGGTACCTCGTCGTTCACGGCGTACTCGAGCGCGGTGATTCACTTCGTCTACGGCGAGATCAACGGCGACGAGATGACGCTCCACGCGATCGACGCGACGGGCAAGGAGTTCGACTCGCAGGTGATCACTCGATGAGCACCGGCGTCGCCAAGGCACTCGGCGCGGCTCTGCTCGCGGCACTCGCCGCGTGCGGCTCGTCGCAGACCGCGCGCACCAGCGAGCCGATCGAGGTCGCTTCGGCGCGCCGGGCGACGTTCATGCTCAACGCGATGCAGCCGGGCGCGGACTACAACCCGTTCGCCCTCGCGAAGGCGTCGCTCGACCAGCCGCTGTCCAACGAAGAGGCTTCGGTTCCTCCCCAGTGTTACACGCGCGCCGACGGCGACTCGAACGCCTGCGCGTCGTGCCACACGCGCTCGTCGGCACCGAACTTCGCCGATGACTGGGAGTTCCAGCAGAACTACTCGTTCACCGAGTACGGCAAGACCAACCGCTGGAAGAACCAGTTCCGCGAGCGCTCTGACAAGGTCGCATCGTTCACCGACGACGCCATCCTCTCGCACGTGCGCAAGGACAACTATGCGCCCCTGCGCGCGTGGCTCGCCGCGAACCCGGATTCGCCGGGCTATCAGCCCGACCTCGACTTCGCGAAGGGCTTCAGCGCGGATGGCTTTGCCACCGACGGCTCGGGCTGGCGCGCGCTCCGCTACAAGCCGTTTCTCGGTGGCTTCTGGGCCACGAACGGCAGCACAGATGACGTGTTCGTCCGCCTCCCCGCGGCGTTCCGCACGGGCGTGGCCGGCGAGGTGTCCGATGACATCTACCGCACGAACCTCGCGATCCTCGAGGCTGCGATCAGCGCGGACCCGAAGGCGAAGCTCGCATCGCTCACGCGCACCATCGAGCCGATCGACGAGCGCGTCGGTGGCCTCGACCTCGACGGCGACGGCCAGCTCGCGACCGCCACGACGGTCGTCGGCCTCCCCGCCCGCTACGTCGGCGGCGCGTCCAGCATTGCCGTGACGCGCTCGCTCTACCCGCAGGGCGTCGAATTTCTACACACCGTGCGCTACCTCGATCCCGATCGCCCGGGCTTCGCCGCGACGCGCATGAAGGAAGTGCGCTACGCGAAGAAGAGCCAGCTGCTCACCGAGCGGCAGATCGCGAAGGCGTACGAGAACATCGAGAACCCCGAGATGGAGCCGTTCAGCGGCAACGCGCTCACCGGCATGAAGAACGGCTTCTCGTGGGAGCTGCAGGGCTACATCGAGGATGCGAACGGCTGGCTGCGCAAGCAGACGAACGAGGAGACCGAGTTCTGTATGGGCTGCCACTCCAACGTTGGCGTCACCGTCGATCAGACGTTCGCGTTCGCCCGCAAGGTGCCCGCCCTCGCCGGCTGGCGCATGCAGGATCCGACGGGCATCCCTGACGTCCCGCAGGCAGGTCACACCACCGGCGAGTACGCCGCGTACATGCTGCGCACGCGTGGCGCGGATGACCTCCGCTCGAACGACGAGGCCGCAGCGAAGTTCCTCAAGAACGGCACGCTCGACGAAGTCGCCGCGCAGGCGCTGAGCAAGGACATCACGAAGGTCGTGCTGCCCTCGGCGAAGCGGGCGATCGCGCTGAACCGTGCGTACCTCGCGAACGTGATGGAGCAGAGCTACGTGTGGGGCCGCGAGGCCAGCACGTCACCGGCGAAGAACGTGCACACGAAGATCGTCGAGCGCTCGACCGGCCTCGGCGAGGCGGACCGCGTCTATCGCGACGTTCGGCTCCAGCTCGACTGGTCGACGCAGAAGTAGGCTAGCGCCAGGCTAGCGCCGCTTCTTGCGCGCGCGGGCCGACACCTCGGCGAGCTTTGCGGAGGTGCCGAGCCTGCGCAGCTCCCCCTCCATCTGGCGCGCGAACAGGAGGCGCACGGCCTCCACGCCGACGGAGCGGAACGCGCCGAACAGCTTGTTGGCCTGGCCGATGTCGACCTGGCCCTTCTGGATCCGGCCCATGAACAGCTCGACGAGGTCGTTGACCGCGCGCTTCAGGTGCTTGCGCAGGATCGCGGAGGCCTCGGTCGCGGTCTCGAGATCGATGCCGACACCCTCGAGCTTCATCGCGATCGCGAGCAACGACGGGCTCGGTACGAAGTAGACGTCGCCCTTGCGCTCGACGATCCGCGTGCGCGCGAGGTCCGCGAGCAGCCCTGGCCTTCGGTTTCCGGCGAGGTCGAACAGCTCCGCCTCCGTCACCGTGCGGGGCTGGTCCTGGGCCCACGGTGTCTGCATTTCCTCCTCGACACCGAGCCACTCCGCGAGATCGACCTCGCCGCGATCGATCCGCTTCATCAGGTCGCCGATCGCATCGATCCGCAGGCCGCGATCCGAGAGCTGCGCGATCAGCTTCAGACGCTCGACGTGCGGCTTGCCGTAGTACGCGACGCGGCCGCGGATCTCCGGCGCCTGGAGCGCGCCCCGCGACTGATAGAACCGGATCGTACGGCTGGGCACGCGCGATTCCGCCGCGAGCTGATCGATCGTCAGCACGTCGTCATCGGGCTCGTCCATCGCTGCCACGGCAAACGTGATCATGCCGCGACTGCTCGCCGGCGCGAGGGCAGCGCGAGCCGAAAGATGGTTCGTAGCGTCGTGCCGAGCTGGCGGGCGAACGATCCCTTGTTGTAAGGCACCCCGTACTTCGCGCAGACCGCCTCGACGCGCGGCGCGACCGCCGGATACCGGTTGCTCGGCATGTCGGGGAACAGGTGGTGCTCGATCTGGTGGCTCAGGTTGCCGCTCATCACGTGGAACAGCGGCCCACCGGTGATGTTGCACGAGCCGAGGATCTGCCGCAGGTACCAGCCACCGCGCGTCTCGTTCGCGACCTCGTCCTCGGTGAAGACGCGAGCGCCGTCCGGAAAGTGACCGCAGAAGATGATCGCGTAGGTCCACAGGTTGCGCATGCCATTCGCGACGAGGTTCGCGAGCACGACCGGCAAGAACATCGGCCCGGCGAGCAGCGGCCACAGCACGTAGTCCTTCATGAGCTGCTTGCCCGCCTTCTTGCCGATGCCGGCGAGCTTGCCGGCCATCAGGTGCGGCTCGCGTGGATCGACGTCGTGCATCGCGACGCCCCACTGGAACATCATGGCGAGCATCGCGTTGTAGACGGGCTGTGCGAGGTGCACGGGCTTCCACGCCTGCTTCTCCGAGACGCGCAGGATCTCGTAGCCTACGTCGCGGTCGCGCCCGAGGACGTTCGTCCACGTGTGGTGGACGACGTTGTGGGAGTGCTTCCACTGATCCGCCGGGCAGACGTTGTCCCACTCCCACGTCGACGAGTGGATCTCGGGGTCCTGCATCCAGTCCCACTGGCCGTGGATGACGTTGTGCCCGATCTCCATGTTCTCGAGGATCTTCGACACGCCGAGCGCCGCGGTGCCGGCTCCGATCACGCCGAGAAACAGCGGGAACGCAGGCATCAGCGGCAGGCTCGCGAAGATCAACGCGCGGCCGCCCATCGCCAGGCTGCGCTGCACGGTGATCGCGCGCTTGATGTACTGGCGATCGCGATCGCCGAGGCTGGCCTTCACGTCCTTCTGGATGGTGTCGAGCTCGCGACCGAACGCTTCGATGTCGATTGACTGGATCATGTGTTCTCCTGGAGCTCCACGTCCCCGGCGGCCGCGCACACGCAGATCTGGATCCGCGTGCCGGGCTCGTCGATCGAGGCTCCGGTGCGGAGGTCCCGCACGCAGCCCGAGGTCAGGATCGTGTCGCAGCTGTGGCAGATGCCCATGCGGCATCCGTGTCGCAAGGCGAGGCCGGCGGCCTCGGAGACTTGAAGTAAGGCGGTGCGGCCGTCCGCGCGCACCTCGACGCCGCTCGTCGCGAAGCGAACTCGACCGCCCTCGGTGTTGGCCGGCAGCGGCGCGAGCTTCGGGCGGAACCGCTCGACGTGCAGGGCGTCGCTGCGGCCCGCCGCCGCGAACACGCGCTCGACGTCCTCGAGCAGCCCCTGCGGCCCGCAGGCCCACGTCTCGCGCACTCGCCAGTCGGGTACGAGCTCGTCGAAGCGGCGACGGCCATGGGCCGTGTGCACCACGATGAACTTGTAGGCAGGGTGATCGACCTGCAGCGTGCGGAGCTCCTCGCCGAAGATCTCGTCCGCGGGCGTACGCGCGTAGTGCACGTGCGTGATCTCCGGAACCTGTCCACGCGCCGCCGCCGAGCGGATCATGCTCGCGATCGGAGTGATCCCGCTGCCCGCAGTGATGAACAGCGGGCGCGAGGTCTGCGTGAGCACGAAGTCACCCGACGGAAGGCCGACCGTCAGGAACGTTCCGACGGTGATCTGCTCGACGAGCACGCGCGACAAGCGGCCGCCCGGCTGAGCCTTCACCGTGATGGTGATGCAGCCATCCGAGCGCTCGGGTGCCGACGAGATCGAGTAGGTGCGCGTCGTCACCCGCCCGTCGATCGCGAGTCCTACCTGCACGTGCTGCCCGGCCCGGTGCGCGCGCCAGCCTCGGCCCGGGCGCAGCGTCAGCGTGCGGACACCGGGCGCCTCGTCGTGCACGGCCTCGACCCGCGCCTTGCGCGCCCGACTCGCCGCGAGTGGCCAGACAAGTGCGACGTACTCCGAAGGGACGAGCGGCGTGGCGATCAGCCCGGCGACGTCTCCGAGGCGAGACAGGAGCGATGCAACCTTTGACATTGAGCCATTGGTAACCGTCACAGTTCATACTGTCAAGGTTTCGTTTTAGCTGGCCGCGGAAAGCACGCTCACCGTGCTCCCGTGCGCATCCGTCGGCGCCTGAGATCGCGCAGTTCGGCGCGCAGATGCGCCTATGGCGTGGTTGTCACCCGCGTGGAAACGGTTCGGCACGGATCGTGATCGATGTAAGGGCATCATGCGGACTAAACAAACTCTCCTGGTCGCGGCGCTCACCGCGCTGCTCGGCGGCGTCGCGACGGCAAACACGAACGTAAACTTCAAGTTCGACTCGGCGGCGCTGTCGCCGGGGGCGGAGACCGCTCTCGCGGATGTCGCCGCGAAGGCGATCGGCCGGTCGGGCCAGCGCGTCGTCCTCGATGGCCACGCCGACCCGGTCGGCGCGAGCCCGTACAACGTCGGTCTATCGCTCCGCCGTGCGGAGGCCGTGAAGGACAAGCTGATCTCGCTCGGTGTCGACTCCGAGCGGATCGTGATCTCGGCCTACGGCGAGGACAAGCCGGCCGGGGCGACGAACGCGGCCAAGCGTCGCGTCAGGATCTGGATGACGGAGCTGTCGGTCAACCAGGTCGTCGCGCAGGCGTTCGCCAGCAACGGCACCTCGGTCCACTGGGACCGCCCGCTGACGGTTGCGGAGCTCGACATGCCGGCCGGTGCGACCGACGCCGTCGCGAGCCGCTAGAGCACCGACCGGATTGAAACCGTCGCGATCACGCGGCCCTGGCAATTCGGGTGGCGGTAGACGCCTCGAGCTGGCGTTGAATGACCTCGAGGTTGCTGACGGCGCTGGCTCGTCGGAGATCGAATTCGTTCTTCCGAGTGCCGACGTAG
>JACCRC010000322.1 GCA_013813765.1 Deltaproteobacteria bacterium | reverse complement strand
GTCGACACGTTTGCCGCGGATCCGCGCGTTCGCGTGTTCGAGGTCGAGCAGCTGGTGGCTCCCGGCGAGGTCGCTCCGCGCCGGCAGATCCCGAGCTTCGTGTACCTCGCGGGTGACATCGATCTCGCACCGCACGAGACGGCGCTGCCATGGCGGCCGGTCGCCGCGGTCGAGCGCGATCCGCAGGCGGCCACGTCGACGGTGCTCCGCCCGGTCGTCGGCGAGCTCGCACGCAATCAGGGCGCGCGCATGGCCTCGCGCATGGTCGCGAGCGCGAAGTCGTGGCTGTGTCATCCCGGCGTCGATCGCCAGGCTGCGATCCTGCCGTGGGGCGAGAGCGATGGACCGAAGCTATCGCCGGTCGCCGCGCAGTCACTCGTGCTCGCGCATATCCGCGAGGCGTGGGACTTCGTCCATGGCGACGCCCCGTTCGCCGATCAGGAAGTCCTGGTCACCGTGCCGGCATCGTTCGACGAGGCCGCGCGCGAGCTGACGCTGCAGGCCGCCGCGAAGGCGGGCTACCCGCCGGTCGTGCTGCTCGAGGAACCGCAGGCCGCGTTCTACGCGTGGATCGATGGCATGAAGGGGGGCAAGGGTCTCGCGCCCGGCGAGCGCGTGCTCGTGTTCGACGTGGGCGGCGGCACCACCGACTTCACGCTGATCGAGGTCGATGCCTCGGGCGCGGGGTTCACGCGCACCGCCGTTGGCGATCACTTGCTGCTCGGTGGTGACAACCTCGACCTGACGCTCGCGAAGATCGTCGAGCAACGGATCGTCGCGCGCACGAGCAAGAAGCTCGATGCGCTGCAGTGGCATGGCCTCGTTCACGCGTGCCGCCTCGCGAAGGAGACGCTCCTCGGTGACAACCCGCCCGACTCTGCACCGATCGTCGTGCAGAGCCGCGGCGCTAAGTTGATCGGCGGCACGCTGCGCGACGAGGTCTCGCGCGCGGAGCTCCATCAGGTCCTCTTCGACGGATTCTTCCCGGTCGTCGCCGCGAACGCACCGCTCGCGCGCGGCCGCGGCGGCCTCCAGGAGTTCGGCCTGCCCTACGCCGCGGATCCCGCGGTCACGCGCCACCTCTCGACGTTTCTCAACCGCCACGAGGCGGGGCATGTCCATGCCGTGCTGTTCAACGGCGGTGCGATGACACCGACGTCGCTGCGCGCGCGCGTGCTCGAGCAGATCGGCTCGTGGCAGGGCGATGCACCACGCGAGCTACCGTCGGCGATGCCCGAAATGGCAGTCGCGCAGGGCGCCGCGTACTACGGCCTCGTGCGCCGCGGCCTCGCGACGCGAATCAAGGGCGGCACGCCGCGCGCGTACTACGTCGGTGTCGATGCGAGTGGTTCGCGACGCCGCGTGCCGACGACCGAGGCGACCTCGACCGGCTTGACCGCCGAGCCCGCGCGCTACGCGGTGTGCCTCGCACCCCCGGGCCTCGATGACGGCGCGCGCGTGCGCCTCGAACGCGACTTCAAGCTCGTCACGAATCGCCCGGTCAGCTTCCGGCTGTACTCGTCGAGCTCGCGCGACGATCAACCCGGCGCGCTCGTACCGATCGGCGACGGCAAGGCCGATACGGTCGACGACGGCTCGGATTTGCTCGAGCTGCCGCCGATCGTCACCGTGCTGCGCGCGCGCGGCCGAGGTGAAGTGACGGTGCGCCTCGAGATCCATATCACCGAGCTCGGCGCGCTCGAGATCTACTGCGTCGACATCGATCCGCCGAACGAGATCTGGAAGCTCGCGTTCGACATGCGCTCCGGCGGCACCGCGCCCGCGCAGGAGGACGCGGCCGATGCCGCACCGCATCCCGCGATCGACGTCGCGAAGGCGCGCCTGACGAAGGCGTTCGAGACCGGCGATGGTCTCGCCACGCTCACGCGCGACCTCGAGACGCTGTTCGAGACCCGCCGCGACGAGTGGTCGATGATGACCGCGCGCGCGCTGTTCGACGCCCTGCTCGAGGTGGCCGCCGCGCGCAAGAAGACCGCGGATCACGAGCAGCGCTGGCTGAACCTCGCGGGCTTCCTGCTGCGCCCGGGTACCGGCGCACCGCTCGACACGTGGCGCGCGCGAATGATGTGGGGCGTGTTCAACGAGAGCCTCGCGCATCCGAAGAGCGAGACCGGGAAGCTCGCTTGGTGGATCACGTGGCGGCGGATCGCCGGCGGCCTCGCGAAGGGCCAGCAGGATCAGTTCTACGATCGCCTCGCGAAGTTGCTGCTGCCGAATCCGCTGCAGGCGAAGAAGCTCGCCGATGCGAAGGCGAGCAAGCAGGAGCTCGCGGAGATCTGGCGCGTGGTCGCGAGCCTCGAGCGCCTCGCCGTGCAGCACAAGGTGAAGCTCGGCGAGGAGCTGATGCGCCGCATGGAGACCCGCAAGGGCCGCGAGGACAGCGTGCACCTGTGGGCGCTGTCGCGCGTCGGTGCGCGCGTTCCGCTCTACGGTCCGCTGAACCTCGTGGTGCCGCCGTCGAAGGTCAAGGAGTGGGTGAAGCAGCTCGTCGCGTGGGACTGGCCCGAGCCTGACAAGGCCGCGTTCCCGCTCGCACAGCTCGGACGCCGCACCGGCGATCGCACGCGCGATCTCGACGACGTCACGCGCGAGAGCCTCGCCGCCGTGGTGCGCGCGATGCCCGGCGGTGATCGCGCGGCCGTGCTCGTCGAGCAGGTGGTGGCACTCGAAGCACGCGAGGAGCGCGTCGCGCTCGGCGACACGCTGCCCGCCGGTCTACGCCTCGTGCTCGACGACGAGCGCCCGCCCGACGATCAGGGCGGCGCGACCCTGTAGCGGCCCGCAGCGACGGTCGCGTCGACCTCGGGCAGGATCTCGGCGCGAGCTCGGATGATGTTGCCCTCGAGGTCGCGCATGTAGAGCATCAGCCGCAGGAACGCAGCGATCGTCAGCACGGCGATGATGACCGGGATCGCGGCATACGACCCGCCGGAGAGGCCGATGGCTGCACCAGCGACGGCGGCCATGATCCCCATCTTCGCCTTCGCGGTGTCGCCCTTCCACTTCGCCATCACGCCCATCGCGGCTCCATCGTAGGTGGGAGCGGTCGCGGACTGGATCGTCTTGAGATCCTGCGAGCCGACCATGCCTCCCATCTTGAGCGCGGCGGCGATCCCCTCCGCGAACGTGCCCTCCATCCGCTTCGCCATGATCTCTGCCTGGTACGGATTGGTGCGCAGGAAGTTCGTCAGCATCAGCCGCGCGGCCTGGTAGCTCAGGCTGCTCGAGAAGGTCTTCACCGCCGGGATGAGCACGATCACGAGGCCCGTGATCGCCAGGCCGATCGAGCCGAGCGTCTTCAGCGTGCTCGGACCCTCTTCCTTCTTTTCGACGGGCGCGCCCTCCTCGGTACCGTCCTCCGCCTGCGCGGATGCATCGGCGCAGACGGCGCACAGGGTGGCAACTCCGAGGACGAGACCTGCCAGATACGTTCTCTTCACGGTGTGCTCGCTGCAGGGATATCTGCGGTGATGGCGTCCAGTAGCGCCTCGAGACCCGAGTCGCGCTCCACGAAACGATGAACCAGGTCGGAGCTGCCCTTGCCCTTGCCGCGCACGATGCGGCGCGCCTTCGGTTGCAGCTTGCGCATGCCTTCCATGATCGGCTCGACGCGCGGATCCTCGCCGTCGAGCTCCGCGATCACGGCGTCGAGATCGACATTCTCGATCGCCTCGGCAACGCTCTCGCCGTCGGTGGCGAACAGCACGTCCCACCCGCTCGTGACGTAGAGCGCCATCGCGCCGCGCTGGCGATGATCGTCGCCGACGACGAGCACGCGAAACCGCTTCGTCGATTTCTCGAGCCCGGTCACGGAGCGGCGCGCCGCGGATGCGACGAGCGCGCTCCATTCCATCGGCGGCTCGATCACCAGGAGGCCGAGCGACCACGTCGGTGCGATCGCCTCGCGGACGATGTCGCCGATCACCTCGATCGCGGTCCCGCTCGCGGGGTCGACCAGGGTCACGGCGACGCGCGTTCCGAGGGGGAACCAGGCGGCGGTGTCGAGCGACATACCGACCTCCGAGACGTCGCGAGTGCGGCAGACCGCCAGCTCACCGCCGAGGAGGGCCTGAGCCGTGGCCGGAATCTCGATACGATATCGAGGGGCACGTCGCGACAATGGACCGATCTTGCCACACCATCGCGATGCGTGGGTCGCGGGATGACAGCTCCGTTCAGACTTGTCGAATTGACGACCTCCGACGACCGCGCCAAGGTCCCCACATGATCCCACGCCTGTCGCAGCTCGTTACAGCGATCTGCCTCCTCGGCCTATTGGCGTCGCGGGTACACGCGGAGAAGGGGGACATCGTGATCGACATCCCCGGGGAGCGCTCTCCCGAGAACAAGCTGCTCCTCGGTGGGATCGCGGGTGCCGGCTTCCTCGCAGGGGCACTCGGGGCGTACTTCCACTTCGATTCGCGGTCCGCATCCGACGACGTCGCGGCCGACAGCTACACCGGCCAGGCTTGGACCCGCGAGGACGAGGAGCTCGTCGACCGCGCGGACCGGTCCAGGTCACGTGCGATCATCGGTTACAGCGTCGGTGGTGCGCTGCTGGTCGGCGCAGCGATCTACTACATCGTGACCGAGCCGAAGTCCGAGACCGCCGTCATCCGCCCGCACGGCCGGGGCTCGCCGACGGTTTCACCGACCGAAGGTGGCGCACTCCTCGGCGGGATGTGGAGCTTCTGATGCGCGCCGCGATCCTCGCCCTGGCCCTCTGCGGCGCCTGCACGCCCGACATCGTCGCCGGCGCATACCTCTGCGGCCCCGAACAGTCGTGCCCCGACGGCCAGGTCTGCAACGGCCCTGACAACATCTGCGTGCTGCCTGGCGCCGCGCTCCCGTTCGAGTGCGGGGACAAGATCACCGAGGTCGAGCCGAATAACGCCTCCACGGCCGCGCAGCCGATCCCGAACCTCGCGTGCGTGTCGCCGCTCGTGCAGGTGAAGGGCTGCACGCCCACATCGGATACCGAGGACTGGTTCGTGTTCGATGTTCCGGCGCAGTGCACCGCCACCGAGGCCACCATCCGGCTCTCCTTCCCGCTCGCGTTCGAGCAGCTCTCGCTCGGTCTCGACGGCACCGCGACCGGCACGGTCGCCGCGTGCGGCGTCAACCTGGCGCCCGACGATGGCACCGACGTGCTCTGCCTCGAGCAGGCGGTCACGGCGGGCTCGAAGCACGCGGTCCGCGTCGCGCGCTCTGGTGTAGGCAACTGCGGCGGCGAGTGTGGCTTCAACCGCTACACGCTCTCGCTGCAGCTCGGGACACCTTAGCCCCGACGATCTGCGATAGCGTCAGTTCGGGTGTCCGAGCTCAGCTGGAACTGGATTGCAGCGCCATACGTGGGTGCCGCAATCACGCTGCTGGCGGTCGTGCTCGTCGCCTCGCTCGTGCGCGGCGATCGAGTGATGCGGCTCGGCGTGATCGGCGCCGCGACGACGACGCTCCCGTGGGCGATCTGCTCGGCGCTCGCTTCGTGCGCGACAGATCCCGACACGGCAACTCGCCTGCTCCGCGTCGGCTCGGGGCCTGTCGCGTTGATCGGTCCGAACCTCCTCTTGGTCCTCCTCGGCGTGAGCGGCCAGCTCGAGCGTAACCGCTGGGTTGCGCGCGCCGCCGGGCTGATCGGCGTCACGATGCTCGCGCTGTGCTGGGGCACGAAGCTCACGATCCCGGGCGTCCAGAAGATCGGCATCGGCATCTGGTACACGACGGCCGGCCCGCTCACCGACATCCACTGGTCGCAGCTCGCGATCTGGATGGCGGTCGGCATCTACATCTCGAGACGCGCCGCGACGAGCGGAGAGAAGCGCCGGATCTCGCGCCTCCTCATCGGCGTGCTGGCGCTCGGCGCGATCGGCTCGGTCGACATGCTGATCGTGCACGGCGTCTGGGACTTCTATCCGCTCGCCTGGATCTCCGCGATCGCCGGCGGCCTGATCGCGCTCTACCTCGTGCTCTACACAGATCTATTGCGGCCGCAGGGCTTCGACCGCTACATGTTCAACGAGGTGCTCGCGTTCGCCGCCTCCGCGGTCGTGATCGGCATCCTCGCCTACGTGCTGTGGGACGCGGCGGCGCTCGCGAAGGCCACCATCGCGAGCGGAGTGTGGATCGTCGCTCTCGGCACATCGTGGGTGCTCACGCAGGAGCCGCCCGTGCGCATCGCCGGCTCCAGCTCGCTCGAGAAGTTCGTGTCCTCGCTCGCCGATGTCGATGACGAGCGCGTGATCGTCGGTCGGCTCGCCGCGCTGTGGAAGCCGCTCAACATCGAGATGCGTGCCGCGTGGCGCGTCGAAGGCGGAGCACTCGTCGACATCAAGTCCGGTGCGCGGTGGGACCTCGATCACGATGCCGCGACTTGGCTCGTAGAGCATGGCCAGGCGGTCGCTCCGACGGACCTCGCCACGATGCGGCTCGGCTCGCTGCGCCCGAAGCTCGAAGCGCTCGCCGAGGCTCACAACGCGACGCTGATCGTGCCGCTGATCGATCGCGGTGTGCTGAACGGCCTCGTCGAGGCAGACCACGGCGGCGCACTGCGCGATGACGAGCGCGCGTTCGTGGTCGAGTCCGCACGTGCGGTCGCTCGCGCCCTCACCTACGCGCTGCTCGCCCGTGCTGCGGCGAAGGAAGGCGCGACCGCGCGTGAGGTCGAGGTCGCGGAGGCCATGCGCCTCCAGGCAGCGGCCAGCCGCGACGACGAGCTCGGACGGTGGACCGTCGCCGCCGAGTACCGCGCGGCACCGAAGACCACGGGTGCCGGCTGGGCCGCTGCGCTGCTCGCGGACGGCCGGCT
>JACCRC010000469.1 GCA_013813765.1 Deltaproteobacteria bacterium | reverse complement strand
GACAACTCCTCGTGCAACCTCGCGAGCCTCAACCTGATGAAGTTCCTGTCCGACGAGGGGATCTTCGACGCGACCGCCTTCGCGAAGGTTGTCGAGTTCGTCATCACGGCGATGGACATCTCGATCTGCTTCGCCGACTTCCCGACCGAGCCGATCGGTGAGACCACGCGCGCCTACCGGCAGCTCGGCATCGGCTACGCGAACCTCGGTGCCCTTCTCATGGCGACCGGCCATGCGTATGACTCCGAAGGTGGCCGGGCCATGGCGGCCGCGATCACCTCGCTGATGACGGGCACGGCCTACAAGCGCTCCGCCGAGCTGGCCGGCATCGTCGGCCCGTACGACGGATACGCCCGCAACGCCTCCGCGCATACCCGGGTGATGCGCAAGCACGCGGCCGCAAGCGATGAGATCCGTGCACTGGGTGCTGACGATGCGGCGGTGCTGAAGCGGGCGCATGCGGCGTGGGAGAGGTGCTTGGAGATCGGAAAGGTCAACGGCTGGCGCAATGCCCAGGCCTCGGTTCTCGCGCCGACCGGAACTATCGGCTTGATGATGGACTGCGACACCACGGGCGTTGAGCCGGACCTGGCCCTCGTCAAGTTCAAGAAGTTGGTCGGCGGCGGTTCCATGCAGATCGTCAACCAGACCGTGCCGCGAGCCCTGCGGGCGCTGGGCTACCAGGAAGAGTCCATCGAGGCGATCATCGAGTTCATCGCCGAGCACGGTCATGTCATTGACGCGCCGGGGCTGCGCACCGAGCACTACGCCGTATTCGACTGCGCGATGGGGGAGCGCTCGATCGCGCCCATGGGTCACGTCCGGATGATGGCGGCTGTACAGCCGGCGATTTCCGGGGCAATCAGCAAGACCGTGAACGTGCCCGAATCGGCGACGGTAGAGGACATCGAGGACGTCTACTTCCAGGGCTGGAAGCTGGGCCTCAAGGCGTTGGCGATCTACCGTAACAATTCAAAGGTCGGCCAGCCGCTGAGCGCCAAGAAGAAGGACGAGGGCGTCACCGAGAAGGTCATCGAGGTGGTCCGTCCGACCCGCAAGCGGCTGCCGAAGTCGCGGCCGGCGCGGACGACGTCGTTCTCCGTCGGCGGCGCCGAGGGGTACATGACCGCCTCCAGCTACCCGGACGACGGCCTGGGCGAGGTGTTCCTCAAGATGAGCAAGCAGGGCTCGACCCTGTCCGGGCTCATGGACGCCTTCTCGATCGCGATCTCGATCGCCCTGCAGTACGGCGTACCGCTGGAGACTTACGTCTCGAAGTTCACCAACATGCGGTTCGATCCCGCCGGAATGACCGACGACCCCGACGTCCGGCTGGCGCAGTCGGTGATGGACTACATCTTCCGCCGCCTCGCCCTGGACCACCTGTCGCTGGAACAGCGGTCCGAGCTCGGCATCTTCACCGCCGAGGAACGCGCCGCCCAGGTCGCCGGCACGTATGGAACGGACGCCTCGGCTGAGGTCGACCTGGAAGGGCTGCAGACGCCGGCGCCGGTCGAGCCGCGGGCGGCAGCGGCCGCGGGGGAGGAGAAGCCGGCAGCGGCCGTGCCTGCTCCGCGCAACGTCGGCTCGTCGACGGAGTTGCTCGAGGCGGTGCTGGGCAATGTCGCTGACGCGCCGCTGTGTTTCACCTGCGGGACGAAGATGCGCCCGGCCGGTTCCTGCTACGTCTGCGAGGGCTGCGGCAGCACCAGCGGCTGCAGCTGACAGCGGGCGACGTGAGCCGCACTCGGCCAGCAGCCGATCCAGCCTGGCGAAGACGTCCATCCGGGCCCCTACGGGTAGATCGTCGTCCCGGCTCTGGGCTCGATCGGGGTCACCTGTAATCATCCGGTGACAGCTTGCTCCCGAGGAACGAGTGACCGCGGGCCCGTACCTGCCAGCACCGGGCGACTCGGCCGGTTGCCGGCGGCGGGCGGTCAGCCGTTGAAGGGGACCTCGCTGCGCCAGTCGTCACGGGCCGTCGCAGCGGCGGTCACCAGATCTGCCACCGCGTCGGCGATCCGTTCCGGGGCGAACGGCGTACCGGCGGCGATCGTGCCGTTGACCGTGAGAGACGCGGCTCGAATGCCGCGCGCTCGCAGATCCTGATCCAGTGCCGTCACGAGATTGCGTACAGCTGCCTTCTGTACGCCGAGGCTCGCTGCGGAGGTCATCGGGTGGTCGGCGCTGCCCCCGCCGGTGGCGAGCACGAGGCCCCCGGGATGCATGAACGGCAGCGCGGCGGTCACGGACGTGAGCAGGCTTGCCGTCCCGATCGCCACATCGGCGAGCAGGTCGGCAGCGCTCAGGCTGCTCGCCGAAGCGGACCGGAAGGCGACGGCGTTGTGGTGCAGTACGCCGATCTGCCCGGAGAAACCGCCGAAGCGGGTGACGGCGGCGGCCAGCTCCCCAGAATCTGAGACGTCAACCGCCGTCCAACCGGCGGTGATGTCCTCGGCCTGCAACGCCTCGCCCAACTGGGTCAGGCGCTGCTGGTCACGGGCGATCAGGGCGATGGCGAAGCCGGCCTGCCCGAGCCTGCGGGCGACGGCCGCACCCAGTCCCGGGCCGGCGCCGATGATGACGGCGACTCGGCTCTCCATACGCGGACCATACGGGAGGCACGGTGCCGCTCGACCGGGGATCAGCGCTGCGCTGTACGGACTCCTCGACCCTCCTGCCATGACTCGATCAGCAGGTGACCCTCGCCCACCCGCACGACGACAACCTCGCTGACGTCGAGCCGGAAGAGCTCGAACGAGCCCGGCGCTGCGATTTCCTCCGGCGGCGCGTCGGCGGACATCGCAGCGGCCACTGCCGCTGTCACACCAGGATCCGTGATTTCCTGCGCCATGCCCGCAACCTTCGCGTCGGCCGCCTTGTCCGGGTTCGTCCGCCACACCTCCGGCCGTCCGAGCCGCTGTGCAGGGCAAAGCGTGGATCCCTTCGCAGGTCGGCGAACCGCAGTGCGCCGGGCATCCCAGCCAGCCACAGCTGGCCGTCGTACGACGTCAGTTCGGTGCCGCTGACCCGCGGCGACCCGTCCCGCCGGAGGGTCGCGACCGTCTTGTGGCC
>JACCRC010000295.1 GCA_013813765.1 Deltaproteobacteria bacterium | reverse complement strand
GTGTTCTCGCAGCTCGGGCGCTATCGCGTGGAGGGCCTGCTCGCACGCGGCGGGATGGGCGAGGTTCACCTCGGCCGGATCGAGGGTGCGCACGGCTTCGAACGGCCTGTCGTGATCAAGGTGATCCGCAGCGAGCTGGTCGCCAACGAGCGCGTCGCGATGATGTTCGTCGATGAGGCGCGGATCGCCGCCGGCCTCCATCACCGCAACATCGTCCAGATCATCGACTTCGATCTGTTCGACGGCGGCGCGTTCCTGGTCACCGAGTATGTCGAAGGCTGCGACTTGCGCACGCTGTTGCGCAATCACCGCGGCCCGCTGCCCTACGAGGTCGGCACCACGATCATCGCGGAGCTCGCGACCGGGCTCGATGCCGCACACGATGCGACCGACGCGAACGGCGCACCGCTGCACCTCGTGCACCGCGACGTCAGCCCGAGTAATGTGCTGCTCGGCCGCGCGGGCGACGTCAAGATCGCCGACTTCGGCGTCGCGAAGGCGAAGTCGCGCAGCTATCACACGATCTCCGGAACGATCAAAGGCAAGGCCGCGTACATGGCACCCGAGCAGATCCTCGGCGAGCCGCTCGATCGCCGCGCCGACGTGTACGTGCTCGGCACGCTGCTCTTCGAGACGACCACGCACACGCGCCTGTTCTCCGCCGCGCCGGGACCGATGGCGATGGCGCATATCCTCTCGGGCGATGTCGTCGATCCCGGGGCGCGCCGTGCGGACTATCCACCCGCGCTCGCCGCGATCGTCAAGCGTGCGCTGGCTCGCGACCGCGAGGCGCGGTTTCCCACGGCGCGCGCGCTCGTGGATGCGCTCGAGGACGTCAGCCGCGCGCAGCGGTGGTCGCAGTCCTGCGCGCCGATCGGCAAGCTCGTGCGGCTGATGCGCGGACGCCCGTCGCCGCTGGCCGGCAGCGAGCACACGCGGGGCACGCCCACGCCGCGCACGCCGACACCGCCGTACCGAGGTGGCGCGTGAACCCCGCACTGGAGGGCTCCGAGCACGTCGGTCCGTACCGCATCCTCAAGGCGGTCGGAGCGGGCGGCTCTGCGCGCATCGATCTGGCGCGGATCGATCGCGCGTACGGCTTCCAGCGTCACGTCGTGATCAAGCGGCCACTCGAGCACCTGCGCGCCGATCTCGCGGTGTCGACGTCCCTGCGACGCGAAGCGGAGCTCGGCGGCCGGCTGCGGCACCCGAACCTCGTCGCCGTGCTCGATGCAGGCACGCACGATGGTTACGACTACCTCGCGCTCGAGTACGTGCACGGCTCTTCGCTGCGCGCACTCATGCAGGTACCCGAGCCCGGCGTCGTACGCACGTTGCCACTCTCGACCGCGCTCGCGATCGTGATCGACGTGGCACGCGGTCTCCACGTCGCGCACGAGCTCGCGGGGACCGACGGAGCACCGCTTGGCCTCGTCCACCGGGACGTCTCGCCGAGCAACGTGCTGCTCGGTGCGGACGGCACCGTGAAGCTGTCGGACTTCGGCATCGCGAAGGACACGCGCGTCAGCACGCTCTCCGGATCGATGCGCGGCACCGTCACGTACATGGCACCCGAGCAGTGCCGCGGCCACGCGTTCGATCGGCGCGCCGACGTGTTCTCGCTCGGCGTGATCCTGTTCGAGCTGATCACCGCGCGCCGGCTGTTCTGGGCGGACAACGACGTCGCGTCGCTGCACAAGGTGCTCTCGGGCAACGTTCCGGATCCACGCACGCTCGTGCCATCGCTGCCGCCCGAGCTCGCCCGGCTGATGCTCGCCGCGGTTGCACCGGAGGCCGCTGCGCGACTCGCGACCACGGCCGAGCTCGCCGATGCGCTCGAGGCACACGCTGCGCGCGCGGGGATCGCGACCGGCGCCCGGGCGATCGCGCGCTCGATGCACGACGCGCTCGGCACGCGCGCCGCGCCCTGGATCCAGCGCGCGATGACGACGGTCGAGCCCGACGAGGAACCGTCGCTCGTCAGCGTGATCGAGAGTCTCGCGGAACCTCCCGAAGAGCCGCTGGGCAGCGAGGCCGAGCCCGACACCGAAACCGACGCTGCGCCGCCGCCGATCGCGGCACCTCCGCCGGCGCCGCGACGCCGCACGCTGCCGATCGTGATCGCGATGTCGGCGATCGCAGGCGTGATGATCGCGCTCGTGATCGCGCGATCCGGGGACGGATCGGTGCCACCGAGGCCGGAGCCCACCGCCGTCACGCCGGCGCCACCACCCACACCGGCGTCCGCCCCCGCGGTGGAACCAGTCGCCGAGCCGATCGCAGAACCCTCGATCGAGCTCGAGGACAACGCACAGCCGCCCGAGAAGCGCCGGCGCAAACGCGCTCCCGCCGCGGTACCAGCGGACGCCGGGATCACCGCAACGTCACCTGCCGATGCCGCGACCGGGTCAGGTGGGCGTACGGTCGAGTGGACACCGACCATGCTGCTGCCCACCGACAAGAAGAAGCCGGAGACCAAGTGACCCGCGCGCTCCTGGTGGCGAGCCTCCTCGCCGTCGCGGGGGCGAGTGCGTCCGCAGAGCCCGATCCGGCCGCTCCTGCCGTGGAGGATCCCGAGGCCACGATGGTGCGCGTGCGCGAGCACTTCGCGCGCGGCGAGTACGCGGAGGCGAAGGCGCTGCTGGAGACCGCATACACGGCATCCGCATCGCCGGCG
>JACCRC010000467.1 GCA_013813765.1 Deltaproteobacteria bacterium | reverse complement strand
AGCTCGCACGCGACGACTCCACCGGGCGCACGTTGAGCTCGTAGACGAGCCAGCCCTGGTCTTCGGCGATCTTCTCGAGCTCCTTCATCACGATCTCGATCGAGGCAGGGCGCTGCTCGGGCTCGATCGCCAGGCAGCGGATGATCAACTCTTCGAGAGCTGCGGGGATCTGGTGTGGCAGATCCGCGATGGCGCTCGGTGTCGTGGGCGTGGTGGTGAGCCGCATGACGACGAGCTCCCCGAAGCTCTCCGCCTCGTGCGGCAACCGACCGGTGACCAGCTCGTACAGCACCGCGCCGAAGGAGTAGATGTCCCCGCGGTGATCGACCTGTCGTCCACTTGCCTGCTGCGGCGACATGTACTCGGGAGTTCCGAGTACGGTCCCGTGGCTGGTGCTCGACAGCGACATCGGTCGCTGCTGGTCACCGCGGTGCACCGATCGGTCGTCGGATCCCACGAGCTTCGCGACGCCGAAGTCGACGAGCTTGACGAAGTCCGAGATCCCGCCGCGTTGAAGCAGCACGATATTGTCGGGTTTGAGATCGCGATGGACGATCCCGGCCTCGTGAACCGCGGCCAGCGCCGCCGCGACTTGAGACATGATCGCGACCGATCGCTGGAGCGACGGGATGCCGCCTTCCTTGAGGAGCGCGGCCAGGCTCGCGCCCTCGAGGAGCTCCATGACGTAGTAGTTGTCGTCGCCCGGTCGCTCGACGAAGTCGGTGATCTCGATGACGTTGGGGTGGGCGATCGTGTTGACCGCGCGTGCCTCCGCGAAGAACCGCCGCAGGGCGTGCTCGTTCTCCGCGTACTCCGAGCGCAGCACCTTGATGGCGACCCGGCGATCGAGCCGCACGTGAGTGGCGAGATACACGATCCCCATCCCGCCCTCGCCGAGGACGTCATCGACGCGGTACGAGCCGAGCAAGGAGTTTGGCTCCATGCGCTTGCTCGACGCGAGGGCCGCACCGCAGCTGGTGCAGGCGCCCCCACGTGGCCCGAAGCCCTTGCACGCCCTGCACGGAAGCTGGTGCGCGGCCGCAGCGGTGACCCGGTGCAGGGTCATGTCGACGCGGCCTTTGCATGGCCATGGAATCCATGACGGGACGACAACACACCGCATTGTAGCGGTACGATGGTGGCTGTGCGGAAGGGTCTCGGCGCGTTCGTCTTGGCGCTCGTGGCGGGAGCGGCCTGCTCCTCGCCGGCGCCCGAGGATCGCCCGTCTGCAGGGTCGAACGCGCGCGTCGCGCAGGATCTGGCGAACATCGTGGCCACCTGCGCGGAGGCCAGCGACACGGTGCAAGTCCGGCGCAGAGGCCAACCGCACTGGGAGCGGGTCACCGTCGGCATGACCTTCCGCGAGCGCGACTGGGTGCGAACCGGGCCGGGCTCGTTTGCACGCATCCGGATCCTCGACCGCGGGTTCGTCGAGCTACGAGAGAACACGACGATCCTCGTCGATACCGCGATCACGGTGGAGGGTGAGCCGATCGTCGGCGAAGCCCTTGCCGGCGCGCCGCCGATGACGATCCGCGCCGCCGACGGCACGGAGGCGACGATCACGGCACAAGCCTGGGGCAGCAGCGCCCGGTTCCGGGTGACTCCTTCGAGCGACAAGGGCATCGAGATCGCGGTGACCGGAGGGCAAGCGACGGTCACGACCGCTGGCACCGAACGCGTTCTGGGGAAGGGCCAGGCCACCGACATCTCGACGAATCGCGCGGGCGATGTGGTGACGCTGCTCGCGTATCCGCGCAGTCTATCGCCCGGAGTGGATGCGCGATTTCAGTTCGCGGCGGAGCGCCCCACGACGTTGACCTGGGCGACGGTTCCAGAGGCCGCGCGCTATCTCGTGCAGGTCTCTCGCGACACCGACTTCCGCTCGCTGGTCGTCAACAAGGACGTGACGCGCCCGACCGCGACGTTCGTGGCTCCGGCGGACGGCACGTACGCATGGCGCGTCGCTGCACGCGATGCGAGCGGCCGGCTCGGCGAGTTCGGGTTCGCGCGCCGGATCTTCTTCGAGGTCGAGGTACCGCGAGACCTGTTGATCGCCCCGCGCAATGACGCGCGATACGGGTTCGGCGACAGCCCGCCGCGGATCGTGTTCTCCTGGCAATCCGCGGGGGATGCCACCCGGTACAAGCTCGTCGTTCACCGCGCGTCGGATCCCAACGGCAACCCGGTCGCCGAGATCTCGACGGATCAGCAACAGCTCGAGGTCGCGACGCTCGGAGAGGGTGCGTACCTGTGGGGAGTCTACGCGGTGCGCCGCGGCTCCGAGCAACCGGTCTTCATCGAGCCGCGTGTCGTCACGATCCGCAAGCAGCGCGTGAAGGCGAACACCGACGAGCTCTGGAAATGAACGGCGCACGCCGTGTCGTGCTGGTGATGCTCGTCGCCACCGCGAGCGCCCGCGCCGGCGTGCTCTCGGTGTCGCCGCCGCACCCGCTCGACGGTGACGGCAGGACGGTCGCGCCGATCACGATCACCGGTGGAGTCGCCGCTGCGACGAAGGAGCTACCGGTCCCCGAGGTGCCGTACCTCACGTGCGAGGGTGCATCCGGGCTCGCTGCGGTGGCGACGCAGCCTCCCGCGGTGCTCGCGCCGGTCGTCACGCAGCTCACCACCGCGAGCTGCGTCGCGCATCTGCGCGACACCGATGCTCCGTTCAGCCTGACACTGCGTCCACCGCCACCAGGTCTCTATGCTCGGCCGGCGCTGCCCGAGCTTCGCACTACCGCCAGCCGGCTCGAGCTCGATGCGTTCGTGTGGGACGGCAAGGTCCGCGCACCGCCGGTGGCGCTGCGGGCAGCGGCGAGCAGTGCCCGTATCGTGGTCCAGGGCGGCCGCGTCGAGCTCGAGCTCACCGGCAAGGCACCACGGCTGCTCGCGATCGCGCTCGCCGACGGGGAGCGGATTGGCGCGGCGTTCGTTCCGGTGATCGGCGCAACGACCGTCCCGGTCGAAGCGGACGTCGGCGCGAAGGTGCAGATGTGGATCGCGGGTCGCTGGTTCGGACCGGTGGCGACTGCCGGCCGGATCGGCAAGGTCGCGATCGAGGTGCCGCCGGGCATCACCCAGGGCGTCGCACGGTCGATCAGCAGGACCGGGTACGTGACCGACGCCATCACCGATCTGAAGGTGCCGCTGCAGGCAAGCGTCGCGGCCGTCTCCGCGGTCGACGAGCTCGCCGCCGGCGAGCACACGACGATCGCCATCGCCGTCGCGGGAACCGACGGCCGTCCCGCGGCTGGCGCGCTGCCGATCAGGGCGACCGCGCGTCTTGGTACCGTCTCGCCGCCCGAGCCCCGTGGCGGTGGACTCTGGAGCGTTCGCTACACGGCGCCGAAGACGCCCGGCAACGATGCCGTCACGATCGGCGTCGACGGAGAGGCGAGCGCGTTCTCGGTGCAGCTGCCCTTCGAGATCAGCGCAGGGCGACCCGCGCGCATCACGCTCGAGGTACCGCCCGGACCGCTGGAGCCCGGCGCGGAGCTCGCGGGTGTGGCACGGGTGTTCGACGCGGCGGACCAGCCGGTTCCCGGGGCCACGCTCGTCCTCACGCTCGGAGGTGTGCCGCTCGCGGTGATCCCAGGCGACACGCTCGCGTTTCGCGGTCAACTCCCCGATCGCGTACCACCAGGTGGCGAGGTCACGCTCGAAGCTCGCTCCGGCTCGGCGTTCGCGCGCACGCTCGTGGGGATCCGCGCTCCGGTGCACAGCCTCGGCATGCACACCGACGTCGACGGCCGGCGCGCGCGCGCGGATCTCGTCGCACTCGATCGGTTTGGAAACCTCGTCGAGCGCGAGGCGTTCGAGGTGGTGGTGACCGGCGGTGTGATCGAGCGGATCGAGAAGCGTCGCGGAAGCTACCGGGTGGCGATCGTCGCGGAGCCGCGTGCCTCCAGCGCGCGTGTCGTCGTGCGCTCGGCAGGGCGCGTGGTGGCCGAGGAGCGGTTGCGGTTCGATGCGCCGGATCACGTGTTGGTCGCCGGGGTGTGGGGCAGCGGTGCATGGGTGGACAACCTGGGCGAGCTCGCGAGCCCGCGCGCGAGCATCGGTCTCGCGTTGCGACGCGGCGTCGCCGGCGTCGAGGTGGCGGCCTCCGCGGGGATCGAGGGGCTGCGGTTCCGCGACAC
>JACCRC010000223.1 GCA_013813765.1 Deltaproteobacteria bacterium | reverse complement strand
GCTATCGGGAATGCGAGCGTGGATCGTGGTGGTGCTGGCCGCGTGCGGAGCGCCGCCGCCTGCTCCGCCCCCCGCGCAGCCGCCACCCCCGCCGAGCACGCGCGCCGAAGCCGAGCCGTGGCGGCCGGCACCGAAGCCTGAGCCACCGCGCACCGAGCGGTCACGCGAGCAGGTCATCCTCGACGACATGCCGCGGTTCCGCAGGGACCCTCCGCAGGAGCTGAGTGAGAAGCGCGGCGATCTATGGAAGCCGTGCGTGCGAAACCTCGTGGAGACCCGCGACCGAAACGTTCGCAACGAGCTCGGCGATGCGCTGACGTTCTACACCACCGCGTGCCGCGACCCGCTGCGCGTGGAGTTCGGACCGCCGCAGCGCCGGTACTACCAGCTCAACTCGTACTTCGGGTTCGTCGGCGAGCTCACCCCGCGGAGCGCGCGGATCGAGCTCTTGTTCGTGCGGCGCAACGCTCCACCTCCGCAGCGGATCACCCTGATCGCCGGCGCGCTGCGGTGGACCTCGCCGAAGTTCGACGCACTGCTCGAGACCGACGTCTCGTCGACCAAGCTGCTGTACACGAAGGCCGTCGCGCGCGTGCTTCGCAAGATGCTCGAGACGGAGGATGCGATCGTTCGCTTCGAATCCGAGCTGGACTCCGAGGACATGCTCGTGACCGACGTGATCAAGGACGATCTCCGCGTGTTCGTGGATCTCGCGGACAGCCTCAGCCCTTGAGTCGCTGCAGCACGAGCAGCTGACCGAGCACGGCCGACAGCGCCGCCTCCACGCGGAGGATCGGTGTGCCGATCGAGACCTGCGTGAAGCCGCGCTCGACGAACGTATCGAGCTCGCGCTGGATCCATCCGCCCTCCGGACCGAGCGCGAGCACGAGCGGCCACGACAGCTGCGCCTGCTCGATCGGCGGCGCACCTGGGTGCGCGATCAACTTGGTCGCCGGCGACGCGTCGGGAACGGCCCACCGCGCATCGAGCAGGCCCATGAGCCGGTCGTGTAGCTGTACCGGTGGGATGTGCGTGGTCGCGCCCTGCTCGGCGCCGAACCGCGTCGCGTAGGCGAGCGCCTCCTCGTAGAGCCGCGGCGACGACAGGTACGCCTTCTCGACGCGCCAGGAGTTTGTCAGGTCGATCCGTGTGACGCCGAACGCCGCGGCCGTCTCGATCACGCGTGTCAACACCTTCGGCCGAGGCACGGCGAGCACGAGCGACACCGGCATAGGTACGGATGCCGGCGCGGTGATCGAGAGGCGAAGCGACATCTTCGTTCCGTCATCGGAGACGACCTCGGCGGTTCCGATGCCGCCCGCGACGATGCCGGCCTTCACGGTCGAGCCGACCTGGACGCCGATGAACTTACGGAGATGCTCGGCGCGGCGATCGCCGAGGACGACAATCCCGTCGCCGGCGACCTCCTCCGGCTCGACGAGTAGCAGGTTCACGGGAGGAGGTTACCGCGGTACGTTCCCGCCATGGCGTTCTTCCAGGACCCACCGCGCCTCGGCAACCAGTTCGACGACGATCCCATGCTGCCGTCGTGGGTGGCTCGGCACATCGGCAGCCCCGAGGTAGCGGACGAGCTCCGCGTGCTCGGTGACACCGCGGTGGAGTACTACGCGAAGCAGCTCGCGGATCGCCCCAACGAGCCCACGCTCACGCAGTGGGATCCGTGGGGAAACCGAGTCGATACGATCGAGGTCTCGCCGCTGTGGCGCGAGGCGCAGATCCTCGCGGCGCGGACCGGCATGGTCGCCGCGGGATACGAGGGCAGCCACGGCGCGAAGTCGCGCACGCATCAGTTCGCGATCGTCCACGTGCTGAGCCCGTCGCTCGACGTGTACTCGTGCCCGCTCGCGATGACCGATGGCGCAGCGCGTACGCTGCTCGGCAGCGGCAACCAGGAGCTGATCGATCGGTACGTCCCGCGCCTCACGAGCCGCGATCCGCGCGTGATGTGGACGAGCGGGCAGTGGATGACCGAGCGCACCGGAGGCTCGGATGTCTCGCAGAGCGAGACGATCGCGCGGAAGGACGGCGATCAGTGGCGCCTCTACGGCACGAAGTGGTTCACGTCCGCGACCACCTCGGAGATGGCGCTGACGCTCGCGCGCCCCGAGGGCAATCCAGAAGGCAGCCGCGGCCTCGCGCTGTTCCTCGTCGAGCTGCGTGATGCGAACGGGCGTCTCCGCAACATCCAGGTCAATCGCCTCAAGGACAAGCTCGGCACGCGCAAGGTTCCGACGGCCGAGCTCACGCTCGACGGCACGCCCGCCACGCTCGTCGGCAATGCATCGGAGGGCGTTCGCGCGATCACGCCAATGCTCAGCGTGACGCGGACGTGGAACGCGGTCTGCGCGGTCAGCGGGATGCGGCGCGCGCTCGCGCTGGCCGGTGACTACGCGCGCCGCCGCAAGGTGTTCGGCGCGCTGCTCGTCGACAAGCCGCTGCACGTCGACACGCTCGCGGGTATCGAGGCCGAGTACGCGGGCGCGTTCTGCCTCGCGTTCAGGGGCGTCTCGTTGCTCGGGGCTCTCGAGCATGGAGGCTCGGATGCCGACGAGCGCCTCGCGCGTGCACTCGTTCCGATCGCGAAGCTGACCACCGGCAAGCAAGCCGTCGCGGTTGCCTCCGAGGCGATCGAATCGTGCGGCGGCGCGGGCTACGTCGAGGACACCGGGCTGCCGCGGATGCTCGCCGATGCCCAGGTGCTGCCGATCTGGGAGGGCACCACGAACGTGCTGTCGCTCGACACGCTGCGCGCGCTCGGCAAGGGTGGCGCGCTCGAAGCGGTCGTCGCCGAGATCGAAGCGAACGCCGCCTCGGCGAAGGACCCCGGTCTCGCACGCCCGGCCGAGGTCGCTCGCGCGGCGGTCAAGCACGCCGTCGCGTGGGTCACCGAGGCGATGTCACAGCCGGAGCGCCTCGAGGCCGGAGCGCGTCGGTTCGCGATGACGCTCGGCCGGAGCCTCGAGCTCGGTCTGCTCGTCGGTCACGCGCAGTGGTGCCTCGACAACGGTTTCGGTCCACGGACCGCAGCCGCTGCGCGGCGGTTCGTGTTGAACGGCGTCGATCTGATTAACGACGCTTCCCACGACGACGCGAAGCTCCTGGCATAGGGGCCGAAACTGCAAAAGCGACGGACGGTGAACCGTCGCGTCGCTTACCACTCGAACGTCGAGAGAATCAGTAGCCCGGGGGCGGCGGACCGGCGGGCGGGCCACCGGGACCCGGACCCGGCGGCGGACCACCAGCGCCATTGCACTGGTAGTGAACACGCCACGCGGTCGCGGTGCGCGTGCTCTGCTGACCGGTGGTGGTGGTGTCGGTGGCCGACCGGCGGCCGCTCCGCGACGTGGCCGAATCACTCGACGTATCCTCGCGAACGAAGGTGTCGGTGCCGATGGCCTCCTCGCCTTCCTGCGTGATC
>JACCRC010000216.1 GCA_013813765.1 Deltaproteobacteria bacterium | reverse complement strand
CGGCGAGGATCCGTGCGGCGGCGGGGAGGGGCGGATCGCCGCGGTGTGGAACGCAGAACGCGCGACCGCGCTGGATCGGGCGCTCGGAGCGCGGACGAGTGCCGTCGTGCGGCCGCGGCTCGATGCGTTCGGCGAGCGCTGGATCGCGGCGGAGCGCGATGCCTGCCGGGCCGCACGCATCGAGCGTACGCAGACCGAGCCGCAGCTCGCGCAGCGCACGCTCTGTCTGCACCAGGCACGCGCGCGGCTCGGTGCTGTCGTCGCGGAGCTCGCAGCGGGCGGAGCCGACGCCGTCGAGCGTGCGATCGATCCGCTGGCGCTGCTCCCCGATCTCTCCGCCTGTGCGGATCTGACGTCGCTCGGCTCGCGCCCCCCACCACCCGCGGATCCGGCGACGCGCGCCACGCTCGACACGTTGATCGACGAGCTCGCTGCAGACACGGCGGCCACGCTCCTGCGGCGGCCTCGCGATCTCGCCGCCGCCGAACGTCTCCTGGAACGCGCGCGAACGATCGGCTGGGCTCCGGTGATCGCGGAGGCCGAGTACGCGCGCGCCGGCGTGCTTCACCAGCTCGGGCACCACACGCAGGCACGCGACGCGTACCGCAGCGCTGCGAACGCGGCGGTCGCGGCCGCGACCGACGATCTCGCCGGGTACGCACAGGCGGACCTCGCGTTCACGCTCGCGTCCTCCGGCCACTTTCACGAGGCGGAGCAGGAGGTCGCGATGGCGGAAGCGATCCGTACGCGCCTCGGGGGTGATCCGGGACTGGGCGTGCGGATCCTCGGCGCAAAACGCCTGATCGCGCAGGGACTCGGGCGGCCAGAAGCCGTGCTCGCGATCAGCCGCGAGACGGTGGAGCTCTCGCGCCGAGCCCATGACGACCCGGTCAGCAACGCGATGAATCACCTGACGCTCGCCGCCGGCCACCTCGCCACGGACCAGCTCGTCGAGGCCGAGCGCGAGGCCGAGCTCGGGCTGCGCAAGCTCGAGGTTGTCCTCGGTCCCGACCATCCGCGGCTCGTGGAGATGCTGCAGATGCTCGGGAAGGCCAGGGCGCACCTCGCAAAGCTCGACGACGCACAACGCGATCTCGATCGCGCGCTCGTGATCGCGGAGAAGTGGCACGGTCCCGAAAGCCCGCTGGTGGCGAACGTGCTCATCGATCGCGTCACGATCTCCTCGCAACGCGGCGACGACGCGAAGATGCGAGCCGATTCGCTGCGAGCGCTCGCGATCATGGAGCGAACGAACCCCGGGAGCGAGGACGTTGCGGGCTTGCTGCTCAACCTGGGTGTTGCCGCTGCCAAGGCGGGTGAGCTCGACGCCGCGGCGGAGTACGCCACTCGATCGATGCGCGCGTTCGAGGCGCTGCAGAACCCGAACAACCCGGGGCTCGCGTCCGTGCTCCTCCTGCGCGGCTACGTGGCGCGCGGACAGAAGCGCTATGCAGATTCGATCTCGGATCTTCGACGTGCCGTCTCGTTGACCGAGACATCGGACGTGGTGTCATCCACCGTGAACCCGAAGATCGAGCTCTCGTACACCCTCGTGCTCGACGGCAAGGCGCGCGAGGCGGTCGATCTGCTCGTGCCGCTCGTCGCGATTCCCGGCGTCCCGCCGATGACGAAAGCCGAGCTCCACCTCGCGCTCGCCGATGCGCTGTGGGGTGCGGGTGACAAGGTACGCGCGCGAAAAGAGGCCGCCGCGTCCCGCGACGCCTGGGCGGCCCTCGGTGAGGGATTCGAGGGGCAGCGCGTACAAGCGGAGGCGTGGGCGAACCAGCACCGATAGTCACGCTATGCTCTGCGTGTGGACGAGGAACGCCACGAGGTCGAAGACCGGATCCAGGCTGCGGCGAAGGCGGGCCAGCTCGGAGAGGCGGCCACGCTCGGGCTCGGTCACTATGGCCCGGAGCTGCTCGGTTACCTCGTGGCGATCACCCGCGACGAGGTCACGGCGAACGAGGTGTTCTCGATGCTCGCGGAGGACATGTGGCGCGGGCTCGCCGGCTTTCGCTGGGAGTGCACGTTTCGCACGTGGGCCTACGGGCTCGCGCGCTCCGCGACGTCGCGGTACCGCCGCGACGCGTTTCGGCGGCACGCCGTCGCGCTCGATGATTCCGGATATGCGGAGGTGCTCGCTCGGCTGCGCAGCACGACCGCGACGTACATGCGCACGGAGACGAAGGACAAGATCGCGCGCATCCGTGCCGAGCTCGACCCTGACGATCAGACGCTCCTGATCCTTCGCATCAACCGAAATCTCGGCTGGCGCGAGATCGCGCGCGTGTTCGCGGAAGCGGACGGCGAGCCCGATGCCGAGCTGGATCGGCGCTCGGCAGCACTGCGCAAGCGCTTCGAGCGGCTCAAGACCGAGCTGAAGAAGCGCGCGAAGGCCGACTGATGGTGGCCCGCGGGCCGGGCGCGGTCGGCTGCGCGCACTGCACCTTGCTCGGTGCAGAGGTCGCGTGCGAGGTGTGCAAGCACCTCGTGTGCGCGACCTGCGCTGCGGACTGGGCGACGTGCACCGAGCCGTCGGGCCGCACGTTTCGCATGGGCATGACCGCGCGGTTGATCGACGTCGATCCGAGCGGCAAGCACGGTCTCGTGCAGACCTGGAAGGGAGCGATGAAGCTCGTCGATCTGCGAGAGCTGCGCTGGGTCGACGAGCCCGAGCTGACGCACGCCCGTAACAGCGACCTGCGGCCGCGCGTCACCTCCGACGGCCGCGTGTTCCGGCCGACGTTGACCTCGGCGATCACGGCGAACGACATCTCGGTGCTCTTCGGCGTCACGATGTCGACGCTCGGTTCGCGGGAGCATCGCGTGCTCGAGTATCTGCCGCCACCTTCGCGCGCCACCGGAGTGACCGCGCACCACGATCGCTTCTACTACGTGACGGACACCGAGCTCGTCGCGATCGTCGCCGGGCGCTTCGCGAACGTCTACGAACCGCTGCCGAAGAAGGTCGTGCAGGCGGTGCACGTGGACGCGAGCCGCGACGTGATCGCCGCCGGAACGTGGGGAGAGATCGCGATCCAGCGGATCGTCGACGGGAGGCTCGTGCTCGCGGGCCACACGAAGACGACCGGGGACACGGTGTGGCTGCAGATCGCCGGCGATTACCTCGCCGCGCACGTCAAGACCGGCGCGCACCGAGGCATCACGGTGTGGCAGCTGCATCCGGATCTCTCGATCGGAGCCGAAGTGGTCCGCATCGCGGATCGCGTCGAAGCGGCGGCCCTGTCGAGCGACGGTCGCTACTTCGCGGTCGGGGTCGACGGAGATCACGTCCTCGTGCGCGACCTCGCGGCAGGCACGAGCGCGGAGCTGGACGGCCACACCGACACGATCAGCTTCGTTCGCTTCGTGGGCGACGACCACGTGCTCGTCAGTGCAGACGACGACAACCGCGTGATCCTGCGGCCGCGTGGGCCGAACGGCTATCCGCAGGCCGTGCTACCGATCGAGCTCGACTGACTACTTCTTGTTGAACTTCGCCAGCAGATCGCCAAACGTGCCGAGCTTCGCGGGCGCGGCCTGCGACTTCACGGCCTCGGCGACTTCCTCGGGGCTGCCGTCCGCAGACGAGGCCATCGACAGCGCGATCTTTCGCTCGTCGGTATCGATCCGGAGGACCGAGACCTCGACCTCCTGACCGGGCGAAACCACTTCCTTCGGGTGGTTGATCCGCCGGCCTGCGCCGAGCTCGCTGATGTGAACGAGTCCCTCGATGCCGGGCGCGATCTCGACGAACGCACCGAACTGCATGAGTCGCGTGATCTTGCCCTTCATGCGCTGGCCGGGCGTGAACGCCGCGGCGGTCTCGCGCCACGGATCGGTCGCGAGCGCCTTGAGGCTGAGGCTGATGCGCTGCCCCTTCTCGCCGGGCTCGAGCTTCAGCACCGCGACGTCGATCTCCTGACCCAGCGACAGCACGTCCTCGGGCTTGTCGACGCGGCTGTGGCCGAGCTCGGAGACGTGGAGCATGCCCTCGATGCCGCCGAGATCGACGAACGCACCGAACGACTTGAAGCCGACGACCTTGCCGCGCAGCACGGCGCCGATCTCGAGCTTCTTGCGGGTCTCGGTGGCGAGCTTCTCGTTCTCTTCCTCGACGAGCGCGCGCCGCGAGAGCACGAGGTTGCGCGCCTCGTAGCGCGTGATCTTGAACGTCAGCTTCTTGCCGACAAACACCGCGAGGTCCTCGACGAACCGCGCGTCCATCTGCGAGGCGGGAACGAAACCGCGGACGCCGGCGACATCCACGGAGACGCCGCCCTTGATGACCTCGGTGACAGTGCCCTCGACGGGCATGCCGAGCTCGGCCGCCTGCTGCAGCTCCGCGCTCGCCTGGGGACCTCGGCCGCCCATCTTGACGCGCAGCTGCAGGGTGCCGCCGGCATCGGAGACGACGCGCGCCTCGACCGTGTCGCCGACCTTGACGAGCAGCTTGCCCTCCTTGTCGGAGACCTGGGCCTTCTCGAGCGTGCCCTCGGCCTTGCCGCCGGCGTCGATGAACACGGTGTCATGGCCGATCGAGATGACCTTGCCCTTGATCTGGTCACCGACCTTCGGGCGCTTGGTCCGCTTCTGTCCAACCTCGGAAGCGGCGAGCATCGCGGCAAAGTCTTCGTCGTCAGCCATAGGGCGCGCACCCTACTACGGGTTCGCCATCTGCGCGAAGGCTGCCTGCACGGTCGCGTCCTCGGGGCACCGCTCCGCGAGCAGCTCCATGCGGGTCTCGAGGCCGGAATAGCGGTCGGCGTGGGCTTCCATGTAGGTGGTGGCCTCCTCGAGCCGAGCCTTGTCGCGGTCGAGCGCCATCGCATCGACGAACGCCTGGCGGTGCTCGCCGAACGCCTTCTGCATCGCTGCGCCGGCGGCTGGGCACGTTGGTTGCGCCTCACCGGCGCCGACGACAGCCTCGTGTGCTGCCCAGCCGCGCTCGGCGATCTGCGCCGCGGTCGGGGGCGACTGCTTGCAACCGATCACGAACGCGACAACCGCGAGCCACCGCATGGCCGCGAATCTGACACGTTCACGGGCTGTCGACCACGCGCACGTCGTGGGGACCAAGCCGCGCGAGTGCTGCGGCCAGGAACGCGGGGACCTTCGCAGTGGGGACCCGCTCGTCGGTACCGGCGACGACGCCGTCGCCGGTGAGCGACAGGTCGATCGACACCGAGGGACCCGGGCCCGAGAGGTAGACGTTGCGCTTCATGCCCGGCTCGCGCGGCAGGGCGAGCACGCCGACCGCTGCGTCGTAGTTGTTCCAGACCTGGCGGTAGATCCCGCTGTACCCCCCGGATCGCTCGAGCATCATGCGCTCGAGGCGCTCGAGAGCTTGTTCGCTGTCGGTCGTGTATCCGAGCTGGTTCTTCTGGAGGCTGGGAACGCCTTCGACGAGCTTCGCGAGCACGTCGGGCTCTCGCATCGTGGACGGAACGTAATCACCGTCGCGCCCTCCGCCGTAAAACCCGATCTCCAGCCGATTGTCGTACCGTTCGACCCGGAACGAGCACCCCTCCACGGAGCGGAAGTCGCGCCGATCGATGCTGCCGGGGATATAGCGAGGGAGGGCGTTCACGCGCCGAGGATACTAGTTCGCGGAGGCGGGCTGCTCGACGCGGCCGTGCACTTCCGTGACCGGGAACGGCTGCGCGGGCTTCACGCTCGCGTCACCGCTCAGTCCGAGCGTCTTCGGGGTGAGGAACGCGACCTTCCGCATCGCCCAGTCCCACACGCGCGTCGGGAGCACCGCGCGCATCCAGATCACCATGTTCGTCGAGCGCGGGGCCACGTAGCGCGCGGCGGGGCGGCGCGCGTTCACGGCGCGGGCGATCGCCTTCGCGATCACGATCGGATTCGACGCGAAGCGGTCCGCGGTCTTCGACATCTGCTCGTACTTCGCGACGGCCTGCGCGTAGGGCGTCGCATCGAACTGCGAGAGGTTACCGACGGCGGTCGCCTCGAAGTTCGTGCGGATCACGCCGGGCTCGATCAGCGACACGTCGATGCCGAACGGCCGGAGCTCGTAACGGAGCGCGTCGGAGAGCGATTCGACCGCGTACTTCGTCGAGTTGTAGACGCCGAAGAAGGGCAGGGTGATGCGACCGCCAACGCTGGACACGTTGATGATCCGGCCGGAGCGGCGCTCGCGCATCTTCGGGAGGAACGCGCGCGTCACCGCCATGAGACCGAACACGTTCGTGTCGTACTGGCGGCGCATCTCCGCGTCATCGATCTCCGACGTCGGGCCGAGCACGCCGAAGCCGGCGTTGTTGACGAGCACGTCGACGCCCTTGCCGGCCGTCAGCTGATCCACCGACTCGACAGCCGCGGCGATCGACGACTGCGACGTGACGTCGAGGACGAGCGTGTCGAGCTTCAACGAGCCGGCCTCTTCCTTGAGCTTCGCGAGCTCGGCCACCTTGCGACCCGAGGCGATGACGTGGTGACCCAGCTTGGCCAGGTGGAGCGCGGTCATGCGGCCGATGCCCGCGGTGGCGCCAGTGATGAGGACGGTCTTGATCGCGATCGACATGGTTCGTAGCTCCTGTTTTTTTGCTAGTGGAATGAATGTTCATTCCGTCATCGAGTAAACAAAACGCGGGGTTGCCCCCGCGGGGTGCCAAACAGGGTCAGCTCAGGCTCGGACGGCTTCCCAGAGGATCTGCTCGGCGAGCTTCCAGTCCGCTTTCTCGAGCGGCTGGGCGATCTCGACGCAGCTCCGGATCACGCCGACGAAGGCGCCCATCACGATCGACATGAGGAGCCGCGGCGGCCCCTGCTTGAGATCGCCGCGCGTCTGCGCGGAGACCACGACGTTCGTGAACAGCTCGAGCATGCGCTGCTCGAGCGCGACGTTCTCGGCGTCGAGATAGCGCGCGTGGTGATGCAGCTCCATGAACACGAACGCCTGCGGGTTCGCGGTGGCGAACTTCGCCATTCGCATCCACATCGTCCGGAACTGCTCGCGCGTGGGGGCCGTGGCCGGGAAGTCGGCGAGCGCGACCTGGCCAAAGCGCATCTTCTGCGCGCGGTAGATCGAGTTGACCAGCGCTTCCTTCGAATCGAAATAGCGATAGATCGTCCCGGCTCCGACACCGGCCCGGTCCGCGATCTCGGGGACCGCGGTGCCGTAGAACCCGCGCTCCACGAACAGCTCGAGCGCCGCATCGAGGATCGCCTCCCGTTTGTCGGGGACGGCTCGCTTGGCTTCGTTCGGCGACATCGGGTTGTGCGGAATGAATATTCATTCCGCGGGTGGGCCGCAAGGGGTTTTCTACGGCTGCCGCGAAATAATTGGTCCAACCATTACGCGAGCGTGTTAGGAGACCAGAAATGTCGGCGGGTTACATCGTTCAGGTTCTGGTCTCGCAGCACGCAGGCTTCGACCCGTACACGCTTCATGCGCGCCTGCAGGACTGGCGTCGCGATATCCAGCTCGTCGGTGGCGACCACGACCACGTGACGTTCTCGCTGCCCACCGCAGATCTGCCGCTCGCGGTCGACGTCGCGCTCGCGGAGCCCGAGGTCTACGCGCAGGCGCTGTGCGATGCGCTGACGTGGACGCCGCGCTGGCATCAGCGCTGGCCGACGATGGCGGAGCGCTATCACGCGTCGATCGTCGTCGCGCTGACGCCGCAGCGTCCGATGAACCACGCGTCGCTCCTGCTCGCGTTCCTCGCGGTGCTCGACACCGTGCTCGGCGAGCTCGATCCGGCGGAGCTCGACAACCTCGTGCTGCACTGGATGCCCGCGCAGCAGCTCTTGACCTACGAGCAGTATCGCGAGCTGCGCATGGATCTCGGTCCGTGCGGTCCCGCGGTGAACATCCGCATCGCGAACGCGACCGGCCGTCCCGGCGAGCTGCTCGCCGATACCGTCGGACTCTCGGAGCTCGGGCTCCCCGATCTGCAGACCGTGTTCCGCGGCGAGGATCCGAGCGAGGTCATGGACCGCCTCCGCTTGCTCGTGCGCCGCATGTTCGTCGGTGACCGGCTCGGCTGCGCGTGGATCGAGGAGGCGTCGATGGTGCCGCCGATGCGCGACACCCTGACGCTAAAGCTCGACCGCAAGGAGACCGATAGCTGGTAGCTAGGACGCGTCGGCGGCCGCGCCTGACTGCTGCAGCGCACGACGAAACACGTCCTCCGGCTGCGCACCGGAGATCGCGAGGGTGCTGTTGATGATGAAGAACGGCGCGCCATGGATGCCCATCCGCGCCGGCATCTCGGCCTCGCGCTTCGTCTGCGCGAGCTCGTGCTCGTCCTCGCACAGGCGTGCGACCTCGACGGTGGTGTGACCGTGCGGCAGTGCGAGCTCCGCGAGCATCATCAGATCGTGGATGTTCTCGCCCTCGAGGAAGTACGACTCGAAGAGATCCTTCGCGAACGCATGCTGGTGCACGACGGCCGTGTGGCGCATCAGCGTGTGCGCGCGCACCGTGGGCAGCATCAGCGGCTGCTTCGCGAGATCGAGGCGGATGCCCGACGCGCGCGCCTCGGTCTCGACGTGCTTGAACATCGGCGCCGGATCGCGCCCATACTTCCGGCGCAGCTCCTCGGGGACGCTCCTGCCCTCGGACGGAGTGTTTGGATCGAGCATGAACGGCCGGTACCGGATCACCGTGCTCTCGGTCAGCGCGAGGTCATCGAGGACACGCTCCAGCCGGTGGGTTCCGATCAGGCACCACGGGCAAACGAAATCGGAGAACACATCGATTTCTGTCGCCACCCCTACACCATGGCGAACGCTCGCCGGCCTGGCAAGGAGTCGATTTCGAACCGCGCGGCCTGCGCCCGGTTCCGCGCGGCACGTTATCCTCGGCGGGATGGATTATTCGGATCTCGAGACGGACCAGAAGATCGCGTTTTGTCAGCAGCGACTCGGCTCCTGGAGCGCCCTGCTCGGCGGACAGGTTGTCACGAAGACCGACGACGATCAGGTCGAGCTTCGTACCAAAGTCAGCGAACGCGCCACGCGTGTCGTCGTCGACTACGACACGGGCTGGACCGACGTGCAGACCAAGGTCGCGAACACGACCGGCGTGCTCGTGCTGTGGTGGGATCCCGACAAGCAGCCGAACGGCGCCGCTCACGATCCCGAGTGGGACGGCGGCAGCGAGCAGCGCCTCTTCCTCGCGCCCGGGCTGTACATCGAGGAGTACCCCGACGAGGCAAAGGCGATGTGGGAGCTGGTGGGTCGCGTGCCCCAGCCTCTGATGCAGGAGATCGTGCAGGCGATGCCGACGCGCATCTCCTACCTCAAGGTCGACGCCGATCTGATCGAGATGCGCTTCCAGCCCAACTTCCACGAGCTCCCCGACCCCACGCATCTGCAGTGGGTGTTCGCGCTGGCCGATCGCATCGCTCGCCACTTCGAAGGCGGAAGTCAGTCGGTCGCGGCCAAGCCCAAGCTTTACATCTCGGGCCAGGCGGCAAACATCGCGACCATCGCGAGCTGTCCGCACTGCAACACGGTCGTCGATCTGAGCCAGGGCTCGTTCTGCTTCAACTGTGGCGCGCCGATGAAGCCGAAGGTCTGAACGGCAGCGCTCATGGCCAAGGTCGAGCTCGCAACAGGCGTGGTGCACGAGGTCCCCGCTGATCTGCGCAAGGCGTTGTTGGCAGACAAGGCTGTCCTGGAACGATGGCAAGCCCTCACGCCCCTCGGCCGCAATGAGTTTCTATGCTGGGTCGAGGACGCCAAGCAGCTCGAGACACGAAAGCGCCGCATCGAGCGAACGCGAGAAGAGCTACTCGAGGGAAAACGCCGCCCTTGTTGCTGGGCTGGTTGCATCCATCGCACCGACAAGCCCCCCAGTCCGTGGGCGCAGCGAGTCCTGATCGACAAGGAGCCCAAGCTCAAGCTGAAGGCGAAGGCGAAGGCCAAGGCCAAGTAGGCCGGCTCGGTCGATGAGCAAGAAGCGCAAGGACAAGCGCAAGGCCGAGCCCGCCAAGCCCACCTCGTTCCCCCTCGCTCTGGGCTGGGTGGTGTCGAGCGCGCTCGTGCCGCGCTTCCTGTTGCCGCTGTTCGCGCTCGCCGCGCTGATCGCTCTCGGGCCGGAGACCTCGCGGCCCGACCTCGCGGCGGTGGCGGCGATCGCGATCGGAGCGATCCTCGCAGTGATCATCGCGATCAACGTGCCGTCGTATCTCCGCACGCTGCGTTCGGATCGCAGCATCGAGCTTCGCGCGGACGAGCTGCACGTACCGGTGCTGAAGCTGTTCCAGCTAAGGCCGTGGGACATCAAGCTCGCCGATCTCCAGGCGATCCTGTGCACGCGCAAGAGCGGCAGCTCGTCGAAGCTCGAGCTCGTCCTACGGGACGGCCGGATCCATCGGTTTCCTGCCGAGGTCGTGCAGGATCGCTACGCGCTGATCAGCGCGGTCGAACGGCGCATCGGCCGTCCGGCTGCGCTCGTCGACGTCACTGGAACGTCCGCGGGTCCTGCGCGATGAGCTCTGCGAGCCGGCTCTCCGACAAGGAGCTTCGCGCGGACTCATAGCTGTCTTCCTGGGACACCTTGTAGAACGCCTTTGTTTGGGGGTCCCAGCCGTAGCTGTCGAAGGCACGGCCGTACCCGTTTTGAAACGTTGCGCCTCGCTTCATGCGCGCGATCACCTCCGCAACCTTTGCCTGGTGTCCGCTGAACAGCTCGGGATAGGCCTCGACCACGCGACTCAGCTCGACGTCGCTGACCACCCGCGATTCGGTCCCCTCGACCACGATTCGGTGCTGGGTCACATCCCATCGGTACCTGTCGGAGCCGACCCGAAACTCCGATCCACGCATGAGCATGTTGACGACGTCATCGATGGGAGGAACCGGCACGACCTGCCTGTTTCCCTCCGGCGTGAGCATGGAAGGCTCGATGATGGGGCGCGGCGGCTCGGAGGTTGGACTGTCCGTTGCGCCGAGCGGCTCCCACTCCGTGCGGTTGGCCTCGTCCGGTGGAGCGCTTTGTTGCGCAGGATCCGATGCGCGCATGAGGCCGGTCTGCAGCTCGTCGGGATCAAACCACACACCGTGATCCTTCGGACATCGTTCGAGCTCGACGCCGTGCAAGCTCACTGACTGCATCTCGATGCCGCATGAGGGACACGGGCCCGTGCGCGTCGCAGCACTCAGCGGGACCAGCGAAAGCGTGCCGAGCACGCCGGGCGGGAGCATCACCATCACCATCTCCGCGAGCACGGGCTCGAGCACCCATTGCCCGCGGCACTCAGGGCACGCGCGCACCGCGCCAGCATCCTCGAGTGTAATGCGGCAGCGAGGACAGGACTCGAAGCTCTCGCGGTAGGCCACGGCCAATTGTAGTGGATTGAAGAGCTTCCGAATGAGTCGTGAGCTTGCCCAATGCAGTACAACCCATCCATGCGATCAGTCTTCATCGCCGGGGCGAGAGGACGCATCGGGCGGGAGCTCGTGCGCCTCGCACAGGCGGCAGACCTCGCGCTCGTCGACGTTCCGGAAGCCGCGGCAGTGTGTTTCCTCGCGCTGCCCCGCACCGTGGTCGAGAAGGAGCTGCAGCAGTGGACCGCACCCGCATCGCGCGAGCAGGCGGTGATCGACCTTTCGGGCGCGTTCAAGATCCACGGCGTTGGAAACTACGGGCTCGTCATGGGGCCGCGCCAACTGTGGGGCGGAATCGCGATCGAGGATGCGCGTCTGTTTGCTAATCCGGGCTGCATCGCCAGCGCGGTCATCTGCGGGTTGCAACGGAGCGGCGTGAAACCGTCCATGCGCGCCGGTCTACACGTCACTGCGGTCACCGCCGGCAGCGCTGCCAAGACGTCGACCTCCGGCACGGTGCGCACCGGCCTGCGCTGGTGGGATCATCCGCATGTCGCAGAGATCGAGAGCGCCACCGGCCTGGCCTGCGCCAGCTTCATCCCCGTCGTCGATTACGCGCTCGAGCGCGGCATCATCGCGACGATCAGCGGAACGTTGGAGCCCGATGCGCCCGGCCTTGGGGATGCGGCAGAGCAATCGATCGATGTTGCAGAGGTGCAGCATACCGCCGAGCTGCGCTGGCATCGGCGGCTCCACACGCACCCATCGCTGGGGACAACGTTCGCCGTCACCGCTGCCCTCGACAACCTCACCTTCCCGGCAGCCAACGCGGTGCGACTGGCGTGCGAATGGCTGACGGCGCGCGATGCGTAAGCGGCGTCCGATCCTGATCGTCACACTGGGCGGGACCGTCGAGGCAATCGACTCGGTTCGCGTGCTCACCAATCTGAGCCGTGGCGGGCTTGGCCGCGTGATCGTCGAGAAGGCACTGGCGCGCGGGTTGTACGTACACGCGCTCGTCTCTGTCCTCGCCACACCGCCAGCGCCGCACGAACGGCTGACCATCGAGCGCTTCACCTCGGCGCGAGATCTTGGTGCCAAGCTGCGCGCTCAGATCATCCGTGACGATGCAGCCGCAGTTACCGTCGCGATGGCCGCGGCTGTCTCGGACTACCGGCCGGAGCGTGCCAGCGGCGGCAAGATCTCGTCAGCGCCCACGACGCGCCTGCTTCGGTTGGTCCGCAACCCCAAGCTCGTCGATGCAATACACCGCTGGCGTCCCGATGCGCGCCTGATCAGCTTCAAGCTCGTCGGCCCGAAGGTCAGCAACACCGAACTCCTTGCGAAGGCAGCGCGCCAGCGCGAGCGCACTCGCTCGGTCGCCGTGGTCGCGAACCGCTGGCCGTCAGCAACCGAGCACCGTGCGTGGCTTGTCACCGCTGAGACGTCGCGCGTGCTCCGCGGGCGCGACGCGATCGCGACCGCAGTCGTTGATCTCGCACAACAAGCCACGCCCGCGACATCGGCGCGAGGCCAAAACCAAAAACGGCCCGCCTCGTGATCTGGGAATGGATCTCCGAGCCCGGGGTCGACCATGCAGACAAGGTGGCGCGGTTCGTAGCGTTCACCGCGGAGTGCGAGCGGATGCCGCGCATCTGGCTTAGCGCGACGCTGCGGCGCCACAACGCGCCCAAACGTCCGCAGGCCGAAACACGACTGACGTGGACGTTTCGGCTCCGGGACGACAGCGGAGAAGTGCTGCCGCATCAAGACGAGAGCCTCTACCTACCTGGTTGGAATGGACCCTCTCGGCTTATCCTCGATCTCGGTACGAATCGGATCGATCTGGTGATGAAGTTTCCGCTCAGCGGAGCAGCGCTCGAAACCTGGATCGCACGCATCGAAGCGGGTTTGCGTCACAAGCTCGATCGCAGCCGCTTCCGCCGCGTCAGCCTGAACGCGGACTCTACGGGATACGTCGAGTCGAAGCTTTAGGAACCACAGACCTCTGGGCTTCCATCGGCGGTAGCGACCAGCCGCCGCGATGATCCTCGCTCACAAGAGGAGCTCGTCCGGCGTTCGACCGCGCCAGGACGGCAGCGTGGACGTTAGCGAGCTATGGTTCGCCGCGATGAAACTCTCTCTGCTGTCCGTCGTTTCGCTGGTCGCGTTCGGTTGCGGCAAGGAATCACCGAAAGAGGATCCGAAGGCCGGCAAGCTGAGCAAGATGGAGCTTCGCCTCTCGGTCGACGGGAAGGGGCGCATCAAGCCGATGTTCCAGCTGCTCGATCAGAAGATGAACTCGATCGCCGTGACGGGCACGTACTCGATCTCACTCACGCGGCGCGACGGTACCGAGCTGTGCAACCTCGCCGGCGAGTTTCAGCCGGCGGACTTCTCGGCGAGCCACGCGTACAACGCGCAGTACCGCGATGCCGGCTGTCCGGCCGAACCTGGCGACGAGCAGGTCAAGGCTGTCATTGTCGTGAAGTCTGCCGACAAGACGATCGAGCGCACGCTGGACCTTCCGGCGAAGCTCGTCTGGGAAAACTACCGCGCACCCTCACCGGCAGGTAGCGGAAGCGCGGTCGGCAGTGGAAGCGCTGCCGGAAGCGGAAGCGCTGTTGGTAGTGAAAGCGCTGTTGGTAGTGGGAGTGCCACGGCAAGTGGTGGAACCGGAAGCGGAGTTGCTATTGGCGGCAGCGGCGGCAGCGGCAGCGCTGCGGTAGAGGCCGAAAAGAGCCCGTAGCTGGCGAACGGCGCTCGACGCTGGCGATCGGTACCGAGCGCGAGAAACTCGTCGGCGAGCACGCGTTGCAGCTCGACGCGTTCGATCCGCTCGGCGGGCGCGGGAGTGGAGCAGCTCGTTGGTCGGGATTCGGACATCGCCCCTCAACTGCCGCAGTACGCAGGATCCTGCGCGACAATCGCTGCATCTCCGAAAACGAAAACGGCCGAGACCTCTAGAGTGCGATTCTAGCGCTTGCGGCGCACGGGCTTGCCCGTGTTTTGCGCGCGTTCGGCTCGTGCGCGCGCAGCCGACATCGCCCAGCTGCACACGGGGCACACGGCGGGCTCGTGACCGCGGGCCGGGCACTGGGCGCGGCCGAAGTAGATCATCTGCAGGTGGAGCGCGTGCCAGCGATCCTCGGGGAACAGCTTCTTCAGGTCGCGTTCGACCTCTTCGACGTTGCGCGCGCGAGAGAGCTGCCAGCGGCCGGCGAGGCGATGGATGTGCGTGTCGACGGGGAACGCGGGCACGCCGAAGGCCTGCACCATCACGACGCTCGCGGTCTTGTGGCCAACGCCGGGCAGCTCCTCGAGTGCTTCGATGTCACGCGGCACCTCGCCGCCGTACTTCTCGACGAGGATACGCGACATGCCGGCGAGCGCCTTCGCCTTCGCGGGCGCGAGGCCGCACGTCTTGATGAACGGCATGATCTGCGCGTCGGTCAGCTTCGCCATCGCCTGCGCGTCCGGTGCCTTCGCGAACAGCGCGGGCGTCACCATGTTCACGCGTGCGTCGGTGCATTGCGCCGACAGGATGACCGCGACGAGCAGTTGAAACGGATCCTCGTGATCGAGCGGGATCGCGGGCGTCGGGAAGTGCTGCTCGAGGATCTCGCGGATCCTCGCCGCGCGGTCCGCCTTCGAGGTCATCGCTGATCCGAGTCATCGTCGGAGCCGGGCGTGCCAGCGCCGGGCTCGCGCTTCTGGCCGGTGAGCGCGGTCAGGAGGTCGTTCGCCTCCTTGCTGTCGGGCTCGGCGTAGGTGGCCTCGCGAGCCTTCTCGATCGCCTCGGGACCGCGGCCCTTCCCTGCGAGGTACTGCGCCTCCGCGACATACGCGCGGGCGCGCGCGGTCTCGATCGCCTGCGCCTTGCGGAGCTCGTCGAGGCCGGCTTGCTCCTCGCCGCGCTTCAGGAGCAGGCGGCCGAGCTGGTAGTGACCGGAGCCCTCGCCGGGCGCGATCGAGATCATCTTGCGATACGCGACCTCGGCGGTCTCGGCATTCCCGAGGCGACGCTGAGAGCCGCCCCAGAAACGATAGTAGTCGACGGCCACCGTGGTCGTGCGATCCACCGCGAGCCACACCAGGATTCCCGCGAGGTGCGCGACGCCTGCGATCGCCCCGCCGCGGCGGCCGCGCAGGCGGCGACCGACGACGATGATGATCGGGACCAGGCCAAGGGCGACCGCGACGGTGAGCGCGTTCTCGAACCGGCACGCGACGGCAACGAGCGCCACGGCCAGCGCGGATCCGAGCACGACGGAGATACCGGTGACGAGATCGCTGTCGGTGCGCAGGCGATCGAGCACTCCGCGCAGAGGACGTAGCTCGGCGATACGAACCCATACGCGATCGGGCACCACCAGCACGTACATCGCGAGCATCAGCCACGCGAACAGACCGATCTCGAGGCCGGAGAGGAGGACGCTGACGTGGAAGCCGATGCCGAGTGGCAACGCGATGAACCACGCCGGCCGCATCCACACGGTGAATGCGAGCGCGAGCTCGACGACGATCGTGAAGCGCGCGGCGGCCTTGATGCCGACGGAGCTATCGACCACGGCGCGCAGCGGGCCGGTGATCTGACCGGAGAGCGTGCGGCCATCGAGCCACGCGGGATCCATCTTCGAGATCGCGGCCCACAGGTACAGCACGGCGAGCTGCACCAGGATCAGGCGGAGCGCCCAGCTGCGCACGGGCGTCGACGGTGTTGCATCGGCGGGACGCTGCCACGGCACGAAGCACGCGATGCCGAGCACGAGCGCGACGAGGTAGTGGTGCTGATAGCTGTCGAGCTGGCTCGAGAAGTAGAGCCACGCGTAGATCGCAGTGACGCACGGCACGACGACGCGCGTCGCGACGCCGAACGCGGCGAGGATGAAGAGATACGCGGAGACCAGCTGCGCGACCTCGTACATCACGCGCGACGGGCCCAGATCGTGGAGCAGCGGGAGCTGCGCGACGTTGAAGCCACCGGCACCGTAACGCGGGGCGTGCCGGATCTGCAGGAGCGCGTCGATCGCGAGCAGGCCGAACACGAGCACGCGGAACAGCCAGACCTTCGCCCAGGCGACGTCGTATCCGAACCAGAACGCTGGTTGCTCGGACGGCAACGGCACGACCTCGATAGCCTTGTCGGGCTTCGCGGCCTTCACCGGTCTCTCGACGGGAGGCGGCGCCGCGGCGGGCTTCTTCGATCGGTCGCGCTTCTTCGCCATCTACAGCTCGGGCACGTTGCAGATGTTGTAGCTGCCGTAGGAGCGCGGCTCGCGATCGATGTACGTGCAGTCGATCCACAGGCGCACGTCGCTGCCCGGGTTCTTCGCGCACAGCCGCGCGCCCATGGCCTCGATGACCGTGAAGCGCCCGCGGCTCGCGATCTCGAGCCACGCCTCGTGGAACTCGGTGGCGAGGTTGAACGGCTTGCCGTCGATCGTGGCGGTCGGCAGGCACCTCGCCATGCGCATCGGCGAGAACATGCGCCACGCGAATCGCTCGTCGTGGGGATCCTTGCGCGTGAAGTAGAGGATCGGCAGGAGCAGCTGCGCGATCAGGAACAGCGCGATCGCGCGCCCGCGCCAGGTCGACAGCAGCGTCCCGAGATGGGGCGTTTGGCCGAGCCAGCGCAGGAAGGACAGCACGGAGGGAGGCTACAGCGGAAGCGCGGCCTGCGAGGCGATCTGCGGCGGCCGAGGTGGCGGGTGATACGTCAGGTCTTGATCCACGCGGGCGCCCGGCGGCACCGGCGCGCGGTGGACGAGCTGCCCCGCCTCGACGGAGGCGACTGCCTGACCGTCGAGGAACAGCACCGCATTACCGACGATCGCCGGCACGCGCGGACCCGGGCTCAGGATCCCGACGAGGTTCAGCGGATCGGTCGCCGCGACGCGACAGACCTCGGTGCCGGGCGAGGGATTGCGCGCGGCGCGGAGCTCGTCGAGCGCCTCCGGCAGCGCGAACTGCTCGCCGACGAAGCCGTTCACGAAGCGGCCGCCGCGGATCTCGCCGCGCGCCTCGAGTCTGCGCAGCACGCGCAGGATGTCGCGCCATGGCGGCAGCCACGCAGCCTCTCGCGCCAGCAGACGCCAGAACACGACGCCGTAGCGGCGCAGCAGTGTGCGCGTGATG
>JACCRC010000208.1 GCA_013813765.1 Deltaproteobacteria bacterium | reverse complement strand
GCCCACATCGGGTTGCCACGCGCCACGCAGCGAAGGCTCGCCCGGCCAAAAAAGTGCGACTCCGCCGCCCGACTCTCTTGCGATCCATGGAGGAGGCCACGCAACCGAAGCGCGGGCTGGCCGATAGCGGGCGACATGTCCAACCCAAATGAGATTGACGATCGCCATGACAACGAGTGTACCCAACACGGGCTTCGTGAACCTGCGGCCGACATCGACGAACTTGCGCGTGAGGTGATCGGCGCCGCGATCGAGGTGCATCGCACTCTCGGCCCAGGGTTTCTCGAGCCGGTCTACGAAGGGGCACTCGCTCTCGAGCTACAGCTGCGCGGCATCCCGTTCGCGCGTCAGACGACGATCCCCATCGTGTACAGGGGTCACGTCGTGGGCGAGTCTCGGATCGATCTGCTGGTCGGAGAAAAGCTCGTTGTCGAGCTCAAGGCCGTGGACGAGCTCGCTCGAATCCACTTTGCCCAAGCGATTTCGTACCTGAGAGCCGGCTCCTTCCAGCTCGGCCTGTTGATCAACTTCAACACGGCGCGTCTCAAGGACGGACTCCGTCGGGTCGTTTGGACCTCCTAGCGAACCGAACCGAACCGAACCGAACCCACCCCCCCAACCATTGCGGGGAACAGGTGACTTCGCGCTCCGGGATGAGCGCGAAGGACGCGAAGGACGCGAAGGACGCGAAGGACGCGAAGGCGGAGTACGTCAAGGACCGGAAGTTTTGGGTCGCGCAGCGACCCAAAAGTTTCAGGGCTTGGCGTGCTTGGCTCCTTGGCGTGCTTGGCGCTAACTCCGGGGCACGGAAGTGCAACGGAAGCGCGCGGGCACTGCGGCGAAGCTTGGCGGTTACGCCGGCGGTTACTTCGGCAGCGTGAACTTCACAGCCGCGCCATCGGCGAGACCGGAGTCCGCGGGGCACGTGACCTTGATGGTCTCGGCCTGCGCGTCGCTGACGGTGCACACGACGGACTTTCCATCGGTGGTGGTGAGGCTCACGTTGCCATCCGCGCCGACCTTCGTGCCGGGCGGGATCTTGAACGTCGCGACCGGGAGCGTCGCGCGGGTGATCTTCGCGATCACTTCGTCGGCCGCAACCTTCTGACCGACCTTGGCGGTCGTGAGCAGCTTGCCGTCGGTGGTTGCCTTGACCACGAGCTTGTCGAGATCGCCCTGCTTCTTCGTGATCGTCGCCTTCTTGTCCTCGATCGGCTTCTTGAGCTTGTCGAGGTTCGCCTGGGCGGCGGTCACGCCGGCCTGGTTGTTCTCCTTCTGCTGCGCATCGGCGAGCGCCTTCTCTGCGGTCTGCACCGTGACTGCGGCCTTCTCGACGTCGGCGTTGAGCTTCTCGATCTCGGTGGTCAGCGCCTTCGCGCCGACCAGCGTGACGAGCACGTCACCCGTCTTCACGTCCTTGTCGTTCGCCTCGACCGTCTCGATCGTTCCGACGGGCGACTTGATCTCCTGCTCCGGCGGCGTCTCGAACGTGACCTTCGACGCGGCCTCGGTCGGCGGCGGCGGGGCGGGCGGCGTGGGCGGAGCGACCTTCGTCTGTGGCTCGACGTCGGGCTTCGCCAGCACGAACTTCCAGAAGAAGAACGCGCCTGCACCGACCGCGGCGAGGATCAACAGCACGACCAGCACCGGGCTGATCTTCTGCTCGGGTGCCGGCGGAGCGACCGGGGTCTTCTCGGCGGGCTTCGAGGGGAGCGTGACAGCCTTCTTCTCGCCAGCCTTGTCGGCGACCTTCTCTGCCTTCTTCTCGGCAGACTTGTCGGCAGCCTTGTCGGCAGCCTTGTCCGCGGCCTTCTTGTCGGCAGCCTTGTCCGCGGCCTTCTTGTCGGCGGCCTTCTCCGGCTGCTTCTCCGCCTTCGCGGCGACCGCGGCCGGTTTCTCGGCGGCCTTGTCCGCGGGCTTCTTGTCCTTCTTCTCGGCGGCCTTCTCGGCGGCCTTCTCGGCGGCCTTGTCCGCGGGCTTCTTCTCCGCGACCTTCTCCGGCTGCTTCGAAGGCTTGTCGAGCTCGTCCTGCAGCTCCTTCGGAACCTCGACGGCCGTCATCACCTTGGAGGCGCGAACGGCTTCCTTGACGTCGGCTGCCTTCACCGGCATCTCGGCCGCGAGATCCATCGAGAGATCTGCAGCGGGCGGAGCCTTGGCAGCCGGCTGCGCGGCCTTCGCACCGGGAGCACCGAGCGCGATGTCCTCGACAGGAGCCTTCGCCTGCTTTGCAGCGGTGGACGCGGCCGCGCCGGGTGCACCGAGATCGAAGTCGGCCTTCGGTAGCGGAGCCTCGGCGACCTTCGCGCTGGCGGCGGCACCGGAGCTACCGAGCTCGAACTGCGCGCCTCCCGTCACGGGCGCGACTACGGGCGCTGTCTTACCGACGACGATGCCCGGAGCGAGGTCGTTATCCGGAAACGCCTGCGCGCCGACGGTGGTCTTCTCGTTGTGCTCGTCGCGGAACGCGTCCGCCTGCTTCGCATCGGCCTTGGCCTCGGGCACATCGGAGAGGCGGGTCGCGCCGGTCTCGATGAAGCGAAGGTCGGCGAGCGTGGCGATCACCGTCTGCACTTCCTTCGGAGAAGGCGTGACCCCGAGCTCTTCCTGCGCCCACTTGACGATGCCGGCGACGTCGCGCTGGCCGTCCATCGCGCAGGCGATCGCGTACTCGACCTCGAAGAACCGGAACATGTGCCCGGAGTCGGGATCGGCGACGTCGACGTACCGGGCGCCCTGCTCCTCGATCGCCTCGGCGATGAGGTCCTGGCGGAAGACGGGCCGCTCTGTTGCCTGCATCAGGAGCCCTTTCGCAGCTCGGTGAGCACGAGCTTCGCGACTGCCTTCAGCGTGTCGAACACGCCGATGCCCTTCGGGGCCACCGCTTCGAAGCTCGGAACCTTCGTCGGGTTCAGTGCCTCTTCGAGCTCGGCCATCGGGATCGCGTTCGGCAGATCGCGCTTGTTGTACTGGACGACATACGGAAGCTTCGCGAGGTCGTAGCCCTGCTCCTGAAGGTTCGAGCTCAGGTTGTCGAGCGACTCGATGTTCGCTTCCATGCGCTCCATCTGCGAGTCACCGACGTAGACGACTCCGTCCACGCCCTTCAAGATCAGCTTGCGGCTCGCGTCGTAGAACACCTGGCCGGGCACCGTGTAGAGGTGGAACCGGGTCTTGAATCCGCGGATCTCGCCGAGCGAGAGCGGCAGGAAGTCGAAGAACAGCGTGCGCTCGGTCTCCGTGGCGAGGGAGATCATCTTCCCTTTCGCCTCGGGATTGGTCTTGTTGTAGATGTACTGGAGATTCGTCGTCTTCCCGCAGAGACCGGGGCCGTAGTAGACGATCTTGCAGTTGATCTCGCGCGACGAGTAGTTGATGAAGCTCATCTCGTCTCGCCTTAATCGTTGAAGAGGTTGTCGATGTCGTCGTCGGTGATCTCGGAGAACACCGACTGCTGGCCCGAGCCACTCTGGCTCTTCTTGACCATCACCTCGAGCACGAGGACCAGCTCGGTGGTCGCCTTGCGCACGCGAAGACGGACGAGTCCGAGGGAGCTGCGCCCGTCGAACAGCACGACGAGAATGACGCGCTGACCGACGATCGAGACGTGGTAGCTGATCTTCTCGCCTTCGAGGAACTGACCGGCGAATTCCTTCTCCGCGAGGAGCGATGCGATACCGCCCGTGGCGGCGACGTTACCGGCGGTGAGCGAGGACAGCGAGGTGACGTCCAGCTCCTGCACATCGCCCGCCGAGGCCATCGCCTGACCGTTCTTATCGATGACCAGAACCGCCTTCGCGTTCGAGTCCCGGTGGAGGGTTTCACAGATCGCATTGATCCGATGAAGTTCCTCCTCGTACATGACGAGCTGCTGAATCATCTCGCTAGGCTCCTTGGACCGGTTTGCACTGCGTGACGCAGGCTCCCCGCCGACGAGCCACGGTATCAACGGCCCGGTTTTCGTTCAACCTTTCCGCCCGTTATAGATCGCCCGTCCAGAAAGGCGGGCCTACATCGTCGCCCGGCCGGCGAGCGCTCGCGCGATCGTGGCCTGGTCCGAGTACTCGAGCTCTCCGCCGACCGGGAGTCCGGTCGCAATCCGAGAAACCTTCACGCCGAGCGGCTTCAGCGTGCGTGCGATGTACATCGCGGTCGCCTCGCCATCGACGCTCGGGCTGGTCGCGATGATGACCTCGCGGACGGGCGGGGACTCGGCCGAGCCCCCCAGCCGGCGGATCAGCTCGGCGATTCGCAGGTCATCCGGCCCGATCCCCTCGAGGGGAGACAGCAGGCCGTGCAGCACGTGGTACTTGCCGCGAAAGTGACCGCCGCGGTCGATCGCGATCAGGTCGGACGGGGACGCGACGACGCAGATCGTCTCGGGATCGCGGCGCCCATCCGTGCACATCGAGCACGGGTCGGCCTCGGTCATCGTCATGCACGACGAGCACAGCCGGATCTTGTCCGTGACATCGAGCAGGGCCCTGGCGAGGTCCTGGATCTGCTGGCGGTTGCCGCGGATCAGATGGAACGCGAGCCGGGTCGCGCTCTTCTCGCCGATCCCGGGGAGCCGGGAGAGCTCCTGCACGAGCCGGCGGATCGGGTCAGCCATATCGACCGGCGCTCAGAACATGCCGGGCATGCCCGGAAGGCCGCCCATACCGCCCATCACCGACGACATCTTCTCCTTGCTGGTCTCGCGAACTTTCGTCGCGGCCGCATTGATCGCCGCGGTGATGAGATCCTCGAGCATCCCGATGTCGTTGGGATCGACGACCGACTTGTCGATCTTCACCTTCACGACCTCGAACTGACCGTTGACGGTCGCGGTGACGAGACCGCCGCCGGCAGCGCCGTCGCACGTCATCTTCGCCAGCTCGTCCTGGATCTTTTGAACATCGCCCTGGAGCTTCTGCGCCTGCTTCATCAGCGCACCGAGATCAGGCATCTTGGGGTTAGACATCGGTCTTGATCTCCTTGATCGCTGCGCCGAAGGTCTGCAACACGTGCTTCGTGATGGGGTGCTCGCGAGCTTCAGACTCGCGCTTGGACCGCTCGGCGCGAGACCGGTCCTGAGTCGTCTCTAGCACGCTGCGTGCGCCGGAGGACTTCGATTCGCCCTCGTCGAGCAGCCTCACGTTTACCTTGATCGACTTGAGCTCGGGCCCGAGCTCGACGATCAACTTGCGCAGCTCGTCGATCTTCTCGCGCTCGGCGCCCATCTCGCCCATCGCATGGACGTCGATCGGGAACCCGAGGTCGAGCAGATCCGCGGTCCACTTCAGCACGCGGGCGTGCTGGAACGGCGCGAACAGCGAGAACTGATTCCGCGCCTCGAGCGCGCCGAGCACCACGTTCCACGCCTTCATCGCCTCGTCGGCATTCTGCGGAAGGCGCAGCAAAGGCTTCTCGTCGTGCGGGCCCGAACCCGATGCCACGTTCGACGCCGCCGGAACCGGTCCCGACGGCTGCATCGACACCGGCGCGGAGTGATCCGACGGCAGCGCTCGGCCGGATGGAGCGGGCGCCGAAGCGACAATCGTCGGAATGGGCGCGCTCGGCGGCGTCGCGCTCGCGACGGGAGCGGCGCTCGATACCGGCGGAGACGTGCGAACCGGTGCAGGCGCAGGCGCAGGCGGTGCCGTCCGCGCCGGCGGACGCGCGCCACCACCGCCCCCGCTGGACGACGGACGCGCTCCCTTGCCGGCGAGCCGCGATTCGAGATCGCCGAGCCGATCGATCAGATCGCCGAGCGGAACGAGCGGCTCGACGGTGGCGACATCGATCAGCGCGCAGTCCAGCACGAGGCGCGGCTGCAACGTCTTGCCGAGCTCGTCGCAGCAGCGGAGCATACGCTCGAACATCTGCGTGACGCGCGAGCGCTCGAGCTGCGCGGCTTCCTGGCCGAGCTCCGCTCGCTCCTCGTCGGACGCATCGATCAATTCCTTGCGGCCGGGCGCGACCTGCAGCACCGAGAGGTCGCGCAGGTAGCGCACGATCGCGCGTGCGAGCTGGACCTCGTCGACACCGCGATCGATCGCGGACTCGACGGCACCGAGCGCTGCACCTGCATCTCCCTCGGCGAGCGCGCGCACCAGCGTGCGGGTCAGCGAGCGGTCCGCGACGCCGAGCACTTCGGCGACGTGCGCCTCGGTGATCGTCGCGTCACCGACGTACGAGATGATCTGGTCGCACAGCGAGAGCGCGTCGCGCACGCTGCCGCCGGACTCGCGCACGAGCAAGCTCACCGCGCCCGACTCGATCTTCAGCTTCTCTGCCTTGAAGATCAAGGTGAGGTGCTGCGCGAGGCGCTGTGCGGGAACGAGCTTGAAGTCGTACCGCTGGCAGCGTGACAGGATCGTGTTCGGAAGCTTGTGCGGCTCGGTGGTGGCGAGCACGAACGTGACGTGCGGAGGCGGCTCCTCGAGCGTCTTGAGCAAGGCGTTGAACGCCTCGGTCGTGAGCATGTGAACTTCGTCGATGACGTAGACCTTCTTCCGAAGGATCGCCGGCTGGTAACGAACCGCCTCGGTGAGCTCGCGGATCGCGTCGATGCCGCGGTTCGACGCTCCGTCCATCTCCTGGTAATCGACGGCGCTGCCCTTACCGATCGACTCGCAGGCGCTGCACGCGCCGCACGGCTCGACGACGGTGCTCGTGCCCGCCATCTTCTCGCAGTTGAGCGCCTTGCCGATGATGCGCGCGACGGTGGTCTTGCCGCAGCCGCGCGGACCCGTCATCAGGAACGCGTGGTGAACGCGACCGCTCGCGAACGCATTGGAGAGCGTGCGTGTGACGTGCTCCTGCCCGACGACCTCCGAGAAGGTCGACGGCCGGTATTTGCGAGCGAGGACCAGGTACGACAAGCCACGGCACTATACCCGTGACCTCCGACGCTACAACTGGATGGTCTCGCAGATCTTCTTCGCCTGCGTCAGCACGTTGTCGCGCAGATCCCCGTGCGGAGATTCCTTGTAGAGCGAGCCGTAACAGACGAGGCGCTTGCCGCCGTACGTGACAACGACGCGGAACGCAGCGCGGCCACTTCCGTCGGTGCCCTCGATGTACCAGGCCGCGCCGCTCTGCCGATCCGTGCGAGCGGTCAGCACCTTCGAGTCGGCGAGGAACTTCTTGTACGCCTCGCGATCGGCCGGAGCGTTCGCGGCCTCGTAGCCGTAGTTGAACTTGAACGTCGCGTTCGTGTTCTTCTCGAAGAGCGAGATCGATCCGGCCTCGACGACGTCGCGATCCCAGTTGGGCTGCAGCGAGAGCTTGATCGCCCTCAGCTCGGCAGTCATCGCGGGGGGCGGAGGAGTCGATACGGGCGGCGCTGCGCTCCCGGTCTTCGCGGGAGTCGGTGCGGGCGGCGTCGCTGCGGGTGGTGTCACTGCGGGCGGTGCTGCGCTCCCGGTCTTCGCGGGAGTCGCGGCGGGCGGCGTCGCGGCGGGCGGAGTCGCGGCGGGCGGAGTCGCGGCGGGTGGAGTCGCGGCGGGCGGAGTCGCTGCGGGGCTTCCACTCGCAGCGCTCCCTGCAGCACTGCCGTCCGCTGATCCCTTCGCAGGCGCGGCCGATCCACTCGCGGTGCGCTCGAGCCCGGTGCCTGGTGCTTCATTCGAGCCCATCGCCGTTGGCGCTCCGGATCCCGATCCGAGCTCGGCCGACAGCGACGCGGAGAAGCCACCGGCGGAGCCCTTCGTCGGCGCGGACACCTCGACCTCGGCGGGATCGGCTCCGCTCTCGGACTTGCAGCCCGCGATGGCGAGCAGCACGCACGGAACGATCCAGCGAAGCATTGCCCCGGAATCATAGCGCCGAAAAAGGTGCGAGCGACGATTCGCTAGAATCGCCGCTCGCTGAAAGGTGGCCCCAGGCACCCGCTAATACCGCTACCGTTGCTCCCTTCCGGGCCTGGCGGGGTTCACAGATGTCACGTCACCCGGGACCATAAACTTGTCGTGTCACGCATGTGGCTCGGGCGGTTGCGCGGAGGGAGAGGGATTCGAACCCTCGGTACCTTTCAGTACACACGATTTCCAATCGTGCACCTTCGGCCGCTCGGTCACCCCTCCATCGGGGTTCATTGTAATTGCGGAGGAGGAGGGATTTGAACCCCCGTTGCTTGCGCAAATCTGATTTCGAATCAGACACCATCGGCCACTCGGACACTCCTCCAGAAACGTTAGGACCGATAGCTCGGACCTCGACGGAGCGCCGCGAAAAAAGCGGATAGCTCCTTCGCGCACTCGGCTTCGCGAACACCGCCGGTGACCTCGACGCGGTGATTGAGCCGCGGGTCGGAGACCAGCTGGTACAGCGTGGTGATGGCGCCTGCCTTCGGGTTCGTGCAACCGAACACGAGGCGAGCGACGCGTGCGTTGACGATCGCGCCGGCGCACATCGGACATGGCTCCTGCGTGACATAGAGCGTCCCTTCGACGCGCCATTGCTTCAATATGCGTGCGGCTTCCCGCAGCGCGACGATCTCCGCATGCGCGGTCGGGTCGCCATCCACCTCGCGGCGGTTGCGGCCGACTGCGACGAGCGAATCGCCGAGCACGATGACGGCACCGACGGGAACGTCCCCGGCAGTACCCGCCGCGCGCGCTTCATCGAGCGCGCGGTCCATCCAAGCTTCGTCGATCGTCATTTGCGGATCCGAGAGGGGTCGAACCTCTAACCCCCGGTTCCGTAGACCGGTGCTCTATCCATTGAGCTACGGATCCTCAACAAAATCTTCTTCGTACACTCTCACCGAATCGGCGGAGAGGAAGGGATTCGAACCCTCGATACCAGTAAACCCAGTATGCCGGTTTAGCAAACCGGTGCCTTCAGCCACTCGGCCACCTCTCCAGGCGTTGCCAATACACAGACCATAAAACGGAAATGAATCGGGCGCGGACGCCGCGCGGCTTGTGCGCGACGTCCCGCCCTTGACCACTTGCGTGACACTATTCGGTTATCAAGTAGCGGAGGAGGAGGGATTCGAACCCCCGGAGCTTGCGCTCGGCGGTTTTCAAGACCGCTGCCTTCGACCGCTCGGCCACTCCTCCGGGACAACCCCGGAAGGGTGGGCGGCAGTATAGGGATCGAGGGACCCTTGTAAAGGACGATCCGGGAAGATCTCACTGGCTCCTGGGAACCAGCCGTTCGAGCCCTCCCAGGTAGGGACGCAGGACCTCCGGAATGACGACCGATCCATCCGCCTGCTGGTACTGCTCGAGGATCGCGACAACCGTGCGGCCGACGGCGATTCCGGAGCCGTTCAGCGTGTGCAGCGGACGCGGCTTGTCACCGGCGGCCGGCCGGTACCGGATCTTCGCGCGCCGCGCCTGGAACGCCTCGAAGTTCGAGCACGACGAGATCTCCCGAAACGTGTCCTGACCCGGGAGCCACACCTCGAGATCGTAGGTCTTCGCGGCCGCGAAGCCCATGTCGCCGGTGCAGAGCGTGACGACGCGGTAGTGGAGCTCGAGCCGCTGCAGGATCCGCTCGGCATCCTCGCGAAGCGCCTCGAGCTCCTGCGCGGAAGACTCCGGAGCGACGAGCTTCACGAGCTCTACCTTGTCGAACTGGTGCTGGCGGATCAGGCCGCGGGTGTCCTTGCCGCTCGCGCCGGCCTCGGCGCGGAAGCACGCCGAGTACGCGGTGAGGTACTGCGGCAGCGCCTCTGCCTCGAGGATCTGATCCATGAAGAGGTTCGTGACCTGGACCTCCGCCGTCGGCGACAGGAACAGATCATGGTCGGGATCGTGGTCGGGTCCGACGGGGATCTGGAGCTTGAACAGATCTGCCTCGAACTTCGGCAGCTGCCCCGTGCCGCGCAGCGCCGCACGACGAACGACCGCCGGCGGCCACACCTCGGTGTAGCCGTGGCTCGTGTGCGTATCGAGCATGAAGTTGATCAGCGCGCGGGTCAGCTTCGACGCGCCGTCGCGCAGCACGGTGAACCGCGCGCCGGCGATCCGCACACCGGCCTCGAAGTCGAGGATGCCGAGCTTCTCGCCGACCTCCCAGTGCGGTTTCGGTGCGAACTCGTACGTCGGCTTCTCGCCCCACACGTGGAGCACCGGGTTGTCGGCCTCGCTCGTGCCGTCCGGCGTCGACGCGTGCGGCGCGTTCGGGAGCTCGAGTAGCTTCAGCTCGGCGTCGGCCTCTGCCTTCGCGAGCTCGGCCTCGTCACGCTTGATGTTGCCCGAGAGCTCCTTCAGCTTGTCGCGCGCCTCGGTGAACTCGGCCGACTTCTTGTCGAGCTTGCTCATCCGCTCGTTCGCGGCGTTCCGCTCCTGGCGCATCGTGTCCAGCGCGGCCTGCAGCTCGCGACGGCGCTTGTCGATCGACCGCCACGCCTCGACATGCTCTGCGATGCCGCCTCCGCGGCGGAGGACGTCGTCCATTCGGGCTGGGTCGAGCATGGCGTGTCTGTCTTTCTCGTGGGATCGTGAGGGGTTGGGGGCGGACCCTATCGCGCCATTAACCAGGCTGGCAAGCTCGGGGTCTACCGACTCGTGGTCACGCTTGCCGCCAGCGCTGCGCTTCCGGAGCTCGCCCTGACGGCGGGCGTCGATCCGGACCGCGAGCTCGCGGAGCGGTTCCAGCAGGGAGAGCGTGGCGCATTCGACCAGCTCGTCAAGCGCCACCAGAAGGGCGTGTACCGGATCGTCCGGCGTTACGTGCGCAGCGATGCCGATGCCGCCGATGTCTGCCAGCAGTCGTTCGTCCGCGCGTTCAAGGGCCTCGCGACGTTTCGCGGCGCCGCCAGCGTTCGCAGCTGGCTCTACCGGATCGGGATCAACTGCGCGCTGTCGTGGCTGCGCGATCATCGGCGCGAGCAGCCCACCGAGATCGCCGAGGACGCGCTGACCGACACGAACCCCGCGCCGGCGAACCTCGATGACGGAGAGCAGAGCATCCGGCTGCGCGCCGCGATCGCGAAGCTTCCGCCGAAGCAGAAGCTCGTGCTCGAGCTGCGCGTGTTCGATGACCTGTCGTTCAAGGAGGTCGCCGAGCTCGCGGACTGCAGCGAGAACACGGCGAAGGTGAACTTCCACTACGCGGTGAAGAAGCTGCGCGACCTCCTCGGGGAGCAGCCGTGACGTCCGACGAGGAGCTCCTCGCAGCGTACCTCGACGGCGTCGGCGAGCTGACTCCCGACGAGCGACGCCGCTTCGAGGCACGACTCGCCGACGAGCCCGAGCTGCGGGCCGACGCCGAAGCGACCCGCGGTCTCCTCGATCAATTGCGCGAGCTGCCGCCGGAGGGTAACGAGCCCGATTGGTCGCTGCTCGAGCGTGCGATCCGCGACGAGGTCGGCGGTACCGCGCCGCGCCCGTGGTGGAGAGGCTGGCGCTGGCTGGTTCCCGTCGGTGCGCTCGCGATGGCCGGTGCCGTGCTCGCGCTCGTGCTGCGCACGCCCCAGCCCGTCGCGGTGTTCGCGGTGCCGGATGCCGGCGTCACAACCGTCGTGCCCGTGACCGACGACTCGCTGGCGCTGTGGCTCGACGGCGAGCATGTCGATGTCGACCTCGAGGCGGCGGATGACTTCATCGACGACGAGATCCTGTTCGATGACGAGCCGGATCCCGATCTGCTGACCGCTGGAGATCTGGCGTGGATCGACGAGCTCGGCGACGATGATGTCGCTGCCGCCGAGGCCTGGCTCGCGAGGAAGAAGTCATGAAGCGATCGATTGTCCTCGTCCTCGTCCTCGCCATGGCAGCACCGGCCGCGGCGGAGCGCGCGGGGGGCGGGCAAGGGTCCGGAACGGTCGTCGACCGGCGCGAGGCGGTCAAGAAGCGGATCCGCGCGCTCCGCGCCTACACGCTGACCGAGGAGCTCGCGCTCGACGAGCTCACCGCAGCGAAGCTGTTTCCCGTGCTCGCGAAGTGGGACGACGTCACCGACAAGCTCCTCGTGACGCGGGTCGATGTGACGCAGCGCCTGCGTGCGGCCGAACAGCTTCGCGATCCCAAGGCCCTCGACAAGCTGATCAACGAGGCCGTCGCGAACCAGAAGGCGTTCTGGGACCTCGAGGAGAAGCGGCTCGCCGAGCTCCGGAAGATCCTGAGCCCGGCACAAACGGCGAAGCTGCTCGTCGTCCTGCCCGCGTTCGAGCGCAAGATCCAGAATCAGCTGAAGCGCGCGATCTCCCGCAGGGGCGGTGCTCCGGGCCGGGCCGGGCGCCGCAACGACCTGGAGCGAGACCTCGAAAATGACGCGGATCTCGACGAGGAGGAGCTCTCGGGCCCCCAGGCCCCGCGGACCGGGCCCGCGAAGCAGGCCGCCCCCCCGTGCGACCCGTTCACCAGCCGTGACGGCTGCGCGAAGCGCTAACAGGCAATCGCGCGAGGGGCGGGGTATATTGATCAGCGGATGATCGAGGCGACCTGTTCCGCGTGCGGGACCCTCAACCGCATCGCGGAGGCCGACGCGCCCGCGGGTGCGAAGTTCGTGAACTGCAGCAGCTGCAAGTCACGCGTCGCGTTGCCCATGAAGATCACGGGCGTCATTCCCACCATCCCCAAGCCGACGCTGCCGAAGATGCCGCCGCCGATGCCGAAGGGTCCGCCTCCGGTCACGCTCGGCCCGCCCGGCACCGGCCTGCCACCCGCGAAACCGCCCGGTCCCGTCGACGACTTCGGTCTCGCCGAGCTCCCCGCGCCGAAAGCGCGACAGAGCCCGCTCGGTGCGGAGCCCGCGTCAAAGCCTGCCCCGCGCTCCGCACTATCGAGCACGCTCGACGATCTGCCCGCGCCCCGAGCGGCCGCCGGAGGAAACCCGCAGTCGCTCGATCTCGATGAGCTGATGGGGGGCACCGACCTGCCCGCCCCCAGGCCGACGACCTCACCGGGAATCTCCGATCTCCCCGCACCGCGAGCGCCCGCGCCGGGAATCTCCGACCTCCCGGCGCCGCGAGGGCCTGCGCGTACCGCGCCGCAACCGGTGCCGTTCGCGGCGCAGCCTCCCGACATCACGGATCTCCCCGCGCCCAAGGCGCGACCCGCACAAACCGCGCGTCCCGCGCGCCCCGCTTCCGATCCTGTCGATCTTCCCGCGCCCAGAGGCGGCAGTGGCGGCATCACCGATTTGCCGGCGCCGAAGGCCGGTGGGATCTCCGATCTGCCGATGCCGAAGCCCGGCGCGAACAAGCCAGCCGCCACGCCGCAGAGCTTCGATCTCGATCTACCCGCGCCGAAGGGCGGGATCGATCTGCCCGCTCCCAAGGGCTTCTTCGATGATCTTCCGCAGCCCGCGCAGAAGCGGCACGGCGAGGACATCGCCCCGAAGGGGTTCTTCGACGATCTTCCGCAGCCCGCGCAGCAGCAGCCCGGGCGCGACGTCGCCCCGAAGGGATTCTTCGACGATCTTCCGCAGAAGGCGACCGCGCGTCCGGTGCTGCCGGAGAGGCACGAGCGGCCCGAGGTCCCCGCGCCGAAGGGATTCTTCGACGATCTTCCGCAGCCCGCGCGGAACAAGCAGGACTCCAAGCAGGCGTTCGGTACTGGTGGTCTGCCGCTCGAGATCGGCGAGGACGATGCGCCGATCGAGCTCGCGGAGCAGCCGGCCTCTGCGGGGAGCGACGGTATCAGCATCGGAGATTCCAGCGCCGGATCGTTTGACGATCTCGATCTCTCGGCACCGAGCGTCGGCGAGCAAGCCACGCCGCGGGGACCCGGCCTGGGCGAGGAAGCCGCAGCGGTCGTGAAGTTCGGCGCCGGCAGCAAGGCCGGCCGCGAGCCTCCACCGCAGCAGGTCGGCCGCGCCAGCGGTGCGAACCAGGCCCAGCCGTCGGACAAGATGCCGCTGCCGAGCCTCGGACGTTCAGGTACCGCCAGCGACGGCACGCTGGAGCTCGAAGAGCCGAAGCACGGTGGGCCCGCGAAGTTGCAGCCCAAGCGCGCCCGCGAGGGGCGGGTCAACGATGGGCCGTCCAAGGCCGCGCGTGCGAAGCGCTCGAAGATCCTCCTGGGTGCGCTGCTCGGCGTCACGCTTGCGGGCGCCGGTGGCTTCTTCTTCTACAAGCGTCACGCAGCGCAGCAGGAGCGCGCCGACGAGATCGACTCGAACCTCAACACCGCTCGCAAGGCGCTCGTCGCCGAGGATGCGAACCACTGGATCCGCTCCGCGGCCGCCGCGAACAAGGTGATCGAGCTCGATGAGTCCAACGCAGAAGCGCTGGGCATCGCGGCCGAGGCCTCGTTCGCGGGCGCGCTCGCCGATGGCAAGACGCAGGTCCCGCGGTTCGCGAAGGGCCGGAAGCTGATCAACGATGCGCTCGCGAACGGCATCACCGGCCCCGCGCTCGATCGCGCGCAGGCGCTCAACACGCTCACGACAGCGCCCGACAAGGCGGTGCCGAGGCTCCAGGCGCTCATGAAGACGGCGCCGAAGGACGGCCTCCTCGCGCTCTACCTCGGGTGGGCGCAGGCCGCCTCGGGCGATCCGGTCAACGCGATCACGTCGTTCGATCAGGCGATGACGCTGTACCCGTCGACCAAGGTCCCCGCGCTCCTCGGCCGGGCACGCGCGAAGCTCGCGCAGGCCGATGTCGAGGGCGCGCGGAGCGACTTCAACGAGGTCCTCGCGATCCAGAAGGACAACATCGCGGCGCAGGTCGGCATCGCATCGACGTTGCCGCAATCGCAGTCGCAACAGCAGGAATCGGACCTCCTCGCGATCCTGGAGCGCAAGGACATCAAGGACGCCGATCCGCGCGCGGTTGTCTCCGCCTACGTGCTCGCCGGAAACATCGCACTGCGCGGACGACGACTCGACGTCGCGCGCGATCGATTCCGCAAGGCGCTCGCGCTCGAGCCGAAGGACATCCCCGCGATCACCGGTCTCGCCGAGACCGAGATGCGCGACCGCAAGCTCGAGGTCGCGAACGAGCAGATCACGAAGGCTCTCACGCTCTCTGCGAACGACGTGCGCGCGCAGCTCGTCGCTGCCGAGATCGAGATCCAGTTCGGCAAGATCGACACTGCCGCCGAGCGCATTCAGCGCCTCGGTTCGCGCAATCCGCCGCTCCCGAAGCTGGAACAAGTCTCGCTGCAGATCGTCACCGCCAAGTTGCTCGAGGCGCAGAACAAGGACGAGGCCGCGATCGATGCGTACGCCGCTGCCGCGAAGCTCGCGGGCGACTTCGATCTCACGCCCACGATGAGCGCGGTCGCGAAGCTGAACGAGATGTCGAAGAAGGCCGAGGAGAACGGGAACCCGGCGAAGCAAGCCGAGTACCGCCAGCGCGCCGATCAGCTGCTCTCCGCGCTCGCTGACAAGGCGCAGGACGAGCCGCAGCTCGCGTTCACCCTCGGCGTCGCCTATCTACAGAACGGCGATCCGGGCAAGGCGGAGTCGTGGCTGCGCAAGGTCACCGACGCGCGCCCGACCGACGCGGATGCGCTCTATCAGTACGGCAAGGCGCTCGGCCTGCTGACGAAGTTCAACGAGGCGGTCCCGGCGCTGACGAAGGCGCGCGAGCTCGCGCCGGGCCGCGCGGAGATCGGACTCGAGCTCGCGATCACCTACGAGCGGATGAAGAACGACGCGGCGGCCGGCAAGCTCTACGACGAGCTCGTCGCGAAGGAGGACGCCGCCATCGAGACCCGCGCCCACGCCGGCAAGTACTACGTGCGCACCGGCAAGGTGGAGAAGGCCGGAGAGCAGGGCACGAAGATCGTCGCGGCCGATAACGAGCACGCGGCCGGTCACTACCTCAAGGCGGAGGGCGCGCTCGCACAGGGGCGTAACGAAGAGGCGCGCAAGGAGTTCGGCGAGGCGGTCCGCCTCGAGCGGGATGCGCGGTACCTCGATGGTCAGGGCCGCGCGATCGAAGCCGTCGCCGCGGAGCGGAACAACGACAGCGGAGTGCTCGACCAGGCGCTGAACGCGTACAAGGCCGCGGCGGAGACGGATCCGCTCATGTTCACGTCGCTGCTAGGTCAGGGCCGCATCTATGTGAAGCGCCGGGAGCATGCGAAGGCGCTCGGGCCACTGCTCGCTGCACATCAGATCCGTCCAGACGATCCCGAAGCCGCGTTCTATATCGGCCTCGCGTACCAGGCGCTCGGCGAGAAGAAGAAGCTCGCCATCGACTGGCTCGAGCGTTCGCTCAAGCGCAGGCCGAGCGCCGAGGCGGCGTTCCAGCTGGGCGAGCTCTATACCGATCCGGATGTCGACCGCAGTGGGCCCGCGCAGGTCGCATATCGGCGCGCCGTCAGCCTGTGGCAGGCTGACGAGAAGGCTGGCAAGACGCTGTCGGCGATCGACGAGCAGAAGCTCACCGACGCGCTGTGGAAGCTCGGAAACCAGGCCGACCTGGTCCACAACGAATCGCTGGCGAAGTGGGCGTGGGAGCGCTGGGTCGTGCGTCCCGGCGTCCGGCGCCAGGCGGCGAAGTTCAGGGACGTGGACTACGCGCTCTCAACGCGGCTCCGCACGGCCGGACCGCCACCGCCCGAGACGCCGCTCGAGACTCCAGCACCGAAGCCGTAAGGCGATCTTCGGGTAAGCTGCGGCGGTGCTGGAACGCCTCCGCAAGCGGGTCGAACGTCTTCAGTTCTTCGGCAAGGTGCTGCGCGCGAGCAAGGTCGCGCGCACGATGCGACCGTCGCAGATCGCCGAGCTCATCAAGGGCGCGCGGAAGACACCGGCGGGTCCGCACCTCGCGCTGATGTTCCACGCCGCGACACAGCCCGACAAGGTAGCCGTCGTCGAGTACGGCGAGGACGGTGTACGCCGCCTGACCTGGGGCGAGCTCGACGCCACGATCAATCGGCTCGCCGGTGCGCTCGTCGAGCGCGGAGTCGGCGGTGGTGGACGCGTCGCGCTGATGCTGCCGAACGGAGTCGAGTACCTGATCGCGCAGCAAGCGCTCGCGCGCATCGGCGGGACCGCCGTGCAGATCGGCTACAAGAGCAAGCCCGCGGAGATCGCGTACATCCTGCAGAACGCGGAGCCGCGCGCCACGCTCGTGCACGCGACGTTCGTCGACTCGATGCGCGAGGGCCGGGCGCAGGCGGGGCAAAAGGGCGGGCCGATGATCGTCGTCGGTGGCGATGGAAAGGTGACCGAAGGCGACGCGACCGACTGGGACCGCGCACTCGCCGCGTCGTCGCCGGAGGTTCCGGATCGAGAGAAGACGAAGGGCGGCGATGGCGGCGGTGTGATCGTCTACACGTCGGGCACGACCGGAAAGCCGAAGGGCGCGAACCGCTCGTGGAAGAAGACCGGCTTCGAGTCGGTCGCCGACATGATCCTGCAGGTCGGGATGACCGCCGAGGATCGGCACCTCGTGGTGTGCCCGCTCTATCACTCGGCGGCGCCGGCGTTCGTCGCGGTGATGGCTTCGCTCGGCGCGACGGTCGTGCTGATGAATCACTTCGAGCCCGAGGGCGCGCTCGACATCATCCAGCGCGAGCGCATCACGTGCTCGCTGATGGTGCCGACGATGATCGTCCGCATCATGAACCTGCCCCCCGAGACGCTCGCGAAGTACGACGTCTCCTCGCTGCGCTGGCTGATGTCGGCCGCGGCGCCACTGTCGACCGATGCGGCGCGCCGGTTCATGGAGCACTTCGGCCCGAAGCTGTGGAACTTCTATGGAGCCACCGAGACCGGGCTCGTCACGCTCGCTGGACCGAGCGATCACGTGACTCGCCCCGGCACGATCGGCAAGGCGTTGCGCGGCAACCAGATCCGCCTGCTCGACGACGCGGGCAACGAGGTGAAGCAGGGCGAGGTCGGCGAGCTGTACGCGCGGAACTCGACGCTGATCTCCGGCTATCACAAGAACGAAGAGGCGACGCGGTCCTCGCAGCGCGACGGCTTCTTCTCCGTCGGTGACATGGGCCGGCTGGACCCCGAAGGCTTCTACTACCTCGAGTCGCGCAAGCACGACATGGTGATCTCCGGCGGCGTGAACATCTACCCGCGCGAGATCGAGGATCACCTGATGACTCACCCCGCGATCCTCGAGGCCGCGGTGATCGGTCTGCCGGATGCGGAATGGGGCGAGACGCTCGCCGCGTACGTCGTGCTGCGCCACGGCCAGTCGCTGACCGGTAACGAGGTCTCGGACTACTGCCGCTCGCACCTCGCGGACTTCAAGCGCCCGCGCAAGGTCACGTTCCTGCCCGAGCTGCCGCGCAATCCGACCGGCAAGGTCCTCAAGCGCGAGCTCCGAGATCTCCGGTAGGCCGTGCTGCACCCGATCGTCCTCGGCACCGCGGGGCACATCGATCACGGCAAGACGTCGCTCGTCCGTGCGCTGACCGGGATCGATACGGATCGTCTGCCCGTCGAGAAGGCGCGCGGCATCACGACGGAGCTCGGCTTCGCGAGGCTGGATCTCGGGGAGCGACGGATCGCGGTCGTCGATGTTCCCGGCCACGAGCGGTTCGTGAAGTCGATGGTCGCCGGTGCGACCGGACTCGATCTGGTCTGCCTCGTCATCGCCGCCGATGAAGGCGTGATGCCGCAGACCCGCGAGCACCTCGACATCTGCGAGCTGCTCGGCGTGCGACGCGGGCTGATCGTGCTGACGAAGCGCGACCTCGTCGACGACGAATGGCTCGGTCTCGTCACCGCGGACATCCGCACCGCGGTCGCCGGCACGTTCCTCGCCGAGGCGCCGATCATTCCCGTCGCGGTGCGCACGGCGCCCTACGCGGGCCTCGACGACCTGCGCGCTGCGATCGCAACCGAGATCGACTCGCTGCCACCACGTCACGCGACCGGGGTGTTCCGGCTGCCGGTGGATCGCGTGTTCACGGTGAAGGGGTTCGGAACGATCGTCACCGGCACGGTGCTCGGCGGCGAGGTCGCGGTCGGCGACGAGCTCACCGTGATCCCGAGCGGGCTCTCGGCACGCGTGCGCGGCGTGGAAGTTCACGGCGGCGCCGTCGAGCGCGCGGTCGCGGGCCATCGTGCAGCGCTGAACCTCGGCAACCTCGCCGTCGAGGATCTCGCGCGCGGCGATCTGCTCGCGCATCCCGGGCGCGTCGCGCCGTCGCACATCCTCGATGTCGAGCTGCGCTACCTGTCGACCGCGCCCGGCCCGCTCGGCCCGCGCAGCAAGGTGCTCGTCCACCACGGCACGGCGCAGGTGCTCGCTACGCTCGCGCTCGTCGGAACCCAATCGCTCGCGCCGGGCGGAACGTCACTCGCCCAGCTCCGCATCGATGCGACCACGCCGCTCGGCGCGCTGCCCGGCGATCGGTTCATCATCCGAGGCTTCGTCGCGACGTCGACGCACGGCTCGACGATCGGCGGTGGCACGGTGATCCGCGTGCTCGCTCCGAAGGCGCGAAAGGGCGAGGCGCACGCCGCCACCGTGTCTGCCCTCGCCGGCGCCCGCGAGGATCAGCGGATCGCGCTCGACATCAAGACCGCCGCCGCGGCCGGCCTCACCGTCGAGGATCTCGTTCGCAGGCTCGGTACCCCCGCCGACGCGCTCGTCGATCGGCTCGCCACGCTCGTCGCCTCGGGCGAGCTGCTCTCCGCGCCGCCGCACTACCTGCACGCGGCGTCGGTCGTCGATCTCGAGGCCAAGATCGCGGCGCTCGTCGGCGGCGATGGCATCGGCCGCGAGCAGCTCCGCACCCAGCTCCCCGCCGCCCTGCCCGCCCGCGCCTACGACGCGATCCTCGCCGGCCTCGCCGCTCGCGGTGCGCTGGTCGCCGAGGCCGACGTCGTCCGCAAGGCCGCTCCGAAACCCGCGCCGATGTCACCGCTCGAGTCTGCGCTGCTCGCGAAGCTCCTCGCGACTCGGTTCGAGCCGCCGCGCCCGAAGGAGCTCCCCGCCGCGCTCGGCTCCACCGAGGCTCTGACCGACGCCGCGTTGAAGAAGCTGGTCGCCGGCAAGCTCGTCACGCGGATCAAGCCGGATCTGGTGATGCACACCGAGGTCGTCGCCGAGCTGCGCACGAAGCTGCTCGCGTTCCTCGACGCGAACGGCACGATCGATGCGCAGCAGTGGAAGGAGCTGACCGGTGCGAGCCGGAAGTTCACGATCCCGATCGCCGAGTACTTCGACGCGGAGAAGCTCACGCTCCGCGTCGGTGACGTCCGGCGGAAGCGCTAATCCAGACCGGGCACCAGCCGGTAGAGCCGCGCCAGATCGAGGACCACGCCGTTGCCGAGCGTGGTGGTCCCGTCGGTCCGGAGCATGCGCAGCGTCCACGATCCATCTGGGAGGCGATGATAGTGCTCGAGCTCGCGCGACGAGCTCGACACCAGGAGGTAGTCGGTGAGCGACGGGATCGTGCGATACGCCAGCCACTTCTCGCCCCGATCGTAGCGCTCCGTCGATCCGGACAGGACCTCGACGATGACCTGCGGGTTCGCGAGCGAGCGCGGCTTGGGATCCACGAGCACGGGATCGACGCACACGACGAGAACATCTGGATAGAAGTAGTCCCCGACGGACTCGACGAGCACGCGCTGATCGCTGCTCAGGATGCGGCACGGTCGGTCAGCAAGCGCCGTGGACAGCTCCGCACGCACGTTCTGGACGATCTGGTTGTGCTCGAGCTCGGCGCCCGCCATCGCGACGATGTAGCCGCCGATGAACTCGTGGCGCGTGTCGGCCACCGCCTCGAGCGCGAGGTATTCCTTGGCCGTGAAGCGCGACGCGATTGGCACCGCCATCTCGGTCATCTTGCCACACGTTGCAGACCGCGTCCGAACGCCTGGAGACCCGAGGGGCTAGAAGAAGTAGGCGACCGACGTGCCGAGGAACGGCACCGTGCGGATGCCGGTCTCGAGGTTGATCACCATCTTGTCCGTCGGCTTGATCTGCACACCGATGATGCCGTTGATCACCGGGAACACCGGCGGGAGGTCGTACTTCACCTCGGTCTGCGTCCCCTCGCTGTACGAACCGCGACCATCTGGGAATCGCGGAGGCACGCAGCCGGGCTCGGGCATGCTGTTCGTCGCGCCGTTGCAGATGACGTTGTAGCGGTACAGGTCGCCGGTGATGATGCCGAGGCCGGCACCGCCGCCGTAGCGGAACGACAGGTACTTGTTGATCACCGCGTGGTTGATGAACGTGAACTCGATCGTGAACCAGCCGAGCGCGGACTCGTTGGGCGCGTGCTCGGGCGCGAGGATGTAGTCGGCCTCGTCACCCGCACCGACGTTCTCGCCCTTGTTGATCCAGACGCCCTCGCCGACCTCGAGGTGCTCGAACTCGAAGCCGAGCTGGAGCTCGACGGTGCCCCGGCGGCGGATCAGCTCGACGCCGAACCCGACGTTACTGGCCCCGCCGGCCGACCGCTCGACGAACAGCTCGAGGACGCTGACCGGGACCCGCACGTTCCGGAGCCGGAGGCCGACGCCGTATTCGACGGGATTCTCCTCGGAGGCGACCGTCGGCATCCCCGTGGTGGGGTCAGCGGTCGGGGAGCTCCCGTCGTCGAGCGCGGGGCCTGCCCACGCGGACGTAGCGAGCGCCGCCGAAATCACAGTGCCCAAGCAAAGCTCTGACAAGCGCATCCGCATGTTTGGTTCCCCCGAAGTGGGCGCATTATATACTCCAGGTCCCCGAGATCCGGATGTGCCCTCGCTCGTTCTCCGCGCTGTTGTTGATCGCGCTTGCCGGTTGTCCCGGCGGTAGCGGCAGCATCGGGAGCTCGTGCGTCGAGCATTCGGACTGCGGAAGTCAGCTTCAGTGCGTGTCGGCGACCTGCGTCCCGAAGTGCCATCGCGCACCCGAGTGCGGTGACGGCTACGCGTGCAACGCGGATGGCTTCTGTCACATTGCCGTCGGCCAAGCCGGCGATAAGTGCACGAGCGAGGTGCAGTGCGCGCCCGGCCTGTCCTGCCAGATCGACGGTGAAGCGACCGACGCCGACGGCCGTCTGCTCGCGAGCTGCACTGCGCAGAACTCGTCGCGGCCGGCGGGCTCGTCGTGTGCCGGCGACCTCGACTGCCGAAATGGCACCTGCGCGCTGGGCCGCTGCGTCGACCTCTGCAAGGACACCCGCGACTGCGGCTCCGGTACGGCATGCATGGGCATCCCGCGCGTCGAAGCCGATGGCGAGATCTTCGACGGGTGCCTCCCGCCGACCGGCTCGATCTCGTGGTCGATCCCGGTGACCACGCCGACGAGCGACACGATCCTCGTGCCGGTTCCCGACGCCGCGCGCTCGGCGACCGTCGTGTTCCAGGTCGACGATCTCGCGCAGCGCGTGGGCGCGCGAACGGTCAGCGCACCGTCGGGCCCGGTGATCTACACGAAGCCGTGCGAGCCGGGCATCAACCCGAGCTGCGATCAGATGGTCGCCGCGGATCAGTACTACGCGCAGCCACTGCGCCACCTGCCGGACTACGGGCAGTCCGTGCTGCAGATGCCGACGAGCCCGAGCCTCCCGCTCGAGGCCGGGGCGTACCGCATCGGAGTGTCGTCGTTCCGCGCGAACGGCGCCGCGGGCTCGGCAATCCCGCGGGTCACCGCCGTCGTGAAGATGGATGCGGGCGTGTTCCTCGACCTCCACTTCCACTTCCTGAACCTCGAGGATCACCCGTGTCAGAGCGCGTTCGGCGGCGCGACGCTCGATGCGGCGCACGCGAAGGAAGCGGCGTTCTTCACCGGCGACTTCCTCGGAGAGCTGCGGACGATCTTCGCCGGCGGCAACATCGCTCTCGAGGATCCGACGTATCACGACATCAAGAACAAGCCGGATCTCGACGGAATCGCGGTTGCCGACGTGGGCTCCTTGCTCGCGCTCGGCACGCACGAGACCGGCATCGACGTGTTCTTCGTCCGCACGCTCTCGCCGGTCGGGCTGCAGGCGTTCGGCCCGAACCCGGGCCCCGCGGGCGTGCCGGGCACGCGGCAATCGGGGATCGTGATCGGCATCGACACGCTCTGCTATCGGTCGTGGACGCAGCTCGCGCGGCTCACGGCGCACGAGCTCGGCCGCTACATGGGCCTCTATCACAACGTCGAGCTCGAGGTCGCGCAGCACCCGACGTGGCGCGATCCGATCGCGGACAGCGACGACTCGAACACCAATCTGATGTTCTTCTCGGAGATCGGCGGCATCACGCTGTCCGCCGGTCAGCGCGAGATCCTCACGAAGAGCGCGGTGCTGCGGTGAAGCTCATCGGTGCCGCGAGCCTCCTCGCGATCGTGCTCGGCGCGAGCGCGCTCGCCGACGTGCAGCTCACGCAGCCGGTGATCAACGCGCTCACGCAGATCGACTCCGTGCCGTCGAGCCAGCAGATCAACCAGGCATTCAACGGCAGCCCCAGCGAGGCGCTCGCGAGCCTGCAGCAGATCGCGAATCCGACGAACTTCGTCGACCGCGGCGTCCAGATCCGCGCCGTCCGCGCGCTGACTCACTACTGCCAGTCCACACCGTGTGGCTTCTCGGATCCCGCTCACCAGACGCTGCGGGATATTGCGACCCTGCCGAAGTACCGGGATTCCCGGTTCGGGAGCGACCTCCTGGTCCTGCGAGCAGCCATCGAGTCGCTCGGGGTCCTTCAGGTCCCGCAGGACGTGGACATCCTGATTCCCCAGCTCCAGCACCCCAGCCGGGACATCCGCGCGGCGGTCGCCCGAGCCCTCCGGGACCTCGGAAACACGCAGGCGATCGTGCCCTTACGCGCCCGCTACAACATCGAGACCTCCGAACAGGTCCAGCTCGCCATCTCCGACGCCTTGCGGGTCCTCGGCCAGCCCGTGCCATAGCGCACAACCCTTCGGAATCGTTTGGTTGCGGCAGTAGTGGTCGGGATCGTACAATTCGCAGACCGCGGGTGGATGCCGCGGGCACATGACGACTCGCGACCCCCGTTCTCGCGCTCCACAACACCCGAGTGATCCTCCGGGTGCGCAACGCGATCCAACGCAGTCGCTCTCGATCGATCCGGGCGACGAAGTCGAACCATCCCACCCGTCGCTCGCGCTCGGCACCGCGGATGCGGCAGCAGGACGTGAAGAGCGTACGAAGATCGAGTCGCCGAACGCACGCAGTCGCCCACCCGAGCCTGCACGGCCATCCACGCGACCACCTCCGGTCCCGAAGGACAAGGACGACCCCGACGATCGGCTCGGCGGGGTCTACGGCAGCTACAAGATCGTCGAGCTGCTCGGCAAGGGCGGCATGGGTTACGTCTATCGCGCCGAGCACGTGAAGCTCGGCCGCGAGGTCGCGATCAAGCTCCTGCGCACCGACTACGCGAAGCGCCGTGACGCCGTGTATCGGTTCATCCAGGAGGCGCGCACCGTCAACCGGATCCGGCACCGCAACATCGTCGACGTGCCCGACATCTGCGAGCTCGAGGACGGCACGACGTTCATCGTCATGGAGTTCCTCCGGGGCATGAGCCTCGGCAAGTGGGCGCGCACCGGCGTGGATCTGCCCCGCGCGCTCGCGGTGCTCGTGCAGATCTGCGACGGCCTCGCTGCCGCACACTCGGTGTCGGTCGTGCACCGCGATCTCAAGCCCGACAACGTGATCGTCGTGCCGACCTCCGACGGTGCCGAGCTCGTGAAGCTGCTCGACTTCGGTGTCGCGAAGCTCTTGAACCGCGACGACGAGGACATCGGCTTCCAGACCGCCGCCGGTTCCGTGATCGGAACTCCCGCCTACATGTCTCCCGAGCAAGCGGGCGGCATGGCGATCGATCACCGCTCCGACATCTACTCGCTCGGCGCGATCATGTACGAGCTGTTCTGCGGCCAGCCGATGTTCCGCGGCCGGTCGTTCGGCGAGTACGTGCGCAAGCACCTGACCGAGATGCCGGTGCGCCCGAAGCTGACGCCCGCGGGCAAGGACATCGATGATCGGCTCGAGGCGCTGATCATGAAGTGCCTCGAGAAAGATCCGAACGCGCGGTTCAATCAGATCGTCGAGCTGCGCGACGAGCTGCTCTCGATGCTCGGCTCGATGGACACGCACCCGCCGAGCTACGGCTCGCTCACGATGAGCGGCGTGCGCCCCGCGCCGATGCCCACGCTGCCGTTGCAGCCCATCCCGACCATGCCCACGCCGGGCCATCATCCATCGCAGGTGCCGAGTCATCCGTCGTCGGGGCACTACCTCCAGTACTCGCAGTACAGCCAGGCCGTTGGTTTGCCGCCGCAGCCGCTGCAGGCGCCGACCCCGTGGTGGGTGTGGTTCGCCGGTGGTGCCGTCGCGGTAGCACTCGGGATCGGGGCCGCGGTCTGGTACGCCGGCGGCAGCGATGCGCCGCAGCAAAAGCCGGCCGTCGCGAAGTCCGTGCAACCGCCGCCACCGCCGGCGGTGACGCAGGAACCGATCACGCAGCCGACGATCGCGCCGAAGCCGAAGCAGATGGCGGTGCGCTTTGATTCGCTGCCGAGCGGCGGTGTCTACGCCGACGGCCGCTCCGCAGAGCTGTGCCGCACGCCGTGCAACATCAACATCGACACCGGCGACGGCGGCGCGACGGACCGGCGTATCTTCATCGTCAAGGCCGACGGCTACTCCGACGGGATCGTGGTCGTCGATCTCAACAATGCTCAGCGCGAGTTCAGCGTCACGCTGCGCGAGCGCGAGTCCGCGGTGAGCAGCAAGCAGCCGGTCGGCAAGACCGGCAAGACCGGCAAGACCGGCAAGACCGGCAGGACCGACAAGACCGACAAGGCCGACAAGACGACGGTCGTCGAACCGCCGCCGCCCCGACCGACGAACGATGCGAAGCTGATCGATCCTGACACCGAAGACCCGACGGCGAAGAAGCCGCCGCCGAGGAAGCCGGATGACGCGCTCGATCCGTCGCACACGCTCGACCCGTTTCGTAAGCGCCCCTGACTCATGACCGCTTCGTTGATTCGCTTCTTCTTCACGCTGTGTGCAGTGCTCACGCTCGCCCGCGTCGCGTACGCGGACGAGCCGGCGACTCGCGCGGCGAAGCGCCACTTCGATCGCGGACAGAAGCTGTTCACGCTCGGCAAGTTCGACGCTGCGCTCGACGAGTACCAGAAGGCGTTCGATGCCTCGCCGATCCCCGACTTCCTCTACAACATCGGCCAGTGCCACCGGAACCTCGGCGACCTCGAGCAGGCGGTGTTCAGCTTCAAGCGATACCTGCAGCTCGATCCCGAGGCGCAGAATCGCGACAAGGTCGAGATCATCATCGAGGAGCTCGAGGACAAGATCGAACGCGAGGGTGCGAAGAAGCGCGGCGACCTACCGCCGCCGCCACCTCCGAAACCTGGGTCGACCCCGATCTACAAGAAGTGGTGGTTCTGGGCCGGCGTGACGGCGGTCGGAGTCGCTGGTGGTGTGGGGATCTACGCGGCGACGCGCCCCGATGGCCCGCCCGACACGAGCCTCGGTAACATCGTGTTCACGAAGTGAACGTTCCGATGATCCGCTACCTCGCATACACGCTGCTCGGTGCCATTGGCGCCACGCTCGGCGCGTGCGGCGAGGACTCGTACATCATCGTCACGGTCACCACGCGACCCGCGGTGCACGACGCGACGAAGCTCAAGGTCACGCTGTCGAACACCGGCACGATGCGCACCGACGAGCTCACGCTCTCGACCGAGAGCTTCCCTGTCACGTTCAGCATCTCGGCGCCGGGGCGATCGGGAGAGCTCGGCATCCAGGTCGATGCGGTCGATGCCGGCGGCAACCTCGTCGGACGCGGGACCACCGCGAGCACCGTCGAGACGCCGACCGCGAGCGTGCTGCTCGAGACCGCGGACTTCGTGATCAACACCGACTTCGCGGATGATCAGTTCCCGTCGGACGACTACGAGGCCCACGGCTTCCAGCTCGCCTCGGGACCCGACGGGTCGTGGACCGCGGCGTATCGCGACCGCTGTACGGCACCGTGCAACATGTACGCGCGCCGGTTCGACAAGACCGGCCGTGCGCTCTCGACGAAGATCGCCGCGGGTACGAACGGGTTTCCCGTGAGCACGAATCTCACGACGTCGATCAGCACGCCGGCGATCGCGACCGCCGGCAACACCACCGTCCAGGTCTGGGACTTCAACGACACCACCACGATGACGCCCGGCGTCGCCTGCCGCTCGTTCGATGCGATGGGCATGGGGATCCCGGACCAGCGGAACATCGCCACCGACCCGAGCTCCGACGTCGTCACGATCGCTCCGCTCGCAAACGGTAACTTCGCGGTCGCCTGGAACGCGTTCATCACCACGAGCGTGATCCGCGCCGCGATCATCCGCGCCGATTGCACCGTGCTCTCCGGAGCGGTCAACGTGTCGACCACGGCGATGGCGCGCAAGGTCTCGGTCGCGTCCACCGGCTCGACGCCCGGCACGATCATGTACGGCTTCGTGATCGACGGCGGCGTGCGCGTGCGGCTCGCGAACTTCACGAACGGGTTCATCGGATCCACCTCGGGCGCGGACGTGCAGTTCGTGCCGAGGTCGGCGACCGAGGTCGTCGAGTCCGTGCGCGTCGCGCCGCTCGGCACCGGGTTCGCGGTCGTCGTGCGATGGGCGCTGGCGACCGGCTCGACGGGCCCCGGCCGCATCGACCTCTACCGCACGAACGCGCAGGGCGCGGTGATGGGCCAGGCGATCCCGGTGACCACCAAGAGCGGCAGCGACTTCCAGTCGAGCGAGGCCTTCGGTGTAGCGACGCGCGCGGATGGCACGCTGCTCGTGGTGTGGCACTCGTGCCTCGCGAACGGCGACGGTAGCGGTTGCGGCGTCTACGGCCGCGCGTTCCGCGAGAACGGCACGCCGGTCGGAGACGAGATCGTGATTCCAACGACGACGACCGGCGATCAGTCGAACCCGTCGGCGGCGGCGCTCGACGAGGGCTTCGCGGTGGTGTGGAAGGACGACAGCGGTCAGCAGCCCGACGTCGCGGGGTCCTCGATCCGCGGACGCATCATCTATCCGACGGCGCCCGCCGGCAGCAACTAGCCTAGCGCTCGATCGCGCCCGAATCGTCGTCGGCGCGGTGGTCGATCCCGAGCGCGCGCATCTTCTTGTACAGGTGACTGCGCTCGAGCTGCAGCTCGCGCGCGGTGTTCGACACGTGGTGGTCGTTCGCCTCGAGCGCGGCCATGATGATCTCGCGCTCCGCGGCGGAGACGAGATCCTTGAACGGCGTGCCGCGCGAGAACTCGGTCTTCACGGCCTTCACGCGCGGAAGCGCATCGCCGACATCCGCCTCGGTGATCACCTCGGCGTCACCCGTGAGGATCACGAGGCGCTCCATCACGTTCTTCAGCTCGCGCACGTTCCCGGGCCACTCGTGCTGCATGATCATCGTCATCGCCGACGGTGCGATCTTCTTCGTGCGGCGGCCGTTGTCGGCGCAAACTTGTGTCACGAAGTGCTCGACGAGTGTCGGGATGTCCTCGCGGCGCGCGCGCAGCGGTGGCAGCTCGATCGGCACGACGGCGAGCCGGTAGAACAAATCCTCGCGGAACCGCCCCCCGGCGATCTCGGACGCCAGATCCTTGTTTGTCGCGGCGACGACGCGAACGTCGACCTTGATCGTCTCGCCACCGCCGACGCGCTCGAGCTCGTTCTCCTGGAGCACGCGGAGCACCTTCGCCTGCGCACTTGGATTCATGTCGCCGACCTCGTCGAGGAACAACGTTCCGCCGTCGGCGAGCTCGAACTTTCCTCGGCGCTGCTGCGTGGCGCCGGTGAACGCGCCCTTCTCGTGGCCGAACAGCTCGCTCTCGATCAACTCGGACGGGATCGCGGCACAGTTGAGCTTCACGAACGGACCGTCCGCGCGCTTGCTGTGCTCGTGGATCGCACGCGCGACGAGCTCCTTGCCCGTGCCGTTCTCGCCGGTGATCAGCACGCGGCCGTTCGTGGGCGCGGTCTTCGAGACCTTGTCGAAGATCGCGCGCATCGCTCCGCCCTTGCCGATCATCGCGAAGTCGGTCGTGATGCGGCCGCGTAGCCGGGTGTTCTCGTGGCGGAGGCGCGCGAACTGGAGCGCGTTCTGGACCGTGATCAGGAGCTTGTCGCCCGACAGTGGCTTCTCGACGAAATCGTGCGCACCGCCCTTGGTCGCGTTCACCGCGGTCTCGATCGTCGCGTTGCCCGACATCATGATCACGATCGTCTCGGGGCTCGCGACGCGGATCTTCGGGAGTACTTCCAGGCCGGTCTCGCCTGGCATCATCACGTCGAGCAGCACGAGGTCGATATCGCCCTCGGCGAGCTTCTGGAGGCCCAGCGCACCGTTCCCGGCGACCTCGACGCGGAAGCCCTCGATCTCCAGCGACCTGCGCACGGTCGTGAGGATGTTGGGCTCGTCATCGATGACGAGGATGGAGGAGCGCGCCATGCCGTTCGAACGTAGCAGATGCTCGCTGTGATTTGACTAACGTGCCGAAGGCATTTAGGTTCCAGCCATGAGCCGATCCTACGCTGGAGCCGTCCTGGTAGCCGCCTGCGCGCTGCTGCTCGGCTTCTCGATGATCGCCAGTTGCGGTGACAAGCCGAAGAAGCCCGGCAGCTGCAAGTCCGCGAAGGACTGCAAGGCCGGTCAGCACTGCTCCGAGAACCAGTGCGTGGAGTGCACCGAGGACTCCCACTGCGGCAAGGGCAAGCGCTGCTCCGCCGGTGCATGCATCGCGGCGCCCGAGTGCACGAAGGATGATCAGTGTCCCAACGGTCAGGTCTGCCAGGCGAGCAAGTGCAAGCCGTGCGCGTCCGACGGTGATTGCCAGAACGGTCGGTGCGAGGCCGGCGCCTGCAAGCGTACGAAGTGCATGAAGGACGAGGAGTGCGCCGACGACGAGGATTGCCTCAACGGCTTCTGCAAGCGCGCCGGTCAGGCCTCGAACGTCGACGCCGGGTGTTCGCTCTCGACGGTGTACTTCGGCTTCGATGACTCGAGCGTGCAGGCCAGCGAGCGCGATCGCCTCGACGGCAACGCGGGTTGCATCGAGAAGGTGAAGGGCAAGTCGGTCTACCTGACCGGACACACCGATACGTCGGGCACCGAGGAGTACAACATCGCGCTCTCCGAGCGCCGCGCGCAGTCCGTCGCCGACTACATGGCGCGCCTCGGCAGCGACCCCGCTCGCCTTCAGGTCGTGCCGAAGGGCGAGACCGAGCCCACCGGCCTCGGTGACGACAAGGACCGCCGCGTCGAGTTCCAGTGGAAGTAAGGATCGTGATGAAGACTCTCCTCCCGCTGCTCGCGCTCACGTCTGGCTGCTTTTGGGTCACCACCAAGAGCGAGGGCGAGACGCTCCGCAAGGACGTCAAGGGCCTGGACGCGCGCCTCGTCACGAAGGAAAAGGCGCTCGACGAGAATATCCAGCAGCTGCAGAAGGTGCTCGACGATTCGTCGAAGCTGCTGAAGCGCAACAGCGCGGATCTCGGCGCCGATGTCGACCAGCTGCGCGCGGACGTGCGCACCGCGAACGGCCTCGTCACGGCGGTCAACAACGGCGTCAACGAGCTCAAGGCCTCGCTCGCGAAGAGCGAGGCGCGGATCGACGCGCTCGAGCAGCGGCTCGCGCAGATCGAGAGCGGCAAGCCCACGGCAAACAGCTCGCCCGACGATCTGTGGAAGCTCGGCTCCACCGCTTTCGAGGCAGCTCGCTACAACGACGCGATCGAGATCTTCAAGCGCCTGACGTCGAGCTTCCCCACGCACGAGCGCGCGGACGACGCCGCCTACTTCCGCGGGCAGAGCTACACGAACCTCAAGGACTGGGAAAAGGCGATCGGCGCGTACCAGTCGCTCGTCGACAAGTACCCGGATAGCTCCCTGGCGGACGACGGCCTCTACTTCGCGTCACTCGCCGCGCAGAACCTCAAGAACTGCACGGAGGCGCGCGCGTACCTCGGTGTCGTGAAGACCAAGTACGGCGGCAAGTCCAACGTGCTCAAGCAGGCGTCGGATCTCGACGCCGCGATCAAGAAGGATCAGAAGAACAAGGCGAAGTGCTCGTCCTGATCTGAACCGCGCGAGCGGTCAGGACGGGATCACTTGCCCTTGGCGGGCGCCAACGGCGTCTTCGCGCCTTTCGTGGGGATCAGCTTGCCGCCGAGCTTCACGAACTGATCGAACGCGTCGGCCTTGAGATCGTACGTCGGTGCGAGCTTCGTGTGGCACTGGTTACAGGACTTGATGCCCTTCTCCTTGTTCCACTTCTTCATCACGTCCTTCGCAGCCTTCTGACCGCCGGTCTTGCAGGCATCGCGAACCATCTCGGTCTTGAACTCCTTGTGGTGGCAGGCGTCCCCCGCCTCGGCCGTGCCAGACGCGGAGAACGTCGCGACAGCCAGGCTGCCGGTGATGGTGGCGATGACAGCGATGAGCCCGATCTTCATGGCGTACCTTGGTCCTTGGCTTTCCGGTCCTGATTCGACGGCCATCGCCGTCGCCTATTCACGTCGCCGCGCCCCTGGGGGCATCCTGCTACATACTGGAATCGTTAGCAATAACGGCCGAGGCCGCCGGCGGTGGTTCCGGTTCTCCTACGCGGGCCAGTTCCCGAGGTTACCGAGGGCGTCCGAGGATGGGGTCACTGCGACCACGGATCAGGCTCGACCGGGAGCCAATGATCGAGCACGCGCCGTGACATCCGGCGCGCCGGTGACGGCACCGATCGCGCAGAGCGCGGCTGCGCCGGTCGCGTAGACCTCGGCGGCGCGCTCCGGCGTGATGCCACCGATCGCGACGACGGGAAGCTGACCCGCCACACCGACTGCAGCGCGCAGACCGTCGAGCCCGACGACCGGATCGGGGTTCGCCTTCGTCGACGTAGCGAACACCGGCCCGTATGCGAGGTAGTCCGCGGCCCCGCTGGCGAGCGTCGCGTGGACTTGTTCGAGATCGTGCGTCGAGATGCCGAGCCAGAGCCGCTCGCGGACGAGCTCGCGGGCACGCTCGAGCGGCAGATCGGTCTGCCCCAGGTGCACGCCGTGCGCTCCGACGGCGAGCGCGATGTCGATGCGGTCGTTGATCACGAGCGCGGCGCCGTGCTCCTCGCATAGCCGGCGCGCCATCCGGGCCGCGCGGAGGATCTGCCCGGCACTGAGCGCGGGCTTGATGCGGACTTGCAGCACGCGCGCGCCACTCGCCAGCAGGGCGCGGCACAGCGTCTCGTCGTCGCGATCGAGCACCGCGTAGAAGCCTTGGATCGCGTCGCGGACGTTCATCGCATCTGGAGCTCGAGCTGCTCCAGCTCGCGGGCCTTGTCGCGCAGCGCTGCGGCGCGCTCGAACTCGAGGTCGGCCGCAGCCTGGCGCATCTCCGCGCGCAGCTTCTCGATCGCAGAGCGTACGGAGTCGAGGCTGTCGAGCTTCTTCATCTCGACACCGGCGAACTGCCCCGCCTTGCGGCCCTTCGTCGGGATCGGCTCCGCCGGCTGCACGTCGAGGATCGAGCGGCTCGCGGACTTGGGCACGATGCCGTGCTTGGTGTTGAACTCCTGCTGCACCGCGCGCCGCTGGTTGGTCACGCTCAGTGCGTGGACGATCGACTCGGTCTGCTTGTCGGCGTACATGAGCACGCGGCCGCGGATGTTGCGGGCCGCGCGGCCGATCGTCTGGATCAGCGAGCGCTCCGAGCGCAGGAAGCCTTCCTTGTCCGCATCGAGGATGCCGACGAGCGACACCTCGGGGATATCGAGACCCTCGCGGAGGAGGTTGATGCCGACCAGGACGTCGAACTCACCGCGACGCAGATCGCGGATGATCTGGATGCGCTCGAGCGTGTCGATGTCCGAGTGGAGGTACTTCACCCGCACTCCGATCTCCCGGTAGTACTCGGTGAGGTCCTCGGCCATGCGCTTCGTCAGCGTGGTGACCAGCACCTTGTCGCCCTGCCCCACCCGCTCGCGGATCTCGGCGAGCAGATCGTCGACCTGGTGCGCGACCGGGCGGACCTCCACCTCGGGATCGAGCAGGCCGGTGGGCCGGATGATCTGCTCGACGACGATGCCCTTCGCCTGGTTGAGCTCCCACTCGGCGGGCGTCGCCGACACGTAGATCGTCTGCTTCGCGCGCTCGCGCCACTCGTCGAATCGAAGCGGCCGGTTGTCGAGCGCACTCGGGAGGCGGAACCCGAACTCGACGAGCGTCTCCTTGCGCGAGCGGTCGCCGTTGTACATCGCGCCGACCTGCGGGACCGTCTGGTGCGACTCGTCGACGATCAGCAGGTAGTCGTCGCCGAAATAGTCCATCAGCGTCGGAGGTGGCTCGCCCGCCGTGCGCCCCGTGAGGTGGCGCGAGTAGTTCTCGATGCCGGAGCAGAAGCCCATCTGCTCGATCGACTCGAGGTCGTACATCGTCCGCTGCTCGAGGCGCTGCCGTTCGAGCAGCTTGCCTTGCGCCGACAGCAGCTCGAGCTGCTCCCTGAGCTCGATGCGAATGCTCTGGATCGCCCTTCGCATCGTCTCGTCCGGTGTCGCGTAGTGCGAGGCCGCGAAGATCACGGTGCGGCCGAGCTTGCGCTTCAGCCCCCCGCGGAGCGGATCGATCTCGCTCATCGACTCGACCTGATCGCCAAACCACTCGATCCGGACCGCCGTATCCGCCTCGTAGGCCGGGAACACCTCGACGGTGTCGCCGCGCACGCGGAACGTACCTCGATGGAAGTCGACGTCGTTGCGCTCGTACTGCAGCTCGACGAGCCGGCGGAGCACCGCATCTCGATCGATCGAGGTGCCGACATCGATCTCGCACGTCATCTGCGCATACGTGTCGCGCGCGCCGATGCCGTAGATGCACGACACGCTGGCGACGATGATCACGTCCTTGCGCGACAGCAGCGCGAACGTGGCCGCATGCCGCATCCGATCGATCTCCTCGTTCACGATCGAGTCCTTCTCGATGAACGTGTCGGTCGTCGGGACGTATGCCTCGGGCTGGTAGTAATCGTAGTAGCTGACGAAGTAGTGAACCGCGTTGTCGGGGAACAGCTCCTTGAACTCGCCGTAGAGCTGCGCGGCGAGGATCTTGTTGTGCGCGATGATCAGCGTCGGCTTGTTGATCTCCGCGATCACGTTCGCCGCTGTGAACGTCTTGCCCGAGCCGGTGATGCCGAGCAGCACCTGCGCTTCGTCACCGCGCTTGATGCCGTCGATCAGCTCCTTGATCGCCTTGGGCTGATCGCCCGCCGGCTGGAACTGCGACACGAGCCGGAACGCAGATCCGGACCGCTCCGGGAGCTCCGGCGCTACCGTCTCTCCGGTCTGCTTCGCCTTCTTGCCGCGATAGCTCGCCACGGCCGGCACTCTAGCCTGCATCGCCTCGATCTCCAGGCCGCCGAACCCCCCGGTCCGCACGCTCGCGCGCTCGCCGATCGTCCAGCTGCGTTCCTCGGCGTTCGCTCCGCTCCGGCGCGAGAGCGGCCAGCCATTGCCACCAGGCGTAGTGCGCTCGATCAGGATTCATGACTGGACCTTGCGCCACCTTCGTGACAGCCTTCTGTCAGCTTTGTCCTGCTAGATAGCCCGATGCGTCGCAAGACCCGCCTCTTCGCCCTCGCCGAGGCTCTCCGCGCCCGCCGGACCGGCGTGACCGCTGCCCAGCTCGCCGATCGCTTCGGGGTCACGCTGCGCACGATCTACCGCGACCTCGAGGCACTACAGGATGCCGGCATGCCCATCCGCGCGGACCGCGGTCGCGGCGGCGGCTACGCGCTCGACAAGTCGTATCAGCTGCCTCCGGTGAACTTCACCGCGCGCGAGGCCGCGCTCCTCGTCGCACTCGCGCGCCTCGCCGTCGAGCAACGCCTGATCCCGTTCCCCAACGCGATCGAGAAGGCCGCCGACAAGGTCCGCTCCGCGCTATCGACCTCCGCGCAACGCGAGCTGCTCGCCCTCGTCGGCGAGCTCCAGCTCGTCGGCATCCCTGCCCTGCCGATCCCCACCTCGGTGCGCGACGCGATCGAGACCGCGTGGTTCGAGTCGCGCGCGCTGCGCATCGTCTACGAGAAGAAAGCGTGGGAGCTGACGCCGCGGCACGTGCGGATCAGAAACCTCGTGTTCGATCGCCAGGTCACGCTGCTCAACTGCGTGGACCTCGAGACCGGTCAGGATCGTCAGTTCCGGTTGGACAAGATCAAACAAGCGACTGCGCTCGATCCAGATCCGGTCTAGCAGCTCTGACGAGATCAGCGCTGCGCGCTCGGGAGCCATCCGCCTTCAAAGACCAACTCGTCGGCTTCGATCGTCGCGAGCTTCTGACCGCTCCGCCACACGTCGAACTTCCCGGTGTCGGCGGATCCCGAGCGCTCCGCCCACAGCCCCTCCGGTCCGAGCCGTACCTGGGCGTCTTGCTTGACCATGCACGCGCGTAGCAAACCGTACGAGCCTGGGTCTGCCGATTCCCCGCCCTCTCCCGAGCCGGCGGGCATGAAGCGCACGAACGCGACCGGTGGATCCGCCGCGAGCCAGCGCCAGGTCGGGGCCTCGTACACCTGATCTTGCTCGAACAACGTCGTCGTCTTGCCGCCAGCGGTGCAATCGACGACGAATCGATCATCGCCGATCTGGCGGACGGCCAACTTCATCGTGGCGGCGTCCGCGATGACCGCGGCTGGCGTGCCCTGGGTCGGGCGCTTCTTGCCGGTGCCGCTCGTCGGGGCGATCCGGACGAACTGAAGCTTGCTGCAGCCCTCCTCCTCGGGGTTGTCCTCTCCCCATTTCTGACAGCGCTCGAGCCAAACTTCTCCGCTGGACGTCGTGATGACCTCGAGGACATCGCCGACGCCGGTGGGCTTGAGCGCCGTGTACGAGCCGGCCTCGGTGATCGTCCCGAGCACCGGACGTGCCTGTTTGCCCACCATCGTGCCGAGGTTGCCTCCGACGACGAGCGAGCCCGATCGCGGCCACGCCACCAGGCGACTGCGGTCGCCCGGCAACGTCGTCGACGCGGTCTTCGCGAGCCCCTTGGCCTCCACCGCATGGAGCTCGAGGGTTTGTCCCCGGCGGATCGCGACACGGGTCGTGCTCGTCACCGTCGCAGGTGCCGCGCTCTCCGTCGCGCCGTCGACGGCCGCGTCGTTCTGCGTGACAACATGGGTGCCGCCGCCGCCGCCGTCGTTCGGCACGGTCACGGTCACGGTCGCGCTCCCGTTCGGCGCGGCGGATCCCGACGAGGAGGGGGACGCCCCCTTCCCACAGCCTGCAGCAGCGATGAGTCCAACGAGCCCCAGCAGCCGGTTCCGTCCGTTCATGACGGCAGAACGCTACCAGCAAGCAGGTTGTTCTCGCAGTGTGTGCCGCGGTTTCAGTCCATCGCGCGGCGATACATGATCCGCCACACGGGCAGACCGGTCTCCTCCGCGTTCTGCTCGCGCCACGACCGCACGCCGTACGGATTGCCCTGCTTCCAGAACGTCCACTCACCGGCGACGTTCTCGAACCGCGCGTCGCTATCGAACGTCGACATCGCGTCGAGGGCGATCTCCCAGACATCGGACTGCACGAACACCTCGCCCCCGGGGCGCAGCGCGTGTGCGATCTGCTCGGCGAGCGCGTCGTCGACCATCCGGCGCTCGTGATGGCGGCGCTTGAACCACGGATCGGGGAAGTTGACGTACACGCGCTCGACGGAGCCGGCGGTGAACAGCTCCTTGACGTGCAGCTGCGCCTGGCAGAACACCGCGTGCACGGGAACACCGAGCGAGCGTGCGCGCTTGTTGACGAGGATCGTCAGGTCCTCGCGGATCTCGAGGCCGACATAGAGGCGAGACGGATCGACCGTCGCGCGCTCGAACAGGAACTGCGCGTCGGCGCACCCGACCTCGAGCTCGACGAGCCGGCCATCGAGCGGCGGGCGCTCGCCGCGGAACCGCGTGAAGTGCAGCTGGTTCGGGTTGACGTGCTGGCGGATCCGCACGACGGGCTCACGCGAAACGGGCGTCGAGCGCGAGATACCCGAACTGGCGCACGTTGAGCGGTGACGACAGGCGATCGAGCTCGGCGCGATCGACCCAGCGAAAGTTGTCGAACTCTTCGTTCGGCGTGACGTCGACGGACGAGGGCACCTCGGCGACGAACACGAAGTTCATGTGTTTGCCCTTCGAGCCGGCGGTGTGCTCCTCGTAGCCGAGCAGGCCGTGCGGCACGCCGTCGAGCGCGCCCGCGAGCGGAAGGAACGCGGCGACGATGCCGGTCTCCTCGCGCAACTCGCGCTTCGCGGCCTCGAGCGGGGTCTCGCCGGGCTCGAGCTCGCCGCCGATCGGCAGCCAGGTCTGCAGCCGGCGGTGCTCGATCACGAGGACCTTGTCGCCGCGGCGCACGTAGACCGCGACCGAGAAAGCACGTCGCTCGGTCACGGCAGGATCACTTCGGGACCTTCTCCCAGTCCTTCAGGAACTTCTCGAGGCCGATGTCGGTCAGCGGGTGCTTGCTGAGCTGCAGCAGCACCGACAGTGGTGCGGTCATGACGTGCGCGCCGAGCAGCGCGGCCTGGTGCACGTGCATCGGGTGGCGAACGCTCGCGACGAGCACTTCGGTCTCGAACGCGTAGTTGTCGTAGATCTGCACGATCTCGCCGATCAGCTGCATGCCGTCGGTGGAGACGTCATCGAGGCGACCGACGAACGGCGAGATGTACGTCGCGCCGGCCTTCGCTGCGAGCAGCGCCTGCGTCGCCGAGAAGCACAGCGTGACGTTCGTCTTGATGCCTTCCTCGGTGCAGGTGCGCACGGCCTTGAGGCCCTCGGGGATCAGCGGGATCTTGACGACGATGTTCGGGCGCAACGCCGCGTACTCGCGGGCCTCCTTCATCATCTCGTCGTGCTTCACCGAGACGACCTCGGCGGACACCGGCCCTTTGACGATGTCGCAGATCTCGAGGAGGACATCGCGGAACTTCTTGCCGCTCTTCGCGACGAGCGACGGGTTCGTCGTCACGCCGTCGACGAGGCCCATGGAGGCGGCCTCTTTGATCTCTTTGATTTCTGCGGTGTCGATGAAGAACTTCATGGATTCCTCCGTTGACGAAGCGTGCTGCTACGCATACCACCTCAATCTTCCTGTGCGCATCGGTACCGTCGATCTTCCCGACCGCATGGAGCGGGAGCGTTACTTCCAGGAGCTCGATCTCCTGGAGCTGTCCGCATTGTTCGCGGGTCCGCTGAAGCCGAGCTCGCTCGCGAAGTGGGCAGAGGCCGCGCCGAAGGGCGCGATCGCGCTCGTCGCGCCATGGGTGCTCACGCATCGCAAGGCACCGAAATCGACGAGCCTGTGGCCGCACGACGCGACCGTCGGCGATTTCCGCGACAGTGCACCGGGGCGCGCGGCTCTCGCGCAGTTCGCGGCGGCAGTAACGCAGCTCGGTGCGGGTTACGCCGTGTTCCGATCACCACCACTGTTCGCGGCATCCGCGGCGAACAGAGACACGCTGAAGAAGTTCTTCGCAGAGATCGCGACCGAGGAGACCGTGGGCACGCGCCGCGTCTGGGTCCCCGATGGCCTGTGGGACCTGCGAACGGCCATCACGTTCGCGAACGAGCTCGGCGTGATCTGCGCGTTCGACCCGCTCGTGCGAGATCCCGGGCAGCCGCCCGAGGTGCACTACGACCTCGAGGTCGAGGCACTGTACCTGCGCGTCGCCGGCCTGGGCCGGTCAGGTGCACTCCGGAGCGAAAAGCTCGACGACCTCGTGATGCTCCTGGCGCATTACGCGGACCTGCCGGGCGGTTCCGCGATCGCCTTCGAGTCCCCTGAGCGCTGGAAAGACGCTCGGAATCTCAAGAAGACGATCGTGGACGCAGTCGCTTGAGTAGCTAGAAGACGAACGTGGAGCTTGGAATCGGGAGCTCGCCGGCTTTCTTCGGCAGCTCCATGATGGTCCGAGAGGAACGCCTCTCCACCATCTGGATGATCGGCTCCGACTTTCTCGAAGCAACCGCGACCGTCTTCTTCGTGCGACTACCGCTTCCCTTGCGCGCCGCGGGGCGCGCAGTCATCACCTTGGATCGCATTCAAACTCCCCCTGGAGCTCTGGTGTGTAGAGACTCTACGGATCCTCGGTTTGGACTGTCAATGTAGGCAATGGATTCCTTTACTTCGCTCTTCGCACCCCTTATAAACGCCGCCTCTTCCTCGGGAGTTACGAGCATTTATGCCTGACGTCAGCGCACTGTCTGTCACCCATGTTCCAGGCCCGTTGCTGCAGGCCCCAGTCGATCTCGTAGCGTTTGTCACATACGGCGACCCGACCAAGGACTCCATTTTCAAATCAGCAGACCAGGCCCTTGGTGGCGTGCTAGCGGACGTCGCGAAGAGCGAGTCGTTCGAAGGCAAGATTGGTCAGTCGATCACGGTTCACACGCACGGCCGGATCCCGGCCCGGCGCGTGGTGGTGGTCGGCGGCGGCGTGCGCGGCGAGTTCACGAATCCGGCGGTCCGCGACCTCGCGGCGACCGTCACTCAGGCGGCCGCCAAGGCCTCGGCCACCACGCTCGCGTTCCTCATCCCGCAGCTCGGCGCGAATCGCGAGGCGCAGCTGCTCCAGCACGTCGCCGAAGGCGTGCACCTCGGTTCGTACAAGTTCGGGCGCTACCTGACCGGCGACGAGCACAAGAAGCCCCCGACGCTCCGCTCGTTCGGCATCGTGACGGACCCCGCGCCGAAGGCCGGCAAGAAGCCGTCCGCAACGCAGCAGAAGGCGTTCACGGTGGCCGTCACGCGCGGTGAGACCATCGCCGCCGCGATCAACCACGCGCGCGACCTGATCAACGAGCCCGCCGCGGTGATCACGCCGTCCGCACTGGCCGCGGACGCGCTGGCGATCGCGAAGAAGCACAAGGGCTCCGTCACCGCGACGATCCTCGACGCGAAGAAGTGCGCTGAGCTCGGGATGGGCATGTTCCTCGCGGTCGGGCAGGGATCCGCGCAGGAGTCGAAGTTCATCCACCTGACCTACAAGCCCGCGAAGAAGCCGAAGAAGCGGATCGCGTTCATCGGCAAGGGCGTCACCTTCGACTCGGGCGGCTACTCGCTGAAGCCCTCGCAGTCGATGGAGGACATGAAGGTCGACATGTCCGGCGCGGCCGCCGTGATCAGCGCGATGGACGCGATCGCCACGCTCGGCGCCGACGTCGAGGTCCACGCGGTCGCTGCGTGCTGCGAGAACCTCGTCTCCGGTCAGGCGTACAAGCTCGGTGACGTGCTGACCTCGATGGACGGCACGACGGTCGAGATCAACAACACCGACGCCGAGGGCCGGCTGACGCTCGGTGATGCGATCACGTACGTCCGCACGAAGATCCAGCCGGACGAGATGTTCGACTTCGCCACCCTCACCGGCGCCTGCATGGTCGCGCTCGGGCCGTACACGGCCGGCGTGATGTCCGATCACGAGGCGCTGCTGAAGACCTGGATGAACGCGTCGGAGCGGACCGGCGAGGACATGTGGCGCCTGCCGCTCAATGGCCGCCTGCGCGAGCAGCTGAAGAGCCCGATCGCGGACATGCGCAACACCGGCGACCGCTTCGGCGGCGCGATCACCGCCGGACTGTTCCTGAAGACGTTTGCCAAGGACACGCCGTGGGTCCACGTCGACATCGCGGGTCCGGCTTCGGTTTCGTCTGCTCGCCCGTCTCAGCCCAAGGGCGGAACCGGCTTCGCGGTCGCCACGATCGTGGAGTACGCCACCCGTAGGTGACGGTGCTTACTCAATATTCATCGTGATTCCGCGTAGTTGTGCGGGGGTGTAGTTTGACAGCCCTACCCTCGGCTGCTAGCATTCTGCTGCTGGGGGCAATCTGTTGAAGCAGCAATTTACCGTCGGTGACAAGGCTGTCTATCCCGTACACGGCGTGGCCGAGGTGGTCGCGCTCGAGCAGCGCGACATCGGAGGGAGCAAGACCTCGGTCTACATCCTCCAGATCATCGATACGGGCCTGAAGATCATGGTCCCCACCGTCAACGCGGGATCGGTAGGACTCCGAGATCTCATCACCTCCAAGCAGGTGAAGGAGGTCTTCTCGATCCTCAAGTCGCGCGACATCCCGCGCGACACGCAGACGTGGAACCGCCGCTATCGCGAGTACATGGAGAAGATCAAGACTGGCTCCGTGTTCGAGATCGCCGAGGTCATGCGCGACCTCTCGGTGCTCCGGGCAACGAAGGACCTGTCGTTCGGCGAGCGCAAGATGCTCGAGACGGCCCGCGGCCTCCTGATCAAGGAGCTCGCGCTGGCCAAGGGCGTGACGGAGGACAAGCTCGCGGCCGAGGTCGACGCGCTGTTCACCGCCGCCGCTGCGTAGCTACCAGCGCAGGAACGCGGAGCCCCACGTTAGACCCGCGCCGAAGGCGACGAGGCAGACGAGGTTCCCGTCCTTGATCTTGCCGAGCTCGAGCGCGTCGTACATGCACATCGGGATCGAAGCGGCGGTGGTGTTGCCGTACTTCATGATCGTGTTGTGCGTCTTCTCGGCGGGCATGCCGATCATCTGCGCGACCATCTGATTGATCCGCAGGTTCGCCTGGTGCGGGATCATCATGTCGATGTCCGTCAGCTTCAGGTCGTTCGCGATCATGCCCTCCATGATCGCCTGAGGCATGCGGGTCACTGCGTGCTTGAAAACCTTCTTCCCGTTCATCGTCGGGAAGTGCTTGCGCTCGGCCATCGCGGCCTCGCTGATGCGCGGGTGGCGCGCGCTCGCTGGATACTCGGTCCACAGGATCTCCGCCTCGCTGCCATCCGCGTGGATGTGCGTCGACAGGATCATGTGCTTGTCGTCCGTCGCGCGACCGACCACGACCGCACCCGCGCCGTCCCCGAACAGCACCGTGATGTCACGGCCCGCGGTCGAGACGTCGAGGCCCGTCGAGTGGACCTCCGAGCCGATCATCAGGATGTTCTTGAACATGCCGGTGCGGATGTACGCGTCGGCGATCGAGAGCCCGTAGATGAAGCCAGTGCACTGCTGGCGAATGTCGAGGCACGGGATCTCTTTCATCCCGAGCGCGCGCTGCACGAATACGGCGGTCCCCGGAAAGAAGAAGTCCGGTGACAGCGTCGCGTAGATGATGAGGTCGATGTCCTTCGGATCGACACCGGAGCGCTCGATCGCCTGCTTGCTCGCAGCGGTCGCCAGCGTGGTACCGGTCTCGCCCTCTTCGACCCAGTGCCGCTGCTCGATCCCCGTGCGCTCCACGATCCACTCGTGCGACGTCTCCATCTTCGTGGCGAGGTCGTTGTTCGTGACGATGCGCTTGGGCACCGACATGCCGATGCCGAGGATGCGGCTGCGATGAGTCATTGCCTCTGGCTACCACGCGCCCGTCGGTAAAATCGACCCCCGTTCCCCTCTCGCCGCAGTGACTCGTCGCGTCACGCACGTGTAATGTCACCCCATGAACGTCCTCCTCGTCCGCCATGGCGAGACCCCGTGGAATCGCGAAGGACGCTACCAGGGCCGAACCGACATCCCGCTCTCGCCCGCCGGGGAGGCGCAGGTCAAAGCTCTCGGCCTTCGCCTCGCGCACCTGCCGATCGCACTCGCGATCGCCTCGCCGCTCGCGCGTGCGAAGAACACCGCCGAGGCGATCCTCGCTGGCCGAGCCACACCGCTCGAGCTCGACGAGGGTCTGCTCGAGATCTCGCACGGAGACTGGGAAGGGCACCTCGCCTCGGATCTCGAGCTCTCGCACGCCGAGATGCTCGGCACCTGGCGCTCGCAACCCGAACGTCACGTCCCCGCCGGACCGGGCGCCGAGACGCTCGGCGATGTCGAAGATCGGGCATGGCCCGTGCTCGTTCGGACCTGCGCGCGGCTCGGTCCCGATGAGACCGCGCTGATCGCCGCACACGACGCCGTCAATCGCGTGCTGCTGTGTCGCGTGCTCGGACTACCGCTCTCGCGGATCTGGATGTTCCGTCAGGCGCCGGCGACGTTGAACGTGCTCTCCGGTCCCTCGCTCGCAGAGCTGCAGCTCGTGCGGCTCAATGATTCCGAGCATGCATCGCCGCTCCTCGCTGAAGCCTTGCACATGGCGCTGTAGCGCTACGCGCGACGCGCGGGCTTCTTCACAGTCTTCTTCACAGCGGCGCGCTTCGTCGGCAGCCGTTCCCGTGCAGTGCCGTACGGCGGCGGAGCGAACTGGCGGTAGCTCTCGGTGATCCACTTCGTCAGTGTCGCGACGCCGAGCATGCCGGGGCCGAGCGCTACCTTTGTCCAGCCGCCTGCGGACGGAACGCACGAGCCGGGGCGCGCCTTCGCGAGGCGCTGCGCTTCCGGCAGCGAGCGCGACAGCTTCACGCGCAGATCGTTCGGGCCGAAGAACGCGAACGCCCGGCCGTCGATCTTCAGCGTGCGCGATTCGAGCGCGGTGCCCGCGCACGCGATGCCCTCCTCGACACCCGGGAGCTTCGCCGCAGAAGCGATGAGGGAGCGCATCAGACGTCGAGACGACGGACGTTGAGCGCGTTCTGTTCGATGAACTCGCGGCGAGGCTCCACGAGATCGCCCATCAGCTTCGTGAAGATGCCGTCGGCCTCCTCCATCTCCTCCACCTTCACGCGCAGCAGGTGACGCTTCGCGGGATCCATCGTGGTCTCCCACAGCTGCTCGGCGTTCATCTCGCCGAGGCCCTTGTACCGCTGGATCTGCAGGCCCTTGCGGCCGTGCTCCTCGACGACCGAGGCGATCTCGTCCCAGCCCTGGATCTCGCGCGGCGGATCCTTCTCGTGGGCGAGCGAGAGCGGCGCGACGAGCTGAGTCTTCAGCTCCGCGCTGATCTTCTTGAGGTCAGAGAACTCGGCGGAATGGATGAGGTCAGCGGAGATGATCGTGTGGCGTCGAACGCCGTGGACGCCGGCGCCGAACTTCATCTCCCAGGTACCGTGCTCGGGATCCTGGCTGTAGTCCGCTGCGGCCTGGCTGAGCTCGGGGTACCGCTTGGACACCTCGGCCATGACCTTGGCCTCGATCAGCTCGAGCTTCTCGCGGTTCTTCAGGTCGTCGTGCGAGATGCCGTGGTCGGCGAACGCAGCGACGATGCGCGCGTCGCCGCGTTTGTCTAGGTGCGCGCGAAGGCGGCGGGCCTGGTTGATTCGCTTGACGAGGACGACGAGGTCGTCGCCGGTGATCGGCTTGCCGCCGGTGCGGGAGAGGATCGTCTCCTTGCAGACGGATTCGAGGAGGTAGTCCTCGAGCGCGCCCTCGTTCTTCAGATACAGCTCGGTCTTGCCCTTCTTGATCTTGTAGAGCGGTGGCTGCGCGATGAAGACGTGGCCGTTCTCGAACAGCTCGTTGAAGTGGCGGAAGAAGAACGTCAGCAGCAGGGTACGGATGTGACTGCCGTCGACATCGGCGTCCGTCATGATGACGATCTTGTGATAGCGGAGCTTCGCGATGTCCTTCTCGTCACCGACGGAGGTGCCGAGCGCCGTGATCAGCGTGGTGAGCTCCTGCGACGAGAGCATCCGATCGAAGCGGACCTTCTCGACGTTGAGGATCTTGCCCTTGAGCGGGAGGATCGCCTGGAACGCACGATTGCGGCCCTGCTTCGCGGAGCCACCTGCGGACTCGCCCTCGACGATGAACAGCTCCGACTTCGCCGGGTCGCGCTCCTGACAGTCGGCGAGCTTGCCGGGAAGCGAGGACAGCTCGAGGGCGCCCTTGCGCTGCACCATCTCGCGCGCCTTGCGAGCAGCCTCGCGGGCGCGTGATGCGAGCAGGGCCTTGTTGATGATGATGCGCGCTTCCTTCGGGTTGCGCTCGAGCCACTCGCCGAGCTTCTCGGTGACGACCGCGGAGACCGCGGTGCCGACCTCGGAGGAGACCAGCTTGTCCTTCGCCTGGTTCGAGTACTTCGGATCGCCGACCTTGACGGAGATGACCGCGGTGAGTCCCTCGCGCAGATCCTCGCCGGAGATGCCGCTCTTCGCGTCCTTGAGCAGCTTGTACTCGTTCGCGTAGTTATTGATCGTGCGCGTCATCGACTGGCGGTAGCCGGTGAGGTGCGTGCCGCCGTCGCGGTTCTTGATCGTGTTCGTGAAGCAGGTCGTCAGCTCGTTGTAGCCGTCGTTCCACTGCATCGCGACGTCGACCGTGCACTCTTCGACGTTCTCGCCGAACACGCCGGAGAAGTAGATGACGTCCGAGACCTGCGTCTTGTTCGCGTTGAGGTCGGCGACATACGTGGCGATGCCACCGGAGAACGCGAACTCGGCCTTCTTGTCGGTGCGCTCGTCGTGGATGTGGATCGCGAGGCCGCTGTTGAGGTACGCGAGCTCGCGCAGCTTCTGGGCGAGCGTGTCGAACGAGAACTCGAGCACGTTCTTGAAGATCGTCGGGTCCGGGTGGAACGTGACCTTCGTGCCGCGGCGCTCGGTGACTCCCGTCTGCCGCAGATCGGCGACGGGAATGCCGGCCTTGTACTCCTGGAAGAAGACCTTGCCGGCGCGGCGAATCTCGAGCTTGAGCCAGTCGGAGAGCGCGTTGACGGCGCTGACGCCGACGCCGTGCAGACCACCAGAGACCTTGTAGCCGCCGCCGCCGAACTTGCCGCCGGCGTGCAACGAAGTCATCACGAGCTCGGCCGCAGAGCGCCCCTCGATCGGATGCAGATCCGTCGGGATGCCGCGGCCGTTGTCCTCGACCGTCACCGAGTTGTCGTAGTGAATGATGACGTCGATGCGCGTGCAGTGACCCGCGAGATGCTCGTCGACCGAGTTGTCGACAACCTCGTGAACGAGGTGATGCAGGCCCGTGCCGTCATCGGTGTCACCGATGTACATGCCGGGCCGCTTGCGAACACCTTCGAGACCTTTGAGAACGCCGATCGAGCCTGCGTCGTAGGTATCCGAAGTAGCCGAAGTTCCAGTGGGATCAGCCATTCCTTACCGCGTGGAAGTCGTACCACGCGCACCCTTCAAAAAGAAGCGTTCCCAGGGGCTTTCGAGGCAGATCAAACCGTCGGATTTATTCAAGAATCTGGCCGGCCTGAATGCGGTAATCCGCACGGTCTTGCGAGAGCAGCACGTGACTGCTGGCCGTCGTCGTGATGAAGCACTGTCCGGCAAGCGACGCGAGGTGGTGAAACAGGTATTCGTTGCGCGCTGGATCGAGCTCGCTCGACACATCGTCGAGCAACAGGATCGGCTGATCGCCGTGCGCGCGGCCGAGCACCTCGAGCTCGGCGGTCTTCCACGCGAGCATGATCGCGCGAAGCTGGCCCTGGGACGCGAAGCTTCCAGCCTCCCGGCCATCGAGCTCGAGCACGACGTCGTCGCGATGAGGACCAAGCTGCGTTGACTGCGATGCGAGATCGCGCGCCCTGCCCTCCTTGAGCTTGGCCTCGATGAGAGGGGCTGGCGCAGCGACGCCCTTGTCGTCGACGAGCTTCGAAACATATCTCGCGCTCGCCTCCAGTCCCGTGCGTGTGATCGCGGCGAACGCCTTCCCGAGCTCGGGGCCGAGGTTTGCGAGGAAGTGTCGCCGCGCCGCGATGATCTGCACCGCGAGGACCGAGAGCTGCGCGTCGTACACGTGGAGCAGCTCGTCGACCTGACGTGGCGGCAGCGTGCCCTGCCCTGCTTGCTTGAGCACCGTATTGCGCGTGCGCAGCACCTTGTCGTAGTCAGCCGCCGTCGCGAGAAAACCCGCTTCGTAGTTGAACGCTCCGCGGTCGAGAAACCGCCGCCGATCACCCGGAGAGCCTCGAGGCAGCGCCAGATCCTCCGGCGTGAACACGACGACGTTGAAGCCGCCGAAGTAGCGCGAGAGCGGCCGTACAGCCTTGCCGTCGAGCCGGACCTTGCGCGAGCCCGGGGCTAGATCGACCTCGTAGACGCGCACCAGCTCGTCCTTGATGACCCGTGCGCCCAGTCGCGCTTCGGGAGAGCCGAACGCGATGAGGTCGGTCAGCTTCGCCGTGCGGAACGAGCGGAGCGTGGCGATCGTATAGATCGCCTCGAGCAGGTTCGTCTTCCCTTGCCCGTTATCACCGACGAAGACGTTGAAGCGCTCACGCGGAGACAGCTGGAGCGGCCGCAGGTTCCTCACCCCGTCCGCGACGAGCGTGAAGACCCTCAGGGCGTCAGATCCTCATCGGCATGACGACGCCGAGATAATCATCGCCCGTGAGCGGCTTGATGAGCCCTGGGTCGAGCTCGCCACCGAGGGAGATCGTGATCTGGTCGCACGTCATCTGCGACAGCAGCTCGACGACGTACTTCGGGTTGAACCCGATCGCGATAGGGTCGCCGCCGTACTCGGCGTCCATCTCCTCGCGCACCTCGCCGAGGTCCGGGTTGTCGCTCGTGATGGTGATGCCGTCCTTCGTGGCTGCGACCTTCACTCCGCGCGTCTCCGACGACATCAGTTGCGCACGCCGCAGAGCATCGATGAAGCGGCCGCGGTCGACCGTGATGACCCGCTTGTGGTCCTTCGGGATGACCTGCTCGTACGGCGGGAACTGCGCGTCGATGAGCTTCACCGCGATGGCGATGTCGTCCTGGACGAGGAACAGGTGGGGCGTCTTGATGGCGAGCTTGCAGGAGGGTCCAGCGTCGAGGACCTTGCGGATCTCGAGGAGGCCCTTCTTCGGGATGATGATTCCTGCCGAGAGCTTGGGACCGTTCGCGATGGTCCGCTCGACCTTGCTGAGGCGGTGACCGTCGGTGGAGACCATGCGGCTCTTGCTGCCGTCGCTCTCGAAGTACACGCCGTTCAGGTGAAACCGCGTCTCGTCGTTGCAGACGCTGAACAGCGTGCGTTCGATCATCTCGCGGAGCACCGCGCTCTCCATCGTCGAGTACGAGGCCTCGCGATGGTCGGGGACCTTCGGGAAGTCACGGTCCGGCATTCCGACGATGCGATACGAGACCTTCCCGCTCTTGATCTCGGCCCAGTGGTTGTCGGCCTTCTTGAGCGTGATGTCGTCGCCTGGAGCGTTCGCGATGAGCTCGTAGAGGTTCTTGGCACCGAGGGTGATGCCGCCTTCTCCGGTGTTGGTGCTCTTGAGCTCGGCTGTGAGCGAGACGTTCAGGTCGGTCGCTGCGACGAGGAGCTGGTTCTTTCCCTGCGTACGAAGCAGGACGTTCGCGAGCATCGGCATCGTGCTCTTGCGATCGGCGATGCCCTGCGCGAGGCGCAGTCCGCGAAGGAACTCGGTCTTTGCGATTCTGATCTCCATGTCGTCCTCAACCTTCGTAACGGTCGTTCTTCGTCTCTCTCTTTATCTTTAGAAGAGATCTTAGATCTTTTAGTAATAGGAATAAGAAGGGGCTGTGGACGCTGTGCATAGCTCGACAACCCCGTGCGGAGCCAGACTAATTGTGTCGTCTGACACCCCGCGGATCATGGGCGTCCCCCGGTGGATGGCATGCAGCAAACCTGTGGGCAACTCCGACGAGGAATTGATCCACACGCACGCCACAGCTGCGGCACAGGGTTACGCACAACGCTCGTCATCGCAGGATCATCGATTCGATCGCGTGGATCTCTGACCGCAGAGACGCGTCGTCCTTGAGCCGCTCGATGATCTTCTGGACCGCCGAGATGACCGTCGTGTGGTGCTTGCCGCCGAACGCACGCGCGAGATCGGGGTAGCTGTCCTTCGTGTGGTGGCGCGCCAGATACATCGCCACGGCACGCGGAGTGGCCACCGACTTGTGCCGGCGCTCGCTCTTGATGTCGCTCGGCTTGAGGCCGTAGTAGCTCGCCACACTCTTGATGACGCTGTCGACGGTGATGATCTCGCGGGGACGCGTGATCGCCGCTCCCAGCGTCTCCTGCGCGAACTCGAGGTCGATGCGCCGCTTGGACAGTGAAGCGTACGCGGCGAGGCGGATGAGCGCCCCCTCGAGCTCGCGGACGTTGCTCTTGATCGACGACGCGATGTAGAGCGCGACGTCATCCGGAAGCTGCACGGCCTCGACGGCGGCTTTCTTCCTCAGAATCGCGATGCGGACCTCGAGCTCGGGGGGCTCGATATCGGCGAGCAGGCCCCACGCGAAGCGCGTCCGGAGGCGGTCCGCGATGTCGGAGATCTCGTGCGGCTTGCGGTCGGCCGTCAGTACGATCTGCTTGTGGTTCTCGTGGAGCGCGTTGAAGGTGTGGAAGAACTCGTCCTGCGTGCTCTCTTTTCCGGCGAGGAACTGCACGTCATCGATGAGCAGGACGTCGATGCCCTCGCGGTAGTTTCTGCGGAACTCGTGCATGCGGCCCGTGCGGATCGCCTGCACGTACTCGTTCATGAACCGCTCGCTCGACAGGTACACGATGCGTGCACCGGGTCGGTTCGCGAGCTGCTGGTGACCGATCGAGTGCAGGAGGTGCGTCTTGCCGAGACCGACGCCGCCACAGATGAACACCGGATTGTATTTCGGCGGGTAGCTCGACGCGGCAGCCTGCGATGCGGCGAACGCGAGCTGGTTCGACGGGCCGGCTACGAACGTCTCGAAGTTGTAGCGAGGGTTCAGCGATGCCGCCTCGGGGGCGACCATCACGTCCTCGTCGGGGATCGGCTTGTTCGGGGGCCGGATGATGGCCGGCGCGCTGACGATCGCCGGCTCGGGGGCGCTTGGCATGGAGACTGGGATGACGAGCGCGGGGTCGGAGGCCTTGGCGGAGAGCTCGGCGGGCTCCTCGATCGGAAACTCGCGCTCGGCCTCGGCCTCCCACTCCACCCGGATCTCGGCGTGTCCAAGGTCGCGGAGCTCGTCCAGGACCGTCCGCAGGAAGTTCGACTCGAACCAGCTCCGGATGAAGCTGTTCGGCGCCCTCAGGCGCAGCGTGCCCCGATCGAACGAACGGACCTCGATGGGGCGCAGCCAGGTGTCGTAGTTCTGTGAGGAAACCCGTGCCTTCAGGCGTCCCACAGCCTCGTCCCACATCAACTGTACGGTCATTCCCCTGTCTCCAGGACTTTGTCCTGCGTATTCATATATTTGTGGGTCACGATTCACAGGCAAACGTCAGGCAATCCAGAGGTTATCCACAGGGACCTCTGGTTCTCTCCCGCGGCCAGCCCCTAGGGTTGTCCACAGGCGAGGAAACCGTGCGTTGGTAGCAGCTTCCAAATTCGCCGCGCAAGCCAAAAACGTCGCCAAGTGAACTCCGGACGGCAGCCAAACCGCCACAATTCTCGGAGCACAGATCCTCGTCGGAGAACGAGCGCGCCTTGACTTCCAAGCGGCCTTTGCGTATCGATCCCCCCTCGCTGTAGCCCCGGACCCGGAGACGAACTGTGTCGAAGCGTACTTATCAGCCGCACAACAAGAGCCGCAAGCGCACCCACGGGTTCCGCGCCCGCAAGAAGACCCGGGGTGGTCGCGAAGTCCTTCGCCGCCGTCGCGCAAAGGGTCGCAAGCGCATCTCGGTCACCGCCGCGAAGAAGTAGCGTGGCAGGCCGAGCTCCCCTTGGAATCTCCAAGGAAGCCCGGCTGCGACAACGCGCCGAGTACCTCGCGGTTCAATCCGACGGTACGAAGCTGCATGGTCGCCACGTGCTCGCGATCGCTCGAAAACGCCCTGCCCCCGACCTCGTCGGACGGCTCGGCATCACGGTCACCAAGAAAGTGGGGAACGCGGTCGTTCGAAATCGGATCCGGCGGTTATTGCGAGAGTGGTTGCGCACGAATGGTTGGGTGCCTACAGGCTGGGACATGGTCCTGGTTGCCAAGGACTCGGCGGCGCGGCAGCTTCACCCGAGCGACTTCGCGCCTGATCTGACGAAGATCCTGCGGCACCTTTCATGACCAAACTCCACCGGCTCCTGATCTCCATCGTGCTGATGCCGGTGCGGTTCTATCGACGCGTGCTCTCCCCGATGAAGGGCGCGCCGAGCTGTATCTACCTGCCGACCTGCTCCGAGTACGCACTCGATGCGGTCCAGCAGCGAGGCGTCGTCGTCGGTGGTGCGATGGCTGTCGGTCGCATCCTGCGCTGCAATCCGCTGTTTCACGGCGGCTATCACCCGGTGAGCATCGGCTCGTCGGGCCACGTCTGCGAGGAGCAGCACTAGATGCAAGATCAAGGAAAGCGGCTGCTGCTCGCCGTCGCGCTCGCGCTCGGCTTCATGCTCGTCTGGAACAAGTTCTGGGGTCCCAAAGAGGAAGACCCGAAGCCAGAAGCAGGCTCGGGCTCTGCGGCGGTCGCTGGTCCGGTCGCGCCGGCGTCGGAGGTCGGCAAGTCCACCGAGCCGTCGCCGGCGTCGCCGAGCTCGACTGCCGAGGCGCCGCGTGGTGCCGAGCAGAAGATCGTGATGGCGTTCGCGGGCAAGTTCACCGCGACGTTCTCGAGCTACGGCGGCGCGCTCGTCTCGTTCAAGCTCGCCGATCCGCGCTTCGAGCGCGACCAGACGAAGGGCGAGATGCTCCCGGGGCTGCCCGGCACCGGCGCGTTCCTCGTCGATTTCGCGAAGTCGACGTACGCCCTGCCGCGCAACGCCGAGTGGACGGGAACGAAGGTCTCCGACACGCAGGTCAAGTACACGCTCTCGACCGAGCTCATCGACATCGAGAAGCTGTTCACGGTCCTCCCCGACACGTTCCTCGTGCGGATGGTCGTGACGGCGAACGTGAAGGTGCCCGCCGGCAAGATCGCGACGCAGCAGCTCGCGGTCTCTGCGTTCGCGTTCCAGGACCCCGCGAAGGCCGAGGACGGCGAGTCGAGCCAGTCGATGGCGCGCGCGTGGTTCAGCTCGTCGTACTCCGGTGACGAGATCCTCCACACGCCGGTCACGGATGTGATCGAGTGGCCGCGCTACGAGCCCGCCGTCATCTGGGCGGGCTTCGAGCATCCGTACCTGCTCGGGGTCTATGCCCCGAAGCCGGCTATCGCGAACGAGTACACCGTCGAGAAGTATACGTTCCCCGAGGATCCGAAGGGCCTCATGCGCTCGGACCTGCTGTACGTGCCCGCGCTGCAGATGAAGCAGGGCGACAAGCCGATCGTCCGCGAGATCGTCGGCTATCTCGGCCCGAAGAACTACACGAGCCTGGATCGCGCGGACGCGGCGACCGAGTTCAAGCCCTCTCCCGGCTTCAAGGAGACGATCGATCTCGGCTGGTTCGGTTTCATCGGCAAGCCGCTGCTGTGGCTCTTGCAGCAGTTCTACTCGGCGTTCGGGAACTGGGGCATCGCGATCATCCTGCTGACGTTCCTCGTCAAGGCCGCGACGCTGTACTGGACGACGAAGTCGATGCGGTCGATGAAGGCGATGGCCGCCCTCACGCCGCAGATGAAGGCGCTGCAGGAGAAGTACAAGAACGACCGCCAGCGCCTCCAGGCGGAGACGATGGCGCTCTACAAGACGCACAACGTCAATCCGATCGCCGGGTGTCTGCCGATCCTGATGCAGATGCCGATCTGGCTCGCGCTCTACCGCATGCTGTCGTCGGCCGGCGAGCTCTACCAGCAGCCGTTCATCCCGGGCTGGATCGACGACCTCACGGCGCCGGATCCGTACAAGATCCTCCCGATCATCCTGATGGTCACGATGTTCCTGCAGGCGCGCCTGACGCCGCAGACCGGAACGTCGGGACAGCAGAAGATGATCATGTACGGCATGCCGCTGATGTTCGGCGTGATGTCGTTCTTCTTCCCGGCTGGCCTCACGCTCTACATCTTCACGAACACGTGCCTCTCGGCGCTGCACTCGATCTGGATGAACAAGTACGACAAGAAGAGCCTGGAGCTCGTCGCGAAGATGAAGGCGAACCAGGAAGCGGTCGAGGCGGCGAAGGCCGCGGCCGAGAAGGCGACGACCAAGGGGTCGTCATCAGCGAAGAACGGCGCGCCGAAGTCGGCGAAGCCCGTGATCGACGTCGAGTCGGTCGAATCCACCAGTGACGAGGACGACGACGGGGCGCCCGCAGAAGCGGCTGCTTCGTCGACGTCTGCAACGCCTCGTCCGCGCAAGAAGAAGAAGCGGAGGAGGTAGGTATGGAGGCATCTGTGACCAGTACTGCTGCTAGCTCTGAACGTGAAGATCTGGCCGAGAAGGCGAGCGAGTTTCTGCTCGGCGTCCTCGAGCGCATGGGCATCCCCGCGGATATCGACATCAAGGACGACAAGGAGCGCACCACGCTCGAGATCCAGACGAAGGACACGGAGCTGGTGATCGGCCGCCGTGGCGTCGTGATGGATGCGCTCCAGCACCTCGTCAACAAGGTCGTCTATCGCGATCGCACGGGCGACAAGACGAAGCCGCTCGTCGTCGATGCAGGCGGCTTCCGCGACAAGCAGATCGAACGCCTGCGCGCGATTGGCCAGAAGATGGCCGCGAAGGCGCTCGAGACGAAGCAGATCGTCGAGCTGCAGCCGATGACGGCGCACGACCGGCGCATCGTCCACATGGCGATCTCCGAGATCGCCGGCCTGACGACGCGCAGCGAGGGTGAGGGCGAGGACCGCCACATCCTCATCGTCCCCGCCCCCGCGGAGTGACGATCCACCCGACTGACGACACCATCGCTGCCATTGCAACGGCAGCGGGAGCCGGTGGCGTCGGGATCATTCGCCTGAGCGGACCGCGCGCGATCGAGATCGCCGCTGCCGCGCTCGGGATCACTGCGGTCTCCCTCGACCGGACCGTCCGGCTCGGCTGGGTGCGAGACGCCGCGGGCATGCCGGTCGATCAGGTGCTCGCGTTCGCGATGCGAGCGCCGGCATCGTTCACCGGGGAGGACGTCGCCGAGCTTCAGGGCCACGGCGGCACGCTCAACCTCGGTGCGCTGCTGGCCTCGGTCGTCGGCCGGGGCGCGCGCGTGGCGGAGCCGGGCGAGTTCACGCGGCGAGCAGTAGCGAACGGCAAGCTAGATCTGCTGCGCGCCGAGGCGCTGCTCGAGGTGATCCACGCGGGGAGCGAGCGAGCGTGGCGGCTCGCACAGGCAAACCTCGGCGGAAAGCTCGGCGGCGAGATCGCGGATCTCGAGAAGAGTGCGCTCGCACAGCTCGCCGAGGTCGAGGGGTGGATCGACTTCCCGGAGGAGGACGTCGAGCCGTCGAGCGACGCGTGGATCGACAGCGAGCTGTGTGCCCTGCGCGATGGCTGCGCGCGGCTCGCGGACGGTTTTCGCCACGGGCGTGCGGTGACGAAGGGGATCTCGATCGCACTCGTGGGGCCGGTCAACGTCGGGAAGTCGTCGCTGCTCAACGCGCTGGTCGGCAAGGAGCGTGCGCTGGTCGCACCGGATCCCGGCACGACCCGTGACTGGCTCGAGGTGTCCGACGTGTGGGACGGCGTCGCGGTGACGTTGATCGATACCGCCGGGACGCGGGCGACGACGGATCCCGTCGAGCAACGAGGAATCGAGCTCGGCGAAGCTCGGGTGCAGTCCGCGGACGTGGTGGTGGTCGTCAACGACGGAACCTCGGCGTGGGATGACGGGGCGCGGTTCGCCGAGCGCGCGGTGATCGTGAAGAGCAAAGGCGACCTCGGTGGAGATCCGCGCGATGCGCTCGTGACCTCGGCGTCGAACGGGCAGGGGCTCGCGGAGCTGAAGGCACGTGTGCTCGCGGTTGCCGGCGTGGCGGATCGCGAAGGCGCGGAGCAGCCACTCGTCACGACCGCGCGGCAGCAGGCGCTCGCGGCGGGCGCTCGCGATTCGTTCGCGGCAGCGCTCGCGGCGCGCGCGGAGAAGTGCCCGCCGGAGATCGTGGCGGTCGAGCTGCGCCAGGCGACGCAGCAGCTCGCGCAGCTGCGGGGCATCGAGGTCGGGGACCGCGTGCTCGACGAGCTGTTCGCCCGGTTTTGTATCGGGAAGTGATCAGCGAAGTGTCGCGGTGACCGGAGCTGCGCCGAGGCGCAGCTCCCATGTGCCTGCAGGCAGGTTGCGGATCGTCAGGCGCATCGCGCAGGTGCCGGCGACGACTCGCGTGCGATCGGCGGTCTGTCCGAGCTCGATCACTCCCTTGTTGACGGCCGCGCTCCATCCGCCGGCGCACAGGTCACTCGCGGCAATGACGTCGATGATCGCGGTGGCTGGCGGCGCCGTCCGACGCGTGAGGATGGGCGTGGGTGGGGCCGGTTCGGTGGTGAGCGCCCGACGCGTGGTGGACACCGTGATCGCGGGAGCGGCAGTAGCAATCGAGGTCGTGAGGATTCCGAGCGCAAGCAAGGTCCGCATGCCCTCCTGTGTCGTCGCGCGCCATCGAGGTGTCGGCACTTTTGAACCAGCCGGCGGCCGCGATGCGGGTGTCGATCTTCGCGAACTCGTGGGCTATGGTCCGCCGCCGTGTCCCTCGACGACGATGCACGCGACGAGCTCGCCGCCCTCGAGGCGCAGGGTCGGCTCCGCGTTCCGCGCGTCGTGTCCGGACTGCAGGGTCCGACGTGCGTGATCGACGGCATCGAGGTCGACTGCTTCGCGTCGAATGATTACCTGTCGCTCGCCGGTGACTCGAGGCTTGCAGCGGCTGCGAAAGGCGCGCTCGATCGCGAGGGCATGGGGGCAGGTGCGTCGCGGTTGATCACCGGGACACAGGACAGTCACGTCGCGCTGGAGCGCGAGGTCGAGGACTGGCTGCGCTGCGGTGGCGTCCGTCTGTTCAACACCGGTTACGCGGCGAACGTCGGCGTGCTGAGCGTGCTCGCGGGCGCCGGAGATCGCGTGTTCTCCGACCAGCTGAACCACGCGAGCATCATCGATGGGTGCCGGCTGTCGCGAGCATCCATCGAGGTGTTTCCGCACCGCGACCTGCGCGCGCTGGAGGCGATGCTGTCCGCGGGTGGTGGGCGGCGGCGACTGATCGTGACGGAGTCCCTGTTCTCGATGGACGGCGACATCGCGGATCTATCAGCGCTGCGCGCGCTCGCGGATCGTTACGACGCGGTGCTGATCGTCGACGAAGCGCATGCGATCGGAGTGCACGGCGAGCAGGGCAGGGGACTGTGTGCCGCTGCGGAGGTCATTCCGGATGTGCTCGTTGGAACGTTTGGCAAGGCGCTCGGAACGTTCGGCGCGTTCGCGGCGACGACGAACGCGATCGCTGATCTGTTGTGGAATCGCGCGCGGCCGTTCGTGTTCTCGACGGCACTGCCGCCATCGATCCCGGCTGCGACGCGCGCGGCGCTCGAGATCGTGCGCAGCAGCGAAGGGGACCAACGTCGAAGCACGCTCCGTCGAAACGCACGCATGTTGCGCGAGCTGGTGCCATCCGCGGGTGGGTTTCTGGACAGCGCGATCGCTCCGATCGTGATCGGCGACGACCGACAGGTCATGCGAGCGTCGGCTCGGCTGCTCGAACAGAAGGTCTTCGTGCAGGGCATCCGACCACCGACGGTCCCGACCGGAACAGCGCGGTTGAGAGTCAGCCTCGCGTCTGGCCACACTCTGCAGCAGGTGGAGAACGCAGGTCGAGTGTTGAATGACGCGATGCGTCACGAAGGTTGATATGAGTGAGCTCTCGGATCTCGACCGGCGAGTGCTGTGGCACCCGTTCACACAGCAGGCCGAGTGGACGCCTCTGGTGATCGCGGGCGGGGACGGCTCGTTCCTGATCGACGAGCACGGCAAGCGATACATCGATGGAGTCAGCTCGCTCTGGTGCAACGTCCACGGTCATCGGCATCCGGCGCTCGATCGCGCGCTCGCGGATCAAGCCTCGAAGCTCGCGCACTCGACGTTCCTCGGGCTGACGCACGAGCCGGGGATCCGACTCGCGGCTGCGTTGATCGACGTCGCGCCGAAAGGACTGACGCGCGTGTTCTACTCGGACTCGGGATCGACGGCGGTCGAGATCGCTCTCAAGCAGTCGTTCCAGTACTGGCAGCTCCGCGGCCGATCCGCGAAGCAGAAGTTCGTGCGGCTCGGCGACGCTTATCACGGCGATACACTCGGAGCCGTTGGCGTCGGAGGGATCGATCTCTTCCATCGCGTGTTCGGTCCGCTGCTCGTACAGAGCATCGCGATCCCATCTCCGTCCGGGTCCGATGGAGCGGCGTCGCTCGAACAGCTCGAGCGGGAGCTCTCGAACCGCGCGTACGAGATCGCTGCGTTGGTCGTGGAACCCCTCGTCCAGGGCGCGGCCGGAATGCTCGTGCACCCGAGCGGCTTCCTCGGGAAGGCCGCCGAGCTCTGCCGTCACTACAGCGTCCACCTCATCGTCGACGAGGTCGCGACCGGGTTCGGCCGCACCGGGACGATGTTCGCGTGCGAGCAGGAAGACGTCACGCCGGACTTCCTCTGCCTCGCAAAGGGCATCGCCGCCGGTTATCTCCCGCTCGCCGCGACGCTGTCGACCGAGGAGATCTATTCGGCGTTCCTCGGCAAGCGCACCGACCTGAGGCACTTCTTCCACGGCCACACGTTCACCGCGAACCCGCTCGCATGCGCGGTCGGACTCGCGTCGCTCGACCTGCTCCAGCGCGAGACGCTTCCAAACGCCCAGCGCCAGATCCACGCAATGACCGCGGCGCTCTCTCATATCGCTCGGCTGCCCGGCGTGCGGGATGTTCGCCAATGCGGGCTGATGGCCGGCATCGAGCTTGCTCCGATGGAAGGTCGCGCGCTCGGGGTCGAGGTCTGCGATCGGATCCGATCGCACGGGGTCATCCTACGGAACCTCGGCGATGTCGTCGTCTGGATGCCGCCGCTCAGCATCTCGACGCCCGAGCTCCAGCGGCTCGAGACCGCGACCAGCGCCGCGATCGGCGAGACCCTCGGATGAAGGGCTTCTTCGTCACCGGGACGGACACCGGGGTCGGGAAGACATTCGTGACCTGCGCGCTGGCGCGGAAGGCCCGCGAGGCGGGCCGGAAGGTCTTCGCGTTCAAGCCGATCGAAACCGGGGTGACCGGCGAGTGGGGCGAGGACCAAATGGCGTTAGCCGAGGCCTCTGGAGATGTGCGCCGTGGAACGTATCGGTTCCGGCTTGCGGCCGCGCCGCGGGTTGCGTCTGAGGCTGAAGGAGTCGAGATCGACCTCGACCGAATCGCGTCAGAGTTTCAATCCGGGGCCAGATGCGCTGAACGCGTCTTGGTCGAGGCCGCTGGGGGATGGCGCGTCCCGGTGACACGAGCTCACGATACCTCCTGTCTAGCTCGAATCATCGGACTTCCCGTATTGGTGGTCGCTCGGGCAGGGCTCGGAACCATCAACCACACACTCTTAACCATCGAAGCCATCGAGCGTGATGGGCTGCGTCTCGGCGCGCTTGTGCTG